>NZ_JAOQKG010000009.1:34194-71684 GCF_025567605.1 Oscillibacter acetigenes | reverse complement strand
CCAGCCAAGTATTGTCAGCAGGAACGAGCTTAACTGCCGTGTTCGGAATGGGAACGGGTGGACCCTCGCCCTAATCAGCACCAACTCTATGTCATCCGGTCTTGCCGGAGAACAAACTGTATTATATTGTATTTCGCTTCCCTTGTCAAGAACTTTCGCCCTTGAAAAGTCTGGTGACCCGTACCGGATTCGAACCGATGTTAACGGCGTGAGAGGCCGCTGTCTTAACCACTTGACCAACGGGCCATGGTGCACCTTCACGGACTCGAACCGGGGACCCACTGATTAAGAGTCAGTTGCTCTACCAACTGAGCTAAAGGTGCAAATCCCTTGAGCATGCTTCCCTGCACCCTCAAAACCGAACAATGTGACGCTGCTTTCAGGCTCGCCTGCTTTCTCGTAGGTCAAGCCCTCGGGCTATTAGTACCGGTCAGCTCCATACATTACTGCACTTCCACCTCCGGCCTATCTACCAGGTAGTCTTCCTGGGCCCTTACCCTCTTTCGAGGTGAGAGATCTCATCTTAGGGGGAGTTTCACGCTTAGATGCTTTCAGCGTTTATCTCGTCCGTACTTAGCTACCCAGCTATGCCCTTGGCAGGACAACTGGTGCACCAGAGGTACGTCCATCCCGGTCCTCTCGTACTAAGGACAGCTCCCTTCAAATCTCTTCCGCCCGCAACAGATAGGGACCGAACTGTCTCACGACGTTCTGAACCCAGCTCGCGTGCCACTTTAATCGGCGAACAGCCGAACCCTTGGGACCGAATTCAGCCCCAGGATGTGACGAGCCGACATCGAGGTGCCAAACCTCCCCGTCGCTGTGGACGCTTGGGGGAGATCAGCCTGTTATCCCCAGGGTAGCTTTTATCCGTTGAGCGATGGCATTTCCACTCACATACCACCGGATCACTAACTCCAACTTTCGTTACTGCTCGACCCGTCGGTCTCGCAGTTAGGCTGGCTTCTACGTTTACACTCACTGCACGATTTCCGTCCGTGCTGAGCCAACCTTTGAGCGCCTCCGTTACTCTTTAGGAGGCGACCGCCCCAGTCAAACTGCCCGCCTAACAGTGTCCCCCGACCGGATTCACGGCCGCAGGTTAGAAATTCAGCAATCCAAGAGTGGTATCCCACCGGCGGCTCCACAAGAGCTGACGCCCCTGCTTCCAAGCCTCCCACCTATCCTGTACATGGGTTACCGAATTCCAGTATTAAGCTGCAGTAAAGCTCCATGGGGTCTTTCCGTCTAGTTGCGGGTAACTGGTATCTTCACCAGTACTACAATTTCGCCGGGCGGGCTGTTGAGACAGTGCCCAAATCATTACGCCTTTCGTGCGGGTCAGAACTTACCTGACAAGGAATTTCGCTACCTTAGGACCGTTATAGTTACGGCCGCCGTTTACCGGGGCTTCAATTCAATGCTTCGCTTGCGCTGACATCTCCTCTTAACCTTCCGGCACCGGGCAGGCGTCAGCCCATATACGTCATCTTTCGATTTAGCATAGACCTGTGTTTTTGGTAAACAGTTGCTTGGGCCTTTTCACTGCGGCCTCTTGCGAGGCTCCCCTTATTCCGAAGTTACGGGGTCAACTTGCCGAGTTCCTTAACAACCCTTCTCCCGTTGGCCTTAGGATTCTCTCCTCATCTACCTGTGTCGGTTTGCGGTACGGGCACCTTAGTATCCATCAGAGCTTTTCTCGCCTCTCAGCATCGCGGACTTCGCTACTATATTTTCGCTCCCTTTCGCCCGGGTCAACCAACGCCCGGGTTCCGCTATCCAAAAGTGTCCCTCTGACTTAAAGTTCGGTGGCTACGGAATTTCTACCGTATGTGCATCGACTACGCCTTTCGGCCTCGCCTTAGCTCCCGGCTTACCTTGGGCGGACGAACCTTCCCCAAGAAACCTTAGATTTTCGGCCATTATGATTCCCACATAATTCTCGCTACTCATTCCGGCATTCTCACTTCCATGCAGTCCACCGCTGCTTCCGCTACGACTTCACCCCACATGGAACGCTCCCCTACCACTGTCTTACGACAATCCTAAGCTTCGGTTAGATGCTTAGCCCCGTTACATTTTCCGCGCAGAGTCACTCGACCAGTGAGCTATTACGCACTCTTTTAATGAGTGGCTGCTTCTAAGCCAACATCCTGGTTGTTTTCGCAACTCCACATCGTTTTCCACTTAGCATCTATTCGGGACCTTAGCTGTAGGTCTGGGCTGTTTCCCTTTTGACAATGAAACTTATCTCACACTGTCTGACTGCTATGCATCAATTAGTCGGCATTCTTAGTTTGATAGGCGTTGGTAACCTTATCGGCCCCGCTACCATTCAGTGCTTTACCTCCGGTAATCTAACATAACGCTAGCCCTAAAGCTATTTCGGGGAGAACCAGCTATCTCCGAGTTCGATTGGAATTTCACCGCTACCCACAAGTCATCCGCCACCATTGCAACGGGGGTCGGTTCGGTCCTCCATGGGGTTTCACCCCCACTTCAACCTGCTCATGGGTAGGTCACCCGGTTTCGGGTCTATGGCAACGAACTTTACGCCCTATTCAGACTCGCTCTCGCTTCGCCTCCGGCACTGAATGCCTTAAGCTCGCTCGTTACTATAACTCGCCGGACCGTTCTACAAAAAGTACGCCATCACACGTTAACGTGCTTTGACAGCTTGTAAGCACAAGGTTTCAGGTTCTCTTTCACTCCCCTCCCGGGGTCCTTTTCACCTTTCCCTCACGGTACTGCTCCTCTATCGGTCATCAGGTAGTATTTAGGCTTGGAGGGTGGTCCCCCCTGTTTCCCACGGGGTTTCACGTGTCCCGCGGTACTCTGGATTCAGTCGCACGGCCTTCTCTTTCGGATACGGGGCTCTCACCCTCTGTGGCGGGCCTTCCCAGACCCTTCTCCTAGATAACTTCCGCTAAATGACTGTCCGCAACCCCGAGGAATAAATCCCTCGGTTTGGCCTCTTCCGCGTTCGCTCGCCACTACTTGCGGAATCTCGGTTGATGTCTCTTCCTCGCCCTACTTAGATGTTTCAGTTCAGGCGGTTCCCTTCCTACGCCTATTTTGTTCAACGCAGGATGACTGGATATTGTCCAGCCGGGTTGCCCCATTCGGATATCCCCGGATCAATGGATATTTGCTCCTCCCCGAGGCTTTTCGCAGCTTGTCACGTCCTTCTTCGGCTCCTGATGCCAAGGCATTCCCCTTGCGCTCTTTCCAGCTTGACCTATCGCCGTTCTCACAGCGACTTGTCAGAGAATTCTTGGTTCTCTTTGAGAATTATGCAGGCTTTACAAAGATCGAAATTGTATGTCACCCTGCATCCTTTCGGATGCTGTTCCACAATCAATTTGTTTCCTCTGTGTTTCCACAGAGAAACCTCTCTGTTGCCTTACTTGCTTTTGTCACATTGTTCAGTTTTCAAGGTGCAGATCGCCGTCCGCAAGCTTCCGCTTGTCTCCGGCACAGCTTCCAACCGCTTTTGCAGTCAGATTTGAAGATCCGATCTTTCGATCAGGTCTTCAAATCCAAAGGCAAATCGCCTGGTGGGCCCGAGTGGGCTCGAACCACCGACCTTACGATTATCAGTCGTACGCTCTAGCCAGCTGAGCTACGGGCCCTCGTCTTGGACGAGGTGACGCTTTATTCTCTTGGTGGAGATAGTCGGGTTCGAACCGGCGACCTCCTGCTTGCAAGGCAGGCGCTCTCCCAGCTGAGCTATATCCCCTTCTATCTCCCGGCGTACGCCCTCTAAATTAAACAACGTAACTCTTTTTCCGCTCCAGCTGACCAGGAATTCCAGGCAGAGCTTGCTCTGCCCAGGTCTCCTTAGAAAGGAGGTGATCCAGCCGCACCTTCCGATACGGCTACCTTGTTACGACTTCACCCCAATTATCGAACCCACCTTCGGCCGCGCCCTCCTTGCGGTTAGGCTACGGACTTCGGGTGTTCCCGACTCTCATGGTGTGACGGGCGGTGTGTACAAGGCCCGGGAACGTATTCACCGCGGCATGCTGATCCGCGATTACTAGCGATTCCGACTTCACGCAGGCGGGTTGCAGCCTGCGATCCGAACTGGGACGGCTTTTGGGGGTTTGCTCTGCCTCGCGGCTTTGCCTCCCTCTGTTGACCGCCATTGTATTACGTGTGTAGCCCAGGACATAAGGGGCATGATGATTTGACGTCGTCCCCACCTTCCTCCGTTTTGTCAACGGCAGTCTCGCTAGAGTGCTCTTGCGTAGCAACTAACAATAGGGGTTGCGCTCGTTGCGGGACTTAACCCAACATCTCACGACACGAGCTGACGACAACCATGCACCACCTGTCTCTACTTTCCCCGAAGGGCACCTAATGTATCTCTACTTCGTTAGTAGGATGTCAAGCCCTGGTAAGGTTCTTCGCGTTGCTTCGAATTAAACCACATAATCCACCGCTTGTGCGGGCCCCCGTCAATTCCTTTGAGTTTCAACCTTGCGATCGTACTCCCCAGGTGGGATACTTATTGTGTTAACTGCGGCACGCAGGGGGTCAGTCCCCGCACACCTAGTATCCATCGTTTACAGCGTGGACTACCAGGGTATCTAATCCTGTTTGCTCCCCACGCTTTCGCGCCTCACCGTCAGTTGCCGTCCAGTTATCCGCCTTCGCCACTGGTGTTCTTCCTTATATCTACGCATTTCACCGCTACACAAGGAATTCCGATAACCTCTCCGGTACTCAAGACCTACAGTTTCAAATGCAGTTTGGAGGTTAAGCCTCCAGATTTCACATCTGACTTGCCGGCCCGGCTGCACGCCCTTTACACCCAGTAAATCCGGACAACGCTTGCCACCTACGTATTACCGCGGCTGCTGGCACGTAGTTAGCCGTGGCTTATTCGTCAGGTACCGTCTTCTACTCTTCCCTGACAAAAGAAGTTTACAACCCGAAAGCCTTCTTCCTTCACGCGGCGTTGCTGGGTCAGACTTGCGTCCATTGCCCAATATTCCCCACTGCTGCCTCCCGTAGGAGTCTGGGCCGTATCTCAGTCCCAATGTGGCCGGTCAACCTCTCAGTCCGGCTACTGATCGTCGCCATGGTGGGCCGTTACCCCACCATCTAGCTAATCAGACGCGAGGCCATCTTCCAGCGATAAAATCTTTGACATGCCCGGGATGCCCCGGTCATGCGTCATGCGGTATTAGCAGTCGTTTCCAACTGTTGTCCCCCTCTGGAAGGCAGGTTCCTCACGCGTTACTCACCAGTCCGCCACTAAGCATTCCTATCATTTGGCCGAAACCTCAGTCAAGGGTGCTCCGTTCGACTTGCATGTGTTAAGCACGCCGCCAGCGTTCGTCCTGAGCCAGGATCAAACTCTCTATAAAATGGTATCTAAACGAACCGTAGTCCGTTCAAACCTTCATAGAGCTATTTGTCATAGCTTCATTTCTCCATCTCACCGGTAATTGACTCAACCCAGTGAGATGACTTTGTCCTTTGGCAAACTCACCTAAATGAGCTCGCCTTCTGGTGCTTCCTTTTCGTTACGTTGTTTAATTTACAAGGTGCACGCCGTTCCCGGCGGAACATTGCTATTATACTCGATTTCATTTCGTTTGTCAAGAACTTTTTTCAGAAGTTTTTTGACATCCGATCCATCTTGTATCAGCAGCAACCTGTTTAGGTTACCACATCTCAGCCTTGCTGTCAAGAACTTTTTTCATTTCTTCCCGGCCTGGCTCATCACCGCGCCGACAGCTTTGTTAGAATACCAAATCCTTCCCCTTTTGTCAATACCTTTTTCGAGGTTTTTTTATTTTTCTGATTGCTGTGGCGATTTCTCCGGCTTTCGTCCCCTTTCCCCTTGCGCAGGTTGGGAAAATAAGCTGTGCAAACGGAGGCGACAGTGGTATAATGTCCATGGAAATAAAATGTATACATAGTAGGAGGGATTGATCTGCGGATTCATCGCATGACCGCCACCTTCGGCAAACTCCAGGGCCGGTCTTTGGAGCTGGGGGACGGTCTGAATATCATCGAAGCCCCCAACGAGACTGGAAAGTCCACCTGGTGCGCCTTTCTGCTCTCTATTTTATATGGTGTCAACAGCCGGGAGCGGGACCGCGCTGGTTTTATCGCGGATAAAAACCGCTTTGCTCCCTGGTCAGGCGCGGCCATGTCCGGCCGGATGGACTGCGGCACGGAACTGGGGGAGTTGACTCTGACCCGCGCCACCCGGCGGCAGACCAGCCCCATGGGGGAATTCAGTGCCGTATACGCCGGTACCAACGAGCCTGTGCCGGGCCTGACCGGTGCCGCCTGCGGCGAGACCCTGCTGGGCATCAGCCGGGAGGTCTTTGAGCGCAGCGCCTTTATCCGGCAGAATAACCTGCCCATCAGCCAGGACGCCGAGCTGGAACGGCGCATCGCGGCCTTGATCTCCTCCGGAGAGGAGGGCACCTCCTATACAGAGGCTGCGGATGCCCTGAAAAAGCAGCTGAATCGTCGCCGCCATAACAGGACCGGGCAGCTCCCCGCTCTGGAGACGGAGCTGGCCGAACTGGACCGTCAGCTGTCGGAGAGCAACTCTCTGGCCCGGCAGCTGGTGCAGGCCCGCTCCGAGGTCGAAGCTCTGTCCCGTCGGGCGGAGATCCTACAGGCGGAACTGACGGACTGCAACCGCTGGGAGGCCGCCCAGCGCCGCCAGGCCCTCTCCGGTGCCGCATCGGCGGCGGAACAGGCAGAGGTCCGCGCCGCGCAGGTGCAGGAGCGGCTTCAGCAGGACCAAATCCCGGAGAACGAGACCATCGCCCGGCTCCGCGGCGCCATCGTCAATCTGGAGACCACCCGGAGAGCCGTGGACAAGGCCCGGTCGGAGCGGGACGAGGCCATGAAGGCATTGCTGCGGGCGGAGGCCGCTGTGAATGAGAGTCCCTTTGCCGGGCAGAGTCCGGAGAGCGCCCGGCGAGAGGCCGCAGGAACTGAGAACGAGCCTGTCAAATGGAATCCGGTCCCCGGCGTGCTGACTTTTTTAATTGGTGTCCCACTGTGTTTCGTCGTGACCTATGCGGTACTTTTTCTCACAGGCAGCCACAGCAAGCTGCTTGCGCTTCTCACCATGCTAGCCGGATTCTCCTGCGTGTGCGCCCTCGCTCTCTTTTTGAAAAAGCGGGCGTTTCAGGCCGGCTGGGCAGAACTCCGGTTGAAGCGCTTCGGCACCGCGGACCTGGATGCCATCCGCCAGCTGGCTGAGGATTACGCCAAGCTGTGCGAGGCCCGGGACGCCGCCCAGGCCAGTGTCAACGCCAAGTCCGCCGCAGCGGACACCTTATATAGTAGTCTCTCCTCCAACGAACAGGGCATCCTGCTGGAGGTCCGGCGCTTCGCTCCCGACGCCTTCGACATCCCCACGGCGGACCAGCTGCTCCGGGCCTGTGCCGTCCGGCGGAAGGAGCTGGCGGAGGCGGAGACCGCCGCCCGGGAGGCACGGATGCGCTATGAGCTTCAGGTCCAGCAGGCGCCCGCTCCCGGCACGCCGGAGGCGGATGTCCCCGCTCCCGTCCGGAGCCGGGAGGCCATCTCCACGGAGCTGGGCCGGGTCCGCGCCGCACTGGCGGAGGCCCGCTCCTCCGCGGACCGTCTGGACGGCCAGCTCCACGCCGCGGGCGATCCCGCGGTGCTGCGGGCTTCTGCCGAGGACCTGGCTGCCCGAAAGGAGCGGCTGGAAACGGAGTACAGCGCTCTCCGGCTGGCTATGGAGGCACTGGAGGGGGCCAACACCGCCCTGCAGAACCGCTTCTCTCCCGCTCTGGGCCGCCGGGCAGCGGAGATCTTTTCCCGACTGACCGACAACCGCTATGCCGGTGTGGTGCTGGACCGGAGCTTCCGCCTCTCGGCAGAGCCTGTGGGAGACCCGGTGTTCCGGGATGCCGCCCTGCTCTCCGCCGGCGCGCTGGACCAGCTGTATCTGGCGGTGCGCCTGGCCATCTGTGAGCTGGTGCTGCCGCCGGAGAAGCAGGTGCCCATCGTGCTGGACGACGCCCTGGCCAATTTTGACGACAGCCGCTGCGCTGCGGCCCTGCAGTTTTTGAAAGAGGCCGCCGGGAACCGGCAGATCCTGCTCTTCACCTGCCACAGCCGGGAGGGGGAATTTTTTGCCGGAGACAGGGAAGTTTTCGTCCAGCGGTTGACGGATGCGGCGGTAGAGGTATAAGATATGGAATGCTCCCCGTTCCCCGCAGCGGCGGGGCCGGGAGCCTGTGTTTATCAATTACGCGAAAGCGAAAAAAGGAGATATCCATACTATGAGCGAATGCACCCACGACTGCTCCACCTGCGGCGAGAGCTGCAGCGAGCGGCAGGAACCCCAGTCCCTGCTGAAGGAGCACCATCCCGAAGCCCACATCGGTAAGGTGTTCGGCATCGTGTCCGGCAAGGGCGGCGTCGGAAAGTCCATGGTCACCAGCCAGCTGGCGGTCACCATGCGCCGCCGGGGCCATCAGGTCGGCATTCTGGATGCCGACGTCACCGGTCCCTCCATCCCCAAGGCCTTCGGCATCCACGGCCAGGCCACAGGCAGCGAGGCGGGCCTGTATCCCATGGTGTCCAAAACCGGCATTCAGGTGATGAGCACCAACCTGCTGCTGCCCAACGAGACGGACCCGGTCATCTGGCGGGGCCCGGTCATCTCCGGCGTGGTCCAGCAGTTCTGGACCGACGTGCTGTGGAACTGCGACTACCTGTTCGTGGATATGCCGCCGGGAACCGGCGATGTGTCCCTCAGTGTGTTCCAGTCCATTCCCCTGGACGGCATCGTGATCGTGGCCTCTCCCCAGGAGCTGGTGAGCATGGTGGTGGAGAAAGCCGTGAAGATGGCAGAGATGATGGAGGTCCCCATCGTGGGCCTGGTGGAGAACATGAGCTATGTCACCTGCCCGGACTGCGGGAAGCAGATCCATCTCTTCGGCCAGGGCAAAACTGCCGAAGCTGCGGAGCGCCACCATCTGCCCGTGCTGGCGGAGATGCCCATCGACCCGGCCCTGGCCGCCCTTACCGACGCCGGAGACATCGAGTCCTTCCAGGGCAGCTGGCTGGAGGCTGCCGCCGACAAGCTGGAGGGGAAATAATGCCCAACGCCGCGCCGTGTCCTTCCACGGCGCGGCGTTTGCCGCGTTTTGTCCGTCCTATGCAAATCCACCGGAGGAAGCACCTTCTTTTTGTGGGCAAAAACAGTTGCAAAATCCGGCAGGATTCGAGATAATAGAAAAAGATCAAATTTGGCATAAAACCATGCAAAATACAGACAGATCGAGGGGGAATCACCCATGCAGGAACTGAAAGACCGCATCGTGAAAGAGGGCAAGGTGCTGCCCGGCAACATCATCAAGGTGGATGGTTTTCTGAACCACCGCATCGACACGGAGCTGATGGACCATATCGCAGAGGAGTTCGGCAAACACTTCAATATGGACGAGGTCACCATGATCCTCACCGCCGAGGCCAGCGGCATCGCCCTGTCCGCCATCGTGGCCCACCACTTCCACAAGCCCATGATCTTCGCCAAGAAGGCCAAGAGCGACAACATCGAGGGCGGCCTGTACCAGAGCGACATCTTCTCCTACACCTATAAGAAAAAGGTGACGCTGCTGGTTTCCAAGGAGTGGCTCTCCGCCGACGACAAGGTCCTGATTATCGACGACTTCATGGCCAACGGCGAAGCCATGCGGGGCCTGTGCGACATCGTCAACGCCGCCGGTGCCACGCTGGTGGGCATCGGCTGCGCGGTAGAAAAGGGATTCCAGGGCGGCGGCGACCGGCTGCGGGCCGCGGGTGTGAACCTGAAGTCCCTGGCCATCATCGAGTCCGCCGAGCCCGGCAACATCGTCTTCCGGGGCGAGGACTGATCCTCTGCATTTTCCGCGGCACTCTGTAAGATTCGTCTCTTTTTTCCGTCTGATAGGATAGCGGAACGATCGTTCCCTATCTTCCGGCGCATCAGAAAAAGGAGGACTTTTCCATGAAACGGCCCCCACTGTTTCTGGTACTGCTGACCCTGGCCCTAGCGCTGCTCCCCAGCTGTACGCCGCCGGGAGGCGGAGCCGACGCAAAGCCGGTCATCTACCTCTATCCGGAGGCGGAGACCGATGTCACCGTTACCCTGGACTATGACGGGGAACTGACCTGTGTTTATCCCGTCATGAATGGAAATTCCTGGATGGTCACCGCCAGCCCCGACGGGACGCTGACGGACGCGGTCGGTCAGACCTACAATTACCTCTACTGGGAGGGCGTCAGCCGGACGGAATATGACTTCTCCCAGGGCTTCTGCGTACCAGGCAGGGACACCGCCGCCTTTTTGGAGGACACCCTGGCCACTCTGGGTCTGAACCGCCGGGAGGCCAACGAGTTTATTGTCTACTGGCTGCCCCACATGGAGGGGAACGCCTATAATCTGATCGCCTTCCAGACAAGTTCCTACACGGACCATGCCCGGCTCACGGCAGACCCGGCGCCGGACACGGTGCTGCGGGTCTTCATGGCCTGGAAGCCGCTGGACCGCTCCGTGGAGCTTCCGCCCCAGACGCTGGCCGCCCCGGTGCGTACCGGCTTCACCCTGGTGGAGTGGGGCGGCGCAGAGATCTCATAAACCGAATTTACACAAAGGAGGAATTCCCTTGTCTCACCAGACTGTCATCGTGCTGGACTTCGGCGGACAGTACAATCAGCTCATTGCCCGCCGGGTCCGGGAGTGCGGCGTCTACTGCGAGGTAAAGCCCTACACCACCCCGCTGGCGGACATCCGCGCCATGAATCCCATCGGCATCATCTTTACCGGTGGCCCCAACAGCGTGTATGATCCCAAATCCCCCCAGGTGGACCCGGCCATTTTCACCTGGGGCGTGCCCATCCTGGGCATCTGCTACGGCTGTCAGCTGATGGCCCATAACCTGGGCGGCCGGGTTACCGAGGCCCAGGACGACTCCGCCCGGGAGTACGGCAAGACCGAGACGTATTTCGATTCGGCCTGCAAGCTCTTCAAGGGCCTTCCCGCCCAGGGCATCACCTGGATGAGTCACGGGGACTACATGGAGAAGGTGCCGGAGGGCTTCGCTCTGGTGGCCCACTCCGACGCCTGCCCCAATGTGGCCATCTGCGATGAGAGCCGCGGCTTCTACGGCGTCCAGTACCACCCGGAGGTCAATCATACGGAGCATGGCACCGACATGATCCGCAACTTCCTGTATGAGGTCTGCGGCGCAGCGGGCGACTGGACCATGGGCGACTACAAGGAGACTGCCATCCGCCAGATCCGGGAGAAGGTGGGGGACGGCAAGGTGCTGCTGGCCCTGTCCGGCGGCGTGGACTCCTCCGTGGCGGCAGCCCTGGTAGCCGAGGCCGTAGGCAGCCAGCTGACCTGCGTGTTTGTGGACCACGGCCTCATGCGCCTGAACGAGGGCGACGAGGTGGAGGAGGCCTTCAAAAAGTGGGACATCAACTTCGTCCGGGCCAACGCGGAGGAGCTGTTCCTCTCCAAACTCTCCGGCGTCAGCGAGCCGGAGCGCAAGCGGAAGATCATCGGGGAGGAATTCATCCGTGTCTTTGAGGCGGAGGCCAAAAAGATCGGCCAGGTGGATTACCTGGTCCAGGGCACCATCTATCCCGATGTGATCGAGTCCGGCACCGGCGACGCCGCCGTCATCAAGAGCCACCACAACGTGGGCGGCCTGCCGGACTATGTGGACTTCAAGGAGATCATCGAACCCCTGCGGATGCTCTTCAAGGACGAGGTCCGTCAGCTTGGTCGGGAGCTGGGCCTGCCGGAGTATCTGGTCATGCGCCAGCCTTTCCCGGGCCCGGGCCTTGCCATCCGGGTCATCGGCGAGGTGACGAAGGACAAACTGGACACTCTGCGCCTGGCAGACTTCATTTTCCGGGACGAGATCGCTAAGGCCCATCTGGAGGGCACCATGAACCAGTATTTCGCGGTGCTCACCAACATGCGTTCCGTGGGCGTTATGGGTGACGGCCGGACCTATGACTACACTCTGGCTCTCCGCTCTGTCACCACCACAGACTTCATGACCGCCGACTGGACCCGTATTCCCTACGAGGTGCTGGACCGGATCAGCGTGCGGATTGTCAACGAAGTGCCCCATATCAACCGGATTGTGTACGATATCACGTCCAAGCCGCCCGCTACGATCGAGTGGGAATGACGGTCACAAGCTCCAGGGCCTGCGCTTGGGCCCTGGAGCTTGTGATTCTTAAAATCGGAACAGGAGGGATCACATGGATCAGGCAGGCGTTGCGCTATACCACCGTGTTATGCGGCGGGAAAATTTTGAGAAGGCGGCAAAGGATCTTGTGTCCTTGGTATACGCCGCGGAAAAGAAGGAGCCGGGAAAGCCGAGAACCCTGTACCTTGACATTGACGGACACCGCAATGCGCAGGGCAGGTTTGACGCGGATATGCGGAGCTCCAAAAGGGATTCGGATTGAGATTTCTGCTTCCGTTTCTTACGGAAGTTCATTTCCCACTGATTTCTGACAGGAACAAGAACCCACAGCGGAATGATGTGCCCGAACGGCTGGAAATTTCCCACGCCAGAAATGAGAAGGACCACAGCCTAGACGCCCCGTATGTGGAGAATTTCAGCCACACCGAATATCAGTCCGAGGCGACTGTATACGCCTATCTCAAACAGGTCTCGGATTTTTTGAAGCGCTACCAGGAGCTGGACGCAGAGTATGCGCTGCTGCCCCCAGAGCCCTATGACCTGCAAAACTATCTGCTCCAGTGGCGTCTTCACATGCGCGAGCTGATCAACGAGCTCTTCAACATGTTTGTGGGCGGGAATCTGTTTTCCGCAGCGGCGATGACGCGGACTCTGATGGAGTGCTGTGTCTACGGGAAGGTGCTGAAGCAGGAAAAGAGCGCCCGCCTTTTGGAAGACTGGTTTCTCTGCGGGATGATCCGCAGCCTCCCCGGCCAGGATGGGGCGCTGCGGCAGGCAAAACTCAAAACTGTGTATGCACTTTGCAGCGCATGGAACCGAGAGCCGGAGGAAACAATCCGGCGGTTCAAAAAGGGCAACGAAAACGAGTGGCTGGTTTCCGTGATCCCGGGCAAAGGCCGGATCTACTTCTCCCATGTTTGTGAATACATGCAGGAAACGGAGCTCTATCAGACGTATCAATGGGCCTGCGCGTTTGTCCACGGGCAGGATATCCGCTCCAAAATACATCCCTTTACATTTTACGACTCCACCTATCATCTGCTCACTGTGATGATGTCTTATATCTTCAGGGCGATCCGCCTGTACCCTGTCTCTGAGGAGCTGGAGGCGGAGATGCAGAAGCTCGAACGGGACCTGGCTGCTCTTTGGGGAACCACCAGCTGGGACAAAAACGCATGACGGGCTTACGAGGCGGCTGTACAGGTTGCCGCGGCGCTGATGGTGCCCTGCCAAAAGCATCCAAAATTCAAAAAGAGAGACATCTACTTTCCGCAGATGTCTCTCTTTTGAGAAGGGACGGTCAAAATCGATATTTTAAAATCTCGAAAAGGTATAGGAGACCCACCCCACCGGCCTTCTGGCCGGCGGCGCATTTGCGCCGCACGGGCGCTTTGCCGCAGGCAAAACCTCGGCGCAGGCGGAATTCACTTCCGCCGAGCATTTGAATCACCGAAGGGCGGAGGCCGCCTTCGGCTGCCGGAGCCCAAAGAGAAAGGACTTCCGGATAGGAAGCCCTTTCTCTTTGGTGCGCGAGGCGGGACTTGAACCCGCACGTCCGTAATGGACACTAGAACCTGAATCTAGCGAGTCTGCCAATTCCACCACTCGCGCGTCGATATGAACTTTGCTCCCTGTATCTCCCCGTTGGGGTGTTCCACCGGAAGGGAGCCCTCCGGTGGAACGTGGTGCGCGAGGCGGGACTTGAACCCGCACGTCCGTAATGGACACTAGAACCTGAATCTAGCGAGTCTGCCAATTCCACCACTCGCGCATAGAGCGGTTATCTTTTCAGAGACACCGTATGGTGCGGCTGACGGGATTTGAACCCACACGTCGATTCGGACACCAGCACCTCAAGCTGGCCTGTCTACCAGTTCCAGCACAGCCGCAAATGTTCGTCCCCTAAAAAAGACTGCTTGATTATTATAGCCAGTCGAGATCCAAATGTCAACTGTTTTTCCCCGATCAGTCGAAAAAATTTCCATGGACCAGGAATTCGGCCGGGACCGCCGAAGACGGTCCCGGCCGCCTGACCTGTTCAGCGCCGGTCCATGGACGTATAGGGACGGTGCTCCTCCACACACTCATACCGGGGGCGGATCAGCTTGCCTCCCACGGAGAGCTCCTCCATCCGGTGGGCACTCCAGCCGGCGATACGGGCCACGGCGAACAGGGGCGTATACAGCTCCTTGGGCAGGCCCAGCATCTCATAGACAAATCCGCTGTAAAAGTCGATGTTGGTGGAGAGCACAGACTTGTGCTGCCGCTCCATCAGCAGCTGCTTGCCGATCTTCTCCACATTGGCGTACAGGGCCAGCTCGTCCTCCCGGCCCTTTTCCGCCGCCAGGTGATTCACGTAGGCCCGGAACACCTCGCACCGGGGGTCGGTCTTGGTATAGACCGCGTGGCCCAGGCCGTAGATCAGGCCGCTGCGGTCGAAGGCATCCTTGTTCAGGATCCTGGTGAGATAGTCCGCCACGCAGCCCTCGTCATTCCAGTCCCGCACGTGCTCCTTCACGTCGTCCATCATGGCCATCACCTTGCTGTTGGCGCCGCCGTGGCGGGGACCCTTCAACGAGGCCATGGACGCGGCGATGGCAGAATAGGTATCTGTTCCGGAGGAGGTGACCACATGGTTGGTGAAGGTGGAGTTGTTGCCGCCGCCGTTGTCCGCGTGGAGGATCAGGGCCACGTCCAGGGTCCGGGCCTCCAGATCGGTGTAGCTGCAGTCCTCCCGCAGCATCCGCAGGAAGTTCTCCGCGGTGGACAGCTCCGGCTTGGGCACGTGGATAAACAGGCTCTCCCCCTGACTGAACCGCCAGGCCTGATAGGCGTAGATGGCCAGCACGGGCATATTGCTCATCAGCTGCAGGCACTGGCGCAGCACATTCTCCAGCCCGATGTCGTTGGGCTTGTCATCATAGCAGAACAGCGTCAGGATGCCCCGCTGCATGGTGTTCATCAGATCCCGGGGCGGCGCCTTCATAATCACGTCCCGGAAGAAATTGGTGGGCAGCGTCCGGTAGGAGGCCAGCTGCTGGCAGAATGCCTCCAGTTGGGCGGCGGTGGGCAGTTCGCCGAAGAGCAGCAGATAGGCCGTCTCTTCAAAGGCGAAGCGGCGCCCCTCGGAGCCCTTCACCAGCTCCCGGCAATCGATGCCCCGGTAGTAAAGCATACCGTCCTGGGGGATGATGTGCTCCCCCTCCGTGACGCTGTAAGACTGGATCTCGCCCACCCGGGTCAGGCCGGTGAGCACGCCGCGGCCGTCCTCGTCCCGCAGGCCGCGCTTGACGTTATACTCCTTATAGAGCTTGGGGTCGATGTAGTTTTTCTTCTCCCACTGTTCCTTCAGCGCGAGAATGGCGGGGGTGATCTCACAATAGGCGTTCTCACGGTTCTCTTTCCAGACCATAGGGGTGCGCGCTCCTTTCGGCGGCATGCAGCCGTTGTACTATTTGCAATAGTATCATTAAAAAATTGCATTTTCAACCGTTTTAAAAAATATTTTTGAAAAAATAAGAAAACTTTTGAATTTTTCTTTTTTCGAACTTGCAAATTCAAAAAGCAACAGGCAGCCCTCGGAGGGCTGCCTGAAGAACTCCGGCGCCGAAGCGCCTCACAGCTGGGCCAGGGTCTCGCCGATTGGGTCAGTAATCACCAGATCCGCGGCCAGATCCCGGGCCACCGGCGACTTGTTGAGGAGCACCAGCCTGTGCCCCTGATAGTATCGAATCAGCCCCGCGGCGGGATAGACGTTCAGGGAGGTGCCGCCGATCATCAGCATATCCGCCTCCGCCAGGGCGCGGACGGCTGCCTCCAGCGTCCCCTGATCCAGCCCCTCCTCATAGAGCACCACATCCGGCTTGATGATGCCGCCGCAGCTGCACCGGGGCACGCCCTCCGTGCGGAGGATATGCTCCAGACCGTAAAATTTCCCGCACCGCTGGCAGTGGTTCCGGTGGACGCTGCCGTGGAGCTCCAGCACGTTCCGGCTGCCGGCGGCCTGGTGGAGCCCGTCGATGTTCTGGGTGATGACGGCTTTCAACCGGCCCTCCGCCTCCCACTCCGCCAGCTTTTTATGGGCGGCGTTGGGCTTGGCGGCCGGGGCCAGCAGCTTGGCCCGGTAGAAGCGGAAAAATTCTTCGGGGTTGCTTTCGTAAAATGTATGGCTTAAAATCACTTCAGGCGGATATTTCCATTCCTGGTGATATAGGCCGCCAGTGCTGCGGAAGTCCGGGATGCCGGACTCTGTGGAAACGCCGGCCCCCCCGAAAAACACGATGTTGTCGGAGCTGTCCACCAGTTCCTTCAGCCGTTTAATACTGTCCGTCATACCGGACCCTCCATTCCAATTTCCAATTTTATTGAGACAGGAGCACAGGCATGAACATTCAGATCTTCGGTTCCTCTAAGTCCTTCGACTCCAAGAAGGCGGAGCGCTGGTTCAAGGAGCGCCGCATTAAGTACCAGTATATCGACCTGCCCTCAAAGGGATTATCCCCCCGGGAGTACCAGTCCGTCAAGCAGAAAGTGGGCTTTGACGCCCTGGTGAACACGAAATGCCGGGCCTATGAGGACCTGTACATGGCCTATATCACCCCGGACGCCCGGGAGGAGAAGCTGCTGGAGCACCCGGAGCTGTTCGTGACCCCCATCGTCCGCAATGGAAGGGAGGCCACAGTGGGCTACCATCCGGAAATCTGGCAGACTTGGGAGTGAGTCTCTGCCGCCCGACAGAATTCTGCACCGCTGCGGAACAGATCGGTGGTATTCTGTGCATACTATGGATGCACACGGAGAGGAGGTGGCCTGCGTGCAAAGGCGAGCCTGGATGGAGCTGCCCCAAAACCGCTTTCTGCGGGGCATCTATCTGCTGGTGCAGCGGTATCTGCGCCACAATGTGGGGATGCAGGGAGCGGCTCTGGCGTTTTACCTGCTGTTCATGATCTTTCCCCTGCTGATCTTTGTCAGCTCCCTGCTGGGCCTGCTGCAGCTGGACGTGGATGCCATTCTGGCCGCGGTGCAGGAGTTCCTGCCCCGGGAGATCGTGTCCTTCATCGGGGTGTACCTCACCTATGTGGGCCGGAACCCCAGTGTGAAGCTGCTGCTGTTCGGCCTGTTCTTCTCCCTGTACTTCCCCATGCGGGCCACCAACACGCTGATGCGCTCCGTGCGGATCGCCTATCACCTGGGCCCGCCCCGGGGCGCGCTGCCCCAGCTGGTGAAAACGCTGCTGTACACGGCGGTGCTGATCGCCACCATCGCCCTGACCCTGACGCTGATGTCTGTGGGAGACCGGCTGCTACTCTACGCCGTGGACGGCTTCGGCCTGCCCCGGTTCTGGGCGGTGCTGTGGGCGAAGCTGCGGTTCCCGGTGGCGGCGGTGGCAGGGTATTTCGCCCTGTTCTTCCTGTACGCCCTGTCTCAGGACGGCCGCCAGCCCTGGCGGAACATCTGGCCCGGCACTATGGCGGCCCTGGGGGCCTGGCTGGCGCTGAACTGGCTGTACTCCACATACGTGGAGAACTTTGCCGACTACTCCCTGCTGTACGGCTCCATCGGCACGGCCATCGCCCTTTTGATCTGGCTGTATATGACCGCCGTGACCCTTATCATGGGGGCGGAGCTGAACGCCACGCTGATCTCCCTGCGAAAGGACCGGGCGGGGGAATCGTAAACGATTTTTGAATCCCGGCGGCCCCCGCTTTACTTTACGGGAGAGATGCTCTACAATATTCTCTGGGTGAGGAAACCCTTGGAAAGGATGGAATCAAATGGAATCCATGAAAGAAAAACTGACGGAATACGCCCAGCTGCTGGTGCGGGTGGGCCTGAATATCCAGAGGGGGCAGCCGCTGGTGATCTCCTCGCCTGTGGAGTGCGCCTTTTTCGCCCGTCTCTGTGCGGCGGAGGCCTATCAGGCCGGTTGCCGGGAGGTGGTGATGAACTGGGGCGACGATGAACTGGGCCGGATGAAGTACCTCCATGCGGCTGACGAGGTGTTCGACACCGTGCCCCTGTGGCGGCGGCACTTCTACAACGACTACGCCCTGGAGGGGGCGGCGTACCTGGCCATCTCCGCCAGCGATCCGGAGAACCTCAAGGGCGTGGACCACAGCCGGATCGTCCGGGCCCAGCAGGCCAGCGGGAGGGCCTTGAAGGACTTCGACCGTCTCCAGATGTGCGGCGGCTTCCCCTGGTGCATCGCCTCCATCCCCATCCCCAGCTGGGCGAAGAAGGTGTTCCCGGATCTTGCGGAGAGCGAGGCAATGGACAAACTGTGGGAGGCCATCTTCCAGGCAGTGCGCATTACCGGCGACGGCAGGTGCGTAGACAAGTGGCACCGGCATATCGAGACCCTGGCCCATCGGGTGGAGAAGCTGAACCAGCTGAACTTCAAGTCCCTCCACTACACCAACTCCCTGGGCACGGACCTGACTGTGGAACTGCCGGAGGACCACATCTGGGAGGCGGGTAACGACGTGACTCTGTCTGGCCGCACCTATATCGCCAATATCCCCACGGAGGAGGTCTTCACCTCTCCCCTGAAGACCGGCGTCAACGGCGTGGTCTACTCCGCCCTGCCCCTGTCCCACAACGGCACCATCATTGACAAGTTCCACTTTGTGGTGAAGGACGGGAAGATCGTGGAGGTTCACGCGGAACAGGGGGAGGAGGCCCTCAAGGCCGCCGTCACTGTGGATGAAGGGGCCAGCTACTTCGGCGAGGTGGCCCTGGTGCCCTATGACAGCCCTATCTCCAACCAGAAGATCCTGTTCTACAACACCCTGTTCGACGAGAATGCGGCCTGCCACATCGCCTTCGGCGAGGCCTATCCCTGCCTCAAGGACGGCCAGGCCATGAGCAAGGACGAGCTGAAGGCCCGGGGCCTCAACGACTCCATCACCCACGTGGACTTCATGGTGGGCACGCCGGACCTGAACATCCTGGGTATTACCCACGACGGAAAGGAAATCCCAGTGTTCGTGGACGGCAACTTCGCCCCGGAGATCTGAAATCAGAGAGAAAGAGGAGAGACCATGACATACGAGCTGAGAAAGACTGACGAGAACGTGCTGATTGCGGAGGGCGCCTCCGTCACCGGAGACGTGCGGCTGGCAAAGGGCGTCAGCATCTGGTACGGTGCGGTCCTGCGGGGGGACATGGGCCCCATCACCGTGGGAACGGACACCAATATTCAGGACGAGGCCATCCTCCACGAGGAGACGGTGGTGGGCAGGGGCTGCACCATCGGCCACGGGGCCATCGTCCACGGCTGCACAGTGGGGGACAACACCCTGATCGGCATGGGGGCCATTGTCCTCAACGGCGCGAAGATCGGCAGCGACTGTATCGTGGGTGCCGGGGCCCTGGTCACCGGAAAAATGGACGCCCCGGACGGGTCCATGATCCTGGGCAGCCCCGCCAAGGTGGTGCGGCCCCTGAAGCCGGAGGAGATCGAAGGCAACCGGGCGGCCATGGAGGAGTATCTGGAAGCTGCCGCCCAGTATCGGAAGGAGCAGGAAGCCCGTTGAGACAGGCCCTCCGGGCCGGAAAGAGAGTTTACCGTTCATGGAATGGAACAAACAGAAGATCAAAGGACTTCTGCTGGTGGTCTGCGGCGGTGTGGCGTTTTACTGCGCACTGCAGCGCCTGGATGCAGTCCTGGCGGCGCTGGGCTGGCTGCTTGGGATTTTGGCGCCGTTTCTGCTGGGCGGCGCCCTGGCCTTTATCCTGAATGTGCCCATGCGGGCCATCGAGCGGCACCTGTTCCCCAGAAACCGGAAGGGCGCAAAGCTCCGCCGCCCCCTGGCCCTGGTGCTGACCCTGGTCGCGGTGATCGGTGTGCTGGCCCTGGCTGGCCTGGTGATCGGCCCGGGCATCGCAGATGCAGTCATGTCCATCATTCGGGAGATTCCTGCCGCCTTCCAGCGACTGGAGCACCAGCTCACCGCCCTGGCGGAGAACCTGCAGGACCTGTGGCCTCTACTGGAGGAGCAGCTGATGAAGCTGCAGGAGGAGATCCAATGGCAGGAGCTTTCTGCCAAGGCTCTGGAGATCGCCAAGGCAATTGGGGCCGGGATTGTCTCCTCCGGTGGGTTCATCGGCGGTGTGGTCAGCGGTGTCAGCACCTTTGTCATCAGCCTGATCTTCTCCTTCTATGTCCTGCTGCAGAAGGAGAAGCTGGGCCGCCAGGGCCGCCAGGTGATTTACGGCCTGCTGCCCCTGCGGCAGGCCGACCGGACGCTGGACGTCCTGCGGCTGTCCGGGCGGACCTTCTCCAGCTTCCTCTCCGGCCAGTGCCTGGAGGCCTGCATTCTGGGCACGCTGTTCGTCGCGGCCATGACCATCTTCCGGATGCCCTACGCCCTGCTGGTGGGCGTCCTGATCGCCCTGACCGCCCTGATCCCCATTGTGGGGGCTTTTATCGGCTGCGCTGTGGGCGCACTGCTCATCGCCATCGACGATCCCTGGAAGGCGCTGTGGTTCATCGTGCTGTTCCTGGTGCTCCAGCAGATCGAGGGAAACCTGATCTACCCCCATGTGGTGGGTTCCTCCGTGGGGCTGCCCTCCATCTGGGTGCTGGCCGCCGTCACTCTGGGCGGCAAGCTCATGGGGATCACAGGGATGCTGTTCTTCATCCCGCTGTGCTCCGTGATCTACGCCCTGTTCCGCAGCTATGTGAAAAACCGGCTGGTGAGCAAGGCAGTCCCACCGGAGAAATGGCGGGACCCGCCTCCCCCACCCTCCCGGCAGTGAGCGTTCTTTCCGCCGCCCTACATCTGTTCAAAAACCGGCCGTCCAAATTGGGCGGCCGGTTTTTGTGCGCAGATTCAATTTTTTATTGACAAGAATCCTTGTCAGTGCTATGCTATATTTGACAAGAATAATTGTCATTTTGACTTGGATCATTGTCGGGAAAGGGGATGAGCGGATGCCGCTGTACAACCGGCTGAAGGAGCACCGGGCCCGGCTGGGGGTCAACCAGCAGGAGATGGGCGCCCTGGCGGGTGTTTCCCGCCAGACCATCAGCCAGATCGAACGGGGGGACTACTCCCCCTCGGTGACGCTGGCGCTGAAGCTTGCCAGGATCTGCGGTGTAACCGTGGAGGACATTTTTACCTATCAGGAGGATGAATGCCATGAGCGATAACGTGAGGCGGGACAACCGCAGGGCGCTGCCCAAATACCTGCTGACAATTCTGCTGTTCGGGCTGCTGGGCGGCGTGCTGGGCTTTTTCACCGGTGTGGCTGGGGCCGCTGGCGTGGCGGAGACGGTGCGGCAGGCCCTGGACCGGGTGCTGGCGGTGTGTGCGCCCTGGGGCATCGTCGGCAGCGCCGTGGTGCTGCTGGGGGCGGGCTGGTACCTCTATGCCGCCGCCAAACGGCGCTTTGCCGCCTGGGATGGGGAGGACGAGGACGCCATGGACGCGGCGGAGCAGCAGCTGAGCTGGGCTCTGCTGCTGACGGGGCTGGTGATAATCCTGGACTTTTTCTTCTTCGCCGCCTCCATCATCTACGACCGCTTTCTGCCGGACCTGATCCTCTTTCTGGCATCTGTGGCGGTGCTGGTGGTGCTCCAGCAGAAGATCGTGGACCTGGAGCGCCGGATCAATCCGGAGAAACGGGGCAGCGTTTACGACATGAAATTCCAGAAGACCTGGATGGACAGCTGCGACGAGGCGGAGCGGGCCCAGATCGGCCAGGCCTGCTACCGGGCCTATATGGTGGGGACCAAGGTCTGCATCTTCCTGTGGGTGGCCCTGCTGATCCTGAACTTTGTGTTTGACTTCGGCCTGCTGCCCATCGCGGCGGTGCTGGCGGTGTGGGGCGCGATGCAAACAGTCTATGCCCTTGAGTGCATCCGACTCAGCAAGAGAACGGGGGACGCGTAATGGACATCGCGCTGCTGGGCGCCGTTTTGGCAGCCTGCGTGCTCTGCCTGTTGGAGAAAAAGAAGGCGCAAATCTGATGCCGCCGGGCATTTCACAAAGCCGGCCCGCTTGTCAGCGGGCCGGCTTTGTGGTATTCTTTATTTTGTTTGAAGGAATCTGCGGTCCATCCCGGGGCGGTCCGCTCCCCGATGCCCGGATTTGGCGGAGGTGTTTATGGTCGAATTGCTGCTGATTTTAGCGGCAGCCGCTGCTGCGGCAGCTGCCCTGGCCGGGCTTGGATACCTGCTGGTCTGGTTCCTGCTCCACGGCCGGCGGGATGGTCCTGGCTGGGAAAAGCTGGAGGGCTTTCGGTACGCCCACCGGGGCCTCCACGGCCCCGGCGTGCCGGAGAACTCCCTGGCGGCCTTCCGCCGGGCGGCGGAGGCCGGATACGGCGCCGAACTGGATGTCCATCTGACCCGGGATGGACGCCTGGTGGTGATCCACGACGGGGATTTGGAGCGGATGTGCGGCGTTCCCGGCCGGGTGGCGGAAAAAACCGCGGAGGAGCTTGCCGCTCTCCGGCTGGCAGGCTCAGAGGAACACATCCCTCTTCTGGAGGAGGTGCTCCCCCTGTTTGCCGGACGGGCGCCGCTGGTGGTGGAGCTGAAGACCGACCGGCACGGCGCCGCGGCGCTGGCCCGGGATACGGTGGATTGCCTGGACCGCTTCTCCATAGACTACTGTGTGGAGAGCTTTGACCCCCGGCCGCTGCGGTGGCTGCGCCGCCACCGGCCGTCGGTGCTGCGGGGCCAGCTGTCCCAGAATTTCCACCGCCATCCATCCGGCCAGGGTCCCTGGAACCGCTTGGCGCTGACGAATCTCTTCTACAATGCATTCACCCGGCCGGATTTTGTGGCCTACCGGTTCGGAGACCGGGAAAAGCCGGCAGTGCGGCTGTGCCGCAAATTTGGGATGCGGATGGCCTACTGGACCCTCCGCTCCCGGGCCGATGTGGCCCTTGCCGAGCAAGAGGGCGCCCTGCCGATTTTTGAAGAACCGGACCGACCGAAGGAGGTAACCCATTGAAGTCGACAAAGAAAGAAAAGAAGCAGTATAAAAAGGCATTTCAGGAGGCCATGGCGCGGGAGCTGCGGGAACACAAAAGCTCCTTCATCGTCTTTTCCATCCTGCGGATTCTGGTGCTGGTGGTGCTGGTGCGGCAGATCATGCTGGCCAACTACGAGGGCGCCTTCTTCTGCATTCTCACGCTTCTGCTGCTCTACGTGCCCAGCTGGATCCAGGTGAAGCTGCGGATCGAGCTGCCGCCGCCCCTGGAGATCACCATTTTCTGCTTCATCTTTGCGGCAGAAATTCTGGGTGAGGTCAACGCCTTTTATGTCGTGATCCCCGGATGGGACACCATGCTCCACACCATCAACGGCTTCCTGGCCGCGGCGGTAGGCTTCTCCATGGTGATGCTGCTGAACGACGATGACCGGATCACCTTCCATCTGTCCCCGGCGTTCCTGGCCCTGGTGGCCTTCTGCTTCTCCATGACTATCGGGGTCCTGTGGGAGTTCTTTGAATTCGGCATGGACTTCTTCCTGGGCACGGACATGCAGAAGGACACGGTCATCCACGCCATCCACTCCGTCTCCCTGGATCCCACGCTCTCCAACAAGGTGGTGACGATTCCGGATATCCAGGACGTGGTCATCAACGGAGAGAGCCTGGGACTGGGCGGCTACCTGGATATTGGCATCATCGACACCATGAAGGACCTATTTGTGAATTTCATCGGTGCCGTTGTGTTCTCCCTCTCCGGCTTCTTCTTCGCCCGCAGCAAGGGCCGCCGGAAGAGCGCCGCCCAGGGCTTTGTCCCCAGCAAAAAGACCGCGGAGCAGGACTATCTCCAGCAGGCGCTGGAAGAGGCGGATCAAAAGGACGCGGACGCCCCCACTCCGGATGGCCCCCCGGCGCCGGGAGAACCGGAGGGTGCCTGAGCGCCCCACACAGACAGAAAACCACCGGCCGAAGCCGGTGGTTTTTCGCAGCAGCGGCCGGCAGATGCCGGCCGCTGCTTTTTGATGTGACAGGGTTCAGTCGTCCAGCTCCTGCTCTGCCTTGACAATTGCGCCGGAGGAGGCGTCGATCTCATAGCTGTACTCCGTCCGGCCCACATGGAACTCCACCTCATACAAGGTCCGGCCGTCATCCCGGTCCAACTCCACCTGGATGCGGGAGGCGTCGCTCTCACTGACGCCGGCGTGGGTCAAGGCAGCGGATTTTGCAGCCGCCTCGCCAATGTGGGGGCCGGAGCTGCCGGATGCTGGGACACTGTGGCTCTCCCGCTCGCTTTTCAGCACGGCACCGGTATAGAGGTCGATCTCATACTGATACTCCGTGGTGCCCGCCAGGAACTCCACCTCGTAGCACTCCGCCCGCCCGTCGTCGTGCTCCACCCAGCAGCGGAGATAGATGGTGTCCGCTTCGCTGACGCCTGCGTGGGTCAGGGCGGCGGCAGTGGCGGCCGCCTCGCCGATGTAGGAGCCGGAGCTGCCGGTTGTTCCGCCGGAGATGCCGCCCTCCCGGGAGAAATTCACCACCTCACCGGTGCGGGCATTGATGTCGTAATCATACTCTGTGCCGCCGGCATAGAACTCCACCTCGTAGACCATCAGGCCGTCCTCGCTGTCGAACTCGATCTCCAACTGGGCCACGCTGCTCTCGGCGATGCCCGCATGAGCCAGGGCGGCATTTTGGGCCTCCTCTGCCGTGATATAGGCCTTTGTGCTGGCGGTGCCCGTCTGGGTGACGGCCTGGGTGGTCAGATGCCGGGACTCGGCGATCAAGGCGATCTCATTCACCGACAGGGGTGCCAGGGACGCAAAGGTCAGCGTGCTGTCCTGAGCGATCACCTCCTGGATCAGGGATGCCTTGCCTACGGAGATGCCGTACTGCTGGGCCAGAGCATTCAGATCCGCGCTCTCCGTCACTGTCTGGCTGAGGACAGCCCCCTCCAGGGAACCGCCCTGGAAGACGCTGTTGATGGTATCCGTCAGGTGCTGCTGGAGCTGGGCGGATTTTGCGGCGTCCTGGTTCTCCACGGACACCAGGATGGCGTTCTGGATATCGCTGAGATAACCGTTTTGGAGCATGGAGCCGATGAGGGCGTTCACTGCCACGTCCAGGTCCGTGCCGGTCAGATCCATGTCGCCCAGGATAACCTCTGCGTCCTGGTTGAAGGGGGTGACGGAGAGCACCCGCTCCTTGGAGCTGACGGTCATGGACAGGCTGGGGTTCACATCCAGCATCACCACGGAGTCCACGGCGTTGGCTCCCCGCCAGCTGCTGATGCCGAAAGCACCACAGCACATGACCACCAGGGCGGCAGCCACTGCCAGGGGCGCCCAGCGGCGCTTCTTTTTCGGAGCCTCAAAAGGGAGGACAGTTCCCGCTTGCGGGCCGCAGGCGGCCAGGATGCGGTCCAGCGGATCAGGAGCGGCGTGCTCCACGGCGGTCCGCAGGCGCTGTTCCAGTTCACGTTCGTCCAAGTCAGTCTGCCTCCTTCCATGCGAGTTGGAGCTTTTTCAAAGCCCGGCTGTATTTGGAGAGAACCGTGGGGAGCGGCAGGCCCAGCAGAGCGGCGATCTCCCGGTGCCGCAGGCCTGTCAGCGCGTGGAGGGTGACGATCTGCCGCTCTTCGTCACTCAGGGCGGAGAGCACGGCCTCCAGCATCATCCGGTCCTCATGGGTCACGGCGGGATTGTCCGCCAGACGGTCCTGCCAGTCCTCCTGAACCAGGGGTTCCGTCCGCCCGTGCTCCCGCAGGCGGCTGATGGCCAGATTCCGGGTGATGGTCAGCACCCAGGCCATAGGCTTGCCCTGCCTGCGGTATCCGCCGGCAGCGTTCCACACCTGCAAACAGGCGTCGTGGAGAATATCCTCTGCGTCGTGGGCGTTTTTGACGATTGACAGGGCAAAGCCGTAGACGGCAGGACGGGTGCGGTTGTACAAATCCGCCAGAGCGTCCTTGTCTCCCCCGGCGATGCGGGCGATACAGTCCTCCAGGGCGGCATCCGCGTCTGGGTCCGGCTCTGCCACGGTCATGCAGAATATCATGGGGCTTCCTCCTGTTCACACAGACAACGCGCCGGCGGCGCGTTTGATTGCACTGCGGCCGAAGCATCACCGGCCGCGCCCCCATGATAGCACATCCTGCAGAGGTTTCCAACCCCGGGCCGAAATTTTCCGGAAGGGCAGCTGCTCCGCCGGATCAGGGCAGCATCCGGTCCGCCGCCGTGATGGGGCGGATGGGGCGGCAGGGGACGCCCGCAGCCAGGACTCCGGCAGGGATGTCCTTCGTCACCACGCTGCCGGAGGCGATGACCGCCCCGTCTCCGATGGAGACGCCGGGCATCACGCGGACGCCGCCGCCGATCCAGACGCCGCTGCCCACACGGATGGGATAGGCGTACTCCAGCCCCTGGGCCCGCTTTGCCGCGTCCAAGGGGTGGCCGGAGGTGTAGAATCCACACTGGGGGCCGACCAGCACGTTGTCTCCAAAGGTCACGCCGCCGGCGTCCAGAATGACGCCGCCGTGGTTCATGTAGAAGTTCCGGCCCACACTGATATTCCAGCCGTAGTCGCACCAGAAGGGCGGCTCAATCCGCAGTCCTTCCCCAGCGGCGCCCAGCAGCCGGCGCAGCAGCATCTGGGCGGATTCGATGCCCTCCGCCTGATAGGCCCGCTGATTGAACTGCTGGCACTGAGTCTTGCAGGCAGCCAGCTCCGCCAGCAGGGTCTCATCACGGGCGGGTGCGTACAGCATTCCCCGCAGCATCTTCTCCTTTTCCGTCATAGGGTGATTCCTCCTGTACAGGCGGCCCCAGGGCCGCAGTTCACTCTGCCATTATACAGAAGGCGCCCTCCGGGTGCAAGAGCCGCCGTCGGTTCAGCCCCGGGGATACTGGCTGCTGACGCTCTCCAGCTCTGTGACGGAGCCGAAGCCGCTGATTTCGATGTCGTACCACGTGTCCCCGTTGATGATTTCGTAGCTGTACTCATTCCAAAGGCCCTCACTACTGACCTCCTGTGAGACGATCTCCCCGCCGCCGACGGTATCCAGCGCGATCTGTTGAGCCTCCGCACTGTCCACCCGCAGCGCCAGCACAGCGGCCACGGCCGCGACGGCCAGTACCGCAGCTGCACCCACGATCATGGCGACGATCTTCTTCACAGACATGTTTTTCATAAAAAGCTCCTCCTGCTTGTTGTTTCGGATTCATGGTTCCTGTTTGTGTCTTCTGCCCTGATAACGCGCAGACAACGGCTTTTATTGCATGGCGGGCGAAATTTTTTCTTGACAGGATCGCCTAAAGCCGCCACTGTGAGAGGCAGAAAGGAGGTGAATTTGATGAAATATAAAAAATTTGGAAATATCAGCCCTATCGAACCAGTCGGCGGGAGCAAGACTATCAACAGGTTCAGGAATTTCTGAAAAGCGGCGATCCCGAACTTTGGAAGGCGCTTTATGAGAGTGCCTATGAAATTGTATACCAGTGCGCGTACGGGATGGATTTTTGCCGCGTGCTGGGACCTGATGATTACTGTGAGATTGCCGATGAGGCGTTTGCCCTCTGTTATGAACAGCTGGACCGATATCAGGGGCTCAGCCAGTTCTCCGGCTGGGTAGGCGGGTACAGCAAAAACATTACCCGCACCCGCTGTCGGCAGGTGTTGACCGGCCTACGGTATCGCCGGCAGCTCTATGAAGTCTCCACCGGACGGATGCGGGATTGGGATCCCCTGTGGATCCTGATTCGTCTAGAGCGGTACTATTGTCTCTGGAAAGCCATCTCCGACATCTCTGAAACAAGCCAGCGGATTCTGGAGGCTCGGATTTTGGAAAAGCTGTCGCTGCGGGCCATTGCGCAGGAATTAAATCTGACACAGCGTGAGGTAAAAACGCGATATGAAGCCGCGTGCAATGTGGTCCGGACGCGCTTCCTGCGCTATTGCACGGAGAAAGTAGAGTTTTAAAGTGCAGGAATCCCAACTATTCATGCCGAAAGGAGTGCACCAAATATGCACAACGATAAAAAAGCGTATCAAGTTGATCGGACGCCGACAGAATTGCTCAGCGATCTGCTCGTCCAGTTAAAATTTTTAAGGCAGGAATGCCTCCATTACGATGCAGGAGACTGGTCTTACGGTGCGCAGATTGCGACCAAGCTCCGGCTTTTGCTCCACCAGACAAAATATTCTGATTCCCTGCTGGCCCAAATTACAAAGCGTTTTGCATTCAGCTGTCCGGATTTTCTCAGTCTGAGCACCGTGCGGGGCGAGCTGCCCAATAAAGGGAGGACCGATTTTGTCCGCTCCCCGCTCATTCAGTACCAGATGATTCACCAGCCAGAAGTCCCTCCGGTTCTGACGGTGCAGCCCCTGTCTCTGGAACCCGGAAAGCGATATGCCAAACGGGCATTCAAGACCTGGTGGAATGGGATTGACATTCTCCTGATTGACCGGCAGCACTTTTTGAACCGTAAGGGCGTAGTGTGTCTGCTGGCAAACCAGGAGGGCGGCGCCCATGTCCAGCCCGGCATGGACGAAAAGGCGGCTATGTTACGCCGGGGAGCGGCAAATTCCCTGCAGATTGCCGCCCCGCTGCCGGACGGGCTGACGCGGATATATACCGCCGAAATCGACCAGGTACTGGCAGCCGTTGTGCGCACCATTGCGGCGGAGACACTGTATACATTTGAGCATGCAATCCTGCCCCGCTGCCAAATCGCCCTTTCTGCAGATGAAAAAGACTGAAGCGGGTCCGGGAGCCGCGCCCCGGCGGCGTTGACTTTTCCGCTGCTTTCCGGTATGCTTTTGCTATCCTGATACAAAGGGGGCGCCGCGCATGCCGGACCTCACTTCCCTGTTCACAGACACGCTGGCCAAGTTCTCCTTCCGGGCGGTCCTCTCCGCCGCTGCCACGCTGCTGATCTGCCTGGTGGCCGTCCACCTGCTGGGCAAGCTGCTGCGGCGGCTGCTGGCTAGGACGAAGCTGGACGAGCGCATCCAGAAATACCTGCTGGCCGGGGTGAAGCTGATCCTCTATATCGTCACGGTGCTGATCGTGGCGGAGAGCCTGAACATTCCCATGACCTCCCTGGTGGCGCTGCTGTCCGTGGGGTCCCTGGGCGTCACCCTAGCGGCGGAGGACATCCTGGGCAATGTGGCCGGCGGGCTGGTGATCCTCTCTGCCCACCCCTTCTCCATCGGGGACTATGTAGAGGTCGGCGGCGTGGCCGGCACGGTCCATGAGATCAGTCTGAACCACACCAAGCTGGTGACCCCGGATGGGCATTTGGTGATGCTCCCCAACAAGGAGCTGGCCTCCTCCCAGATGACCAACTACACCGTATTGGGGCGGCGGCGGGTGGTGCAGCGGGTGACCGCCTCCTACGACGCCCCCACGGAGACGGTGAAGGCCGCCTGCCGGCGCGCTCTGGAGCAGACGGAAAACCTGCTGGAGGACCCGGCTCCCACCGTCTACCTCACCGCATACAAGGAGAGCTCTATCGAGTACACCGTCTACTGCTGGGCTACGCCGGAGAACTGGTGGGGCGCGTATCTGGCTCTGGGGGAGCACCTGCGGGACGCCTTCCGGGAGTACGGCGTGGAGATGACCTACAACCACCTGAATGTCCACATCATAGAAAACCAAAGCTGACCGCGGGAGGCGCTCCAGGCGCCTCTGTATACAGCGACGCCCGGTCCGGGAAATCCCGGACCGGGCGCCGTCTTTTGGGGTAAATGCCGCAGAATGCCCTGCATGGGACACGGATGTGGTGGGTCTCCCCGCTCATGCGGTTGACTTCCGCCCGCAGCGTCATCTTATCCCGCTGCGAACGAGATGACCGGCGCTCAATACCTGCCCGCCCAGTCCGCCAGCAGCAACACCGGCAGCGCCCACAGCAGCAGGAACACCAGCAGGGCCAGAGGCGTCAGCAGATTATAGGCGCCTTGGAACACCATATAAAAGGACAGCAGCGTCCCGGCCACGCTGCCCAGCACGGACAGCGCCGTGGCCCGGCGCACAGCCTTGCACAGGCGGCGGCTGCCTACCACCGCTTCCGCATAGGGCAGCAGTCCTTCCCGAAACAGCAGGGCCCGGGGCATCCCCCGGTCCAGCTCCGCCTCACTGAAAGCCACCCGGTCCGTCAGACTGGGGAACTCCACCTTCACGCCCTTGTGAAACTTCCGCTTCAGCAGGGCCGGGGTGATGTTGGGATCCCGGGACGCCAGGATCGGCGTGATGCGGCTGCGGCGCATCATCCGCAGGGCGAAATCCACGTTCTCCGAGGGCTGGTACTTCACGGCAAACACTGCCGCCAGCTGCCGGTCCATGGCCAGGAAGATGCCGGTCCGCAGGTTGATGCCGCCGGGCAGGCGCACCTCCATCTTCCGCATGAAGGAGGCCGTGCCCAGCAATACCGACTCCCCCCGGATGGTGGCGGAGTAGCCGCCCTCCTCATAAAAGCTGAAATCGTCCACTTTCTCATAATGGCCGCCCTCGCTGCGGAGCAGGCCGTCAAACAACCGCTGAAGGCCGCAGTCCGCCGCCCGGGCCATAGAGGCGGCATAGGAGGAAACCCGGGACAGGTCCTCCCCGAACACCTTTACGCCGTTGAGCTGGATCGTACCCGGCGGGAACAGGTCTCCGTCCGTCAGGATCATGGCCCGCCTGCGGCTGATCTTCTCCGCACCGCACCAGCCCGCCACGGCGCACCCCGCCTTGTGAAAGTGCCGGGCCAGCCGGGAGAATGGCATCCCCCAGCACAGAGGCAGGGCAAAGGTGGTGCCTGCCCCCAGGATGGCAGACCAGTTCAGCAAAAAGTCGTCCCCCCGTTCCTGGCCCAGGGAGCTGAGCCCGGCAAACACGATGGAGGCCATCAGCACCACCGGCATCAGCGCGTTCTGCCACACGGCGGCGGTATTCTCCCGCAGGGCGGTGGTGTAGAAGCCGGGGACGGAACCCGCCTGCTTGCAGGCCCCCTTCTCCGTCTCCGTCACCAGATAAGGCGGCTCGTCATCCGTGGCGGCCATGCGGAAGGTGTCCCACAGTCCCCGGCTCTCCCGGGCTCCGCCCCACATGGCAAACACCAGGGCGAGGCACCCCACCGGGGCATAGCAGGGGACGGCGCTCCGCTCCGGCAGCACCAGCCGGGCCACACAGTCCGCCGCCATCACCACGGCGGAGACCACCGCCAGCAGCTCGCTGGTGCATCGCTTCTGCAGCAGCGAGCCGAACGCCTTGGCGAATACCTGCCGGGCCAGGACGGCCACCGCCGCAAGGCACGCCAGCAGCACACCGCTCTGGACGGCTGCGTCGCCGGTCCAGTAGCGGATCTCATAGCCGTAGGCCTCGATCCCCATAGGGATCACCGGCAGCAGCGAGATCAGTACCGCTGCCAGGATAGGGTGCTTGCGCCGCTTGGCCTCCGCCCGGTAGTCCGCCGCCGCCTCAGCCAGCTCCGGCTCCGGACCGATGGTGTCGATCTCCGGGATCTCCTCCGGCGCCTCCTCCGGTTCCGGCGGGGCGTAGAGCTCCTCCGTCTCCATCAGGCGCTTCCGGGAGAACAGGCCCCGCCGGGGCCGCAGCAGGGGCTCCTGAGCCTCCTCTTCCATCACCGCGTCCACGGTGCTGCCCACCACATCCTCCAGCGTGATGGGGTGGGGAGAGGGCGGCAGATCCTGCCGCAGCTCCTCCAGCAGGTCCTCCGGCTGGGCGGGCGGCTTTTGGGGCGGAGCTGTTTTTTCCGTCACCTGGGGGGCGGGACGCGGCCGCGCCTCCGTTTGCAGAGGCGGCTTCTTCGCGCCGCCCTCCGCCGGAGGGGCGGCCGGCTCCGTCTCCCGGCGGGCCTCCTGCTCCACGGCCTCCATAAGCCGCTGCTCCCGGCCTGCGCCGTATTCCGCCAGGATCTCCTCCAGGGAGAAGTCCTCCTCCAACGCCGGGACATCCGTGCCCCCGGTCAGACCGCTATCAAACTCTCTCTCGTCTTTGGAAGCCATGCTGCCCCTTTCCTCTCCGCTGTGTCCCCGGCCCTTCAGGCCATCCGCTGGCGCACCGCCTCATACAGCAGGATCGCCGCGGCGGCGGAGGCATTCAGGGAATTCAGCTTCCCCCGCATGGGGATACTCACCAAAAAGTCGCAGTTCTCGGCGGCCAGACGGGTCATGCCGTCCCCCTCGCTGCCGATGACGATGGCGGCGGGTCCCTTCAGATCCGCGTCGTACAGGGCCGTGGTGCCGTCCGCCGCCGTGCCGAAGACCCACACCCCCTGTTTTTTCAGATCCTTCAGCAGAGCGGGGATGTTGGGCACCCGGGCCACCGGCACGTGGGCCACCGCTCCGGCGGAGGTCTTGGCCACCACGGCGGTGAGGCCCGCGCTGCGGCGCTTGGGGATCACCACGCCGTGAGCCCCGGCGCACTCAGCGGTCCGGATGATGGCCCCCAGGTTGTGGGGGTCGGAGATCTCGTCGCACACCACCAGCAGGGGGGCCTCGCCCTTGTCCCGGGCGGCCTGAAGGATGCTCTCCACACTGACGTACTCCCGGACCGCTGCCAGGGCGATGACGCCCTGGTGGGCATGGGTGCGGCTCATGGCGTCCAGCTTCCGCCGGTCCGCCTCCACCACCACCACGCCCGCCGCCCGGGCTTTGGAGGCAATATGTCCCAGGGTCTTGTCCGTCTCTCCCTTCTGGAGGTAAATTTTGTCAATCGTCTCCCCTGCCCGCAGGGCCTCAATGACGGCGTTGCGCCCCTCGATGATGCCGTCGGCCTCGGCAGTCAGGTCCTGCTTTCTCCGTTCTTCCATAACTTCTCCCTCAATCTGAGTATTTTCGCATTCAAGAGGTAGTATAGCATAGGGGCGGGAGTCTGGAAAGTGGAATTCACAGAAAATTTATAGAAAACCGGTTCCTTGTCCTTGTAGGCCTGCGGCTTCTGTGATATACTTTATAAATCATTTTAAGGCTTCGGCACTGTCTGAAAACAGGGCTGGACGCCCCCGGGCAGCGGACCGCACCCCCGTCTCCGGCACAGGCGGGACCGGGGCGGTCCCGTTTATCCTCCGGGTATTGACAGGTTTTCCCCTGAAAGGAGTTCCATACATGAACCCAAACGACAATAAGAACAACAAAAACAACAAGCCCGGCGGCAACTGGCGGGGCGTGGCCTCTCTGGTGGGCTGGGCCCTTCTGCTGACGATCATCTTCAGCTATGCCAGCAGCGTCATCGGCAGCACTGGCCGCCAGGCCTCCTCCATCAACGTGGAATACGGAGAGTTCCAGGAGATGGTGGAGAGCGGCCAGGTGGCCCGGGTGGAATTCGACAACGCGGAGGATATCCTCCTGATAACCCCTGAGGAGGGGTATTCCTACACCGCTGAGGACGGCACCGTCTACACCAAGACGGAGGACGGCTACACTTATATGGACGCCGCCGGGCAGGAGCAGACTGCCCACCTGGAGCTGTTCACTGTCCGGATCCAGTCCAATGACGCCGTCATTGATTTCCTGAACGAGTATGGGGTGGAGGGCGTCGACAAGGAGTATCAGGCCCCGGTGAACCCGGTGCTGGCCATGCTGGTGAGCTACGTGTTGCCCTTTGTGCTGATCTTCCTGATGTTCTCCCTGGTCATGCGTTGGATGGCGAAAAAGGGCGGCATGGGAGGAATGGGCGGCATCGGCGGCGTGGGCAAGGCCAACGCCAAGGTGTATATGGAGAAGTCCACCGGCGTCACCTTCAAGGATGTGGCCGGCCAGGACGAGGCCAAGGAGTCCCTGACAGAGATCATCGACTTCCTGCACAACCCCCAGAAGTACACGGAGATCGGCGCGAAGCTCCCCAAGGGCGCGCTGCTGGTCGGCCCTCCGGGCACCGGCAAGACGCTGCTGGCCAAGGCTGTGGCCGGCGAAGCCAACGTCCCGTTTTTCTCCATCTCCGGCTCCGACTTCGTGGAGATGTTCGTGGGCGTGGGCGCCAGCCGCGTCCGGGACCTCTTTAAGGAGGCGGCCAAGGTGGCCCCCTGCATCGTGTTCATCGACGAGATCGACACCATCGGCAAATCCCGGGACAACCGCATGGGCGGCAACGACGAGCGGGAGCAGACATTGAACCAGCTGCTGGCGGAGATGGACGGCTTTGACCCCACCAAGGGCATCATTCTGCTGGCCGCCACCAACCGGCCTGAGGTGCTGGACCAGGCGCTGCTGCGGCCCGGCCGGTTTGACCGGCGCATCACCATCGACCGGCCCAACCTGGCGGGACGCATTGCCACGCTGCAGGTCCACACCCGCAACATCAAGCTGGCGGAGGACGTGAATCTGAAAAAGGTGGCCCTGGCCACTGCGGGCTGCGTGGGCGCGGACCTTGCCAATCTGGTGAACGAAGCGGCCCTGCGGGCCGTGCGGAAGGGCCGCAAGCTGGTGACCCAGGAGGATCTTCTGGCCGCCTTCGAGCTGGTCATTGCCGGCACGGAGAAGAAGGGCAGCGTCCTCACCGAGTTTGAGAAAAAGCTGGTGGCCTACCACGAGGTCGGTCACGCCATGGTGGCCTACAAGCAGAAAAACACCGAGCCGGTGCAGAAGATCACCATCGTCCCCCACACCCAGGGCTCTCTGGGCTACACCCTGCTGATGCCAGAGGAGGACAAGACCGAACTGCGCACCCGCGACGAGCTGATGGCCAAGATCATGGTCTCCATGGGCGGCCGGGCGGCCGAGGAAGTGGTGATGAACACCATGACCAACGGCGCCAGCCAGGATATTCAGGACGCCACCAACGTGGCCCGGAACATGGTGGCCATGTTCGGCATGAGCGACGAGTTCGGCATGATGGCGCTGGCCTCCCGCCGGAACCAATACCTGGACGGCGGCTACGGCATGGACTGCGCCCAGGATACCGCCGCCCGGATGGACCAGGCGGTGAAGGACATCCTGGACCAGTGCTACCAGCAGGCCGTGGAGGTCATCAAGGCCAGCCGGGAGGACATGGACAAGGTCGTGGCCTACCTGCTGGAGAAGGAGACCATCACCGGCGCAGAGATGGTGGCTATCATCGAGGGCCGGGACCCGGAGCTGGTGGAGAACCCCTACGCCTCCACCCGCGCAGAGGACAAGGCGTTCCGCCCCTCCTCTCCCGAGACCATTGAGGCCCCTGCCAAGAAGGTGCACATGATCTCCCAGAAGATCGAATCCCCCGAGGAGCCCGCCCAGGAGGGACAGCCGGAGAACCCGGTGTCCGATCCCTCCCCTTCCGGCGGAGACGCCCCCCAGGAGAGCGGTTCCACTCCGTCTGAGCCGCCCAAGGACACCCCGTGATCCCCGATCATCCCCGCGAGGCGCGCTGACCCCAGCGCGCCTCGCTTTTCCCATCGCCACTACATCAAAAAGGAGAATCGCCATGATCCGACTCGCCACCCCCGCGGACCTGTCTCAGGCCGCAGATATCTATGAGGAGATCCTGGACCGAGAGGCACAGGGCCCCGTCTATACCAACTGGCAGCGGGGCAAATACCCCACCATCGACACCGCCCGCCAGGCCCTGGAGGCCGGCACCTTCTACGTGGGCGAGGAGAACGGCGTCCTCTGGGGCGTGGTGAACCTGAACAGCGTCCAGCTGCCGGAGTACGGCGCCATCCCTTGGACCATCCCCGCCGCTGCGGAGGAGGTAGGGGTGATCCATACCCTGTGCATCCGTCCCTCCTGCTCCGGCCGGGGATATGCCCGACAGATGGTGGCCTTCTGTGAGGCGGAGGCTCGCCGCCAGGGCCGTACCGTCATCCGGCTGGACACCTGGGAGGGGAACCTGCCCGCCAACCGCCTGTACCCCTCCCTGGGCTACCGCTACGCCGGAACGGCGGAGTTCTTCTTCATGGGCTTTGTGCGGGAGAATCTCAACTGCTACGAAAAGGCCCTCTGAATCCATTGAGACGCAAGGGCTTTTCTCCTCTGCTAACCGTGGGTTGACAGATTTCCACTCCCCAGTTGGTGGCCTGGGGGCAGGCTGTCTGCTAGTCTGACGGCGAAAGGAGGCGAGGGATGTGACCATTGGGCAGCGCATCGCGCAGAAGCGGAAGGAGCTGGGGCTGTCCCAGGAGGCTCTGGGGAGCAAGCTGGGCGTCTCCCGCCAGTCCATCTACAAATGGGAGGCAGACTCCGCCCTGCCGGAGGTCGACAAGCTGATCGCCCTCAGCCGCCTGTTCGGCGTCTCTGTGGGATGGCTGCTGGGCGTGGAGGAACCGCCGGAGGCGGATGCCGCTCCTGCTGAAACAGGCGGCGGGCTGACAGAGGCCCAGCTGAAGATGGTGGAGGAGATCGCAGGCCGCTACATTGCCGCCCAGCCGTCGCCCCGGAAGCGCCGCCGCTGGCCTTGGGTGTTGGCGGCAGCGGCGCTGTGCCTGGTGCTGTTCCACCTCTTCGACCGTCTGGACCGAATGAACGGCCAGTATGTAAATCTGCAGAACAGCCTCTACCGGGTGGAGTCCAGTGTGTACGGCCAGATCGGCTCCCTCTCCAACCGGGTGGAGGAGATCTTGAAGGCCCAGAACAGCCTGGTGGCGGACTGCGGTGTGGAGCTGGAAGCCGTGGACCTTGCCGCCAACACCGTCACCTTCTCCGCCTATGCTGTCCCCAAGACCTATGTGGAGGGAATGGCTGTGGAGTTCCTGGCGGAAAACGGCGAGACTGCCAGCGACCGGCTGGGCAGTGTGGGAGAAGAGGGCCCCAACCAACGGTTCTCCGCCACACTCTCCGTCCCCTTGACGGACCATATCACCCTCTCGGCGCTGCTGGTCCCGCCGGACGGCACCCGCCAGACCCAGCTGCTGGACCAGTTTGAGGGGCTGTACAGCGACTCTCTGCCGCAAGTGGAGGTCAACAGCGATCTCATGTGGATGGATCTGGAGGACAGCACGCTGGTCCTGAATGCGTCCAGCCACGAGCGCTATGTCTATATCCGTGAGATGACACCGGCTGATGCGTCTCTCACCGCGGCCGTGGCAAATATCCGGGTGGGCCTGTTCAAAAATCAGAAACTGGCAGCCTGGGCAGAGCCCTGTGAAAAGCCTGACAGCTTCCACGGCTTTGAGGAATTTGATTTTTACCAGCTGCCGGAGCTGCGCCTCTCCCTCACGCCTGCGGATACGGTACAGGTGGCTGCCGTGGTGACGGATATCTATGGACGGGTCACGGTCTCCCAGGATGTGCCCTACATTCTCGATGAGAGCGGAGATGCGCTGACTTGGCCAGACAGCAGTGAGACAGATCCCGATCCCGCCCACTGGCAGTACGGCGGATGACCGCCGCGCAAATTGTTTCCGGA
>NZ_JAOQKG010000009.1:0-33890 GCF_025567605.1 Oscillibacter acetigenes | reverse complement strand
ATTCCTATGCCGTCCAGCCGTCTCTGGCGTGTTCTGCTGGCGCTGCTGCTTCTGGCGGCCCTGTTCTGCGTTCCCAGTCTGGTGCTGACAGGCAGCGAATGGCTGCCGGAGCTGACAGGCGCGGTGGAGAACTATGTGCCCTTCTGGAAGGGGCTGCTTCGGTTCCTGATTTTCTGTGCCTGGTGCTGGGTGTGGCTCTGGACAGAGGGTTCCGCGCTCCAGATCCTGCTGGCGCTTCTCCTGCAGTTCTGCGGCATCTGGGCCTTGTGCCTGCTGCGTCCCCGTCCGGCCAGCCGGGCCCATTCTCACGCATAAGGAGGAAAGCGACCATGTCCAACAGTACTGTGCAAATACTCGCCCGGGTGCTCCGGGTACTGCTGATCTTCGCCCTACTGCTCAACGTCCTGGCTCTGCTGCTGGTTCCCGCCTCCGTCATGGTCAACGCGGAAAACCTCTTCGGCGGCGCCGGCACCTTTCTGCATGACCTGTTCCACCCGGAGGCGGACGATGTGACCGCCGCAGGCGTATCCGCGATTTTTCTCTCCTGGGTCTGGATATGGGGCGAGGGCGCCAACGCCCTAATCGCCCTGTTCCTGGTGATCTGCGGCATCTGTACCGCGCTGATTCTCCTCCAGGGGCTCCGGGTGCTGGGCACCATCCTCCAGGGTGCGCCGTTTTCCACGCAGAATGCCGTCAGCCTCCGACGGGCGGCTGTATGTTCCTTCTGCATCGCGGGAGCGGCACTGCTCCGGACGATCTGGGGGCTGTGGTTTTACCAGTCCCTCCGCCCCCTGGCCACCTACAACGCGCTCTTTGTGCCGATCTTCACCATGTTCGGCCTGCTGTGCCTGGTGATGTCCGCCCTGTTCCGCCAGGCGACGGAGATGAAAGCGGAAAACGACCTGACCATTTAGGAGGAGGCCCACGCCATGGTTCGTACTGCTGCCCAAAAAATCGCGGATGTGTTGATTTTTCTCTGCGGTTTCCTCATCTTTTGCGACATTCTGCTGCTTCCCCTGACACCGGCCCTGGCCTACTTCCGCTTTCAGAATCCGGCCTCCATGCGCTTTGACCATCTCCTGGCCGTTTTCGCCTACGACTTTGATGATGGGGTGGGAAATCTGCTGGAAATCATTTTGAAAGAGGCCTGGAAGTCCCCGGAGACCGCGGTCCTGGCTCTATTCCTGCTTTTGGCGGGCATCTGCGGCGCAGTGATCCTGGTCCAGGGCATCCGTCTGCTGGCCTCTGTGGCGGACGGCACGCCGTTCTCCCCGAAGAACGCCGTCTACCTCCAGCGGGCCGCCGCAGGCTGCTTTGTGATCGCCGCCGGCGCCCTGGGCCGGACCGCCTTCACCCTCTGCCGGGATGGCGCCGCCGCATTGCTGTCCTACACCGCTTTGTTCATCCCCCTCTTCACCATGGCGGGCCTTCTGTGCCTGGTGATGGCCGGGCTGTTTCACCGGGCAGCGGAGATGAAGGCGGAAAACGACCTGACGATTTGAGGTGACGGCATGATTGTAGTCAACCTGGACGTGATGATGGCCAAGCGGAAAATGTCCCTCTCCCAACTATCGGAGAAAGTGGATATCACCCTGGCCAACCTGTCCATTCTGAAAAACAACAAGGCCAAGGCCGTCCGTTTCTCCACGCTGGAGGCCATCTGCGCCGCCCTGGACTGCCAGCCGGGAGACATTCTGGAGTTCGTGCCGGACGAAGAGGCGGAACCATGACCGCCAGGCGCACGGCTCCGCCCCGCCAAAAGCGGGCCTGCATCTGCCGTCCCCGCATTTTCCCTGCTGGCGGCGCAGCTCTTCCCGCCCACGTTCTTCAGCGCCGCCTGGCCGGGAGTGGTATTGGTCCTCCTGCTGGGGTGGATCCCTGTGTCCTTCTGCCCCTGGTATCTCTGGGGATCCGCCTCTGGAGCCGGGCAGATCGCGGAAGATGGGACCCAGTGTACTGCGGGACATCTTCTGCGGATTGTATCCGGCGGCGGTCAGTCTGCCGATCTGCCCCGGAAGGCCGCCGGGGCCGTTGCGGTATCTCATAACGCCGTTTCGGATACTCCTTCTGATGCTGACGCGATAAAGGCTGCGCTTTTGGAATCTTTACTGTTGGAGGTTTCTCGCGATGTTTCAGCTTTCGCTGTTTACCGAGTTCGGCAGGCTGTGCAACCCCTTTGACTATGTTTTGGGGTTTACGTTCCTGCTGATGGCCTTTCACCTGCTCTTCCTGCTCTTCAATCTGCGGGAGCGGCAGCGGGTGAAGCTCTTCTGCCTGGGCAGCGCCTCGCTGGTCCTGCTGCTGCATATTGCGGCGCTGCGGCTCTCGTTCCAGTTCACCAATCTCACCTTTGACGCTGTGGAGACCGGCCCGGCGCCGGGCCTGCTGGCGACGCTGGGCAGCCGTACCTGGCTGTATCCACTCTTCCTCTACCTGCTTCTGCTGCCCCTGGTGTGTGTCCCGCCCAGGCAAGACAGTTCCCCGGACAACTCCGGTTTCCGCAAGGAGGTGGACGCATGATTGATGCCCCATTCTGCAATGCGGTCAGCCTGCTGACGGGCTTTACCGGCTGGGTGCTGGCGGTGTGGTCCTTTCTCCGTCCTGAGAGGGACCGCTCCGGCTGGAAGCTGGCCGGCGGCGGGATGGCCTGCGCCCTGGCCCTGCTGTCCCAGCTCTTCGCCGTGCAGCTGGAGACCGTGGCGGGTGATTTGGAAACGGCCCTGGTCCAGGCCTCCGGCGCAGCTATCGCCGGCCGGATCCTGTTTGTGATAACGCTGATCTTTGAAACCATGGCCGTGGTGAGCCACCACTTTGCCGCCAGAGACCGAACGTAACGTGCATTGACTGTCCCTGCTGTGGAGACAGCCCCAAAAAAGGAGAACCCATTATGAATGAACATGAAAAAGCCCTGCCGGCGGGAGGGCCGGCGAAGCTTACGCAAAATGCGGTGAAAATTTATGTGATCTCCTCCCGAGAGCGACTGCTTCTGCCGCTGGCCTTCTGCTTCTGTCTTCTGCTGGTGAACACGCTGCTTTGGAGCGGCCCCACCGCGGGACTGACCGCCTCCGTCTGCGTCTGGTACGGCCTGCTGGGGCTCTACCTGGGCCGCCCCCTGCTGAACACCTGGGAGAGCCGCGTTCTGCTGGCGGTGAATCTGGCCCTGGCCGCCACGCTGGCCCTGGGGTCCAACTGGTATTTCCGGGCGTGGAATCTGCTGGCCCTGCTGGCCCTGCTGCCCGTCCACGCCATCGGCCTCTCCGGCGGACAATTTCTGCCCTGGTGGCGTCCCTCCATGCTGTGGGAGCGGCTCTGTTTGCTGCTGTGGGGCCTCTTCGGCCATCTGGGGGCAGCATTGGCCACCGCCTGGCCTCAGAAAAAGGACGGCGCCGCCCGGCGGGTCCTGCCCCTGCTGCTGGGGGCGGCCGGCGCCCTGGCGCTGCTGGCGGTACTGGTGCCCGTTCTGGCCTCCGCCGACGCGCTGTTCGCCGCCGCCACGGCGGACCTGCGGGCCTTTGTCTCCCTCCACTTCACGGACGCGGTCTGGAAGGCCCTGCTGGCCAGCGTCATGACCCCCTTCCTCTTCGGTCTGCTGTACAGTCTCCGCCGCCCCACACCCCTGAAACGGACCGGAGCCGCAGCCCGCGGCGGGGTAGACGGCCTGGGCTTCGCCATCGTGCTGGCGGCGGTGGCGGCGCTGTACCTGCTGTTCCTGGGCGTCCAATCCGCCGGACTCTTCGGCGGAGCCGAGTACCTGGCCCAAAAGGGCCTTTCCTATGCCGAGTGGGCCCGGAGCGGTTTCTTCCAGATGGTGGGGGTGACAGTGGTGAACCTGACGCTTCTGCTGGCTGCGGTCCAGTGGTCCCGCCGGGAGGGCGGCGCTTGGCGGGCAGTCCGCCTCCTCTCCGCCCTGCTGACAGCGGAGAGCCTGCTCCTGCTCCTCTCTGCCGCCTGGCGGATGACGCTGTATGTGGATGTGTACGGCCTGTCCTTCAAGCGCTGCATGACCTACTGGGGCATGGGGATGATGGCGGCCTTTCTGCTGGCTGCGGCCTGGAAGGTGCGGCGGCCAGACTTCCGGTTCTGTCGGGTGGTGTTTCCCCTGGCCCTGGCGGGGTGGCTGGTCATCAACTGCGTGCCGGTGGACTACCTGGTGGCAAAGGATCAGGTGGACCGCTACCTCTCCGGGGAGAGCGGGGTGCTGGACGCGGAGTACCTGCTCTATGACCTCTCCTATGACACCCTGTCCCAGCTGGAGCGGCTGGACGGAGACATGGTCTGCACAGCGTATGGGGACTGGGACGCCATCGGTACGGCCCGCCTGTCCATCCTATTGGAACAGCGGCGGCAGGAGGCCCGAACAGACTGCGCCGACTGGCGGACCTGGAGCCTCTCGGCCTGGCTGGCCAGCCGGGGCGGCGCGTAAGGGGGCCGGGCATGAAGCGCTATCTGCGGCTGGCCGCCTGGTGCCTGGGGCTTGCGCTGGCCGTAACAGCCTGCGGCAGGGCGGGCCGGATCGTCCTCCCGGAGGCGGCGGAGGTCACTGCCATCCGGGTAACGGCAGGAGATGCGGTGACGCTCCACACGGACCGGGACTGGATCGGAGAATTTCTCCAACAGGCGGCAGAGGCTGTCTCCACCGGCATGGAGAGCGTGCAGGACGCGCCGGACCAAACCGGTGCGGTAAAGGTGGAGCTGGGCACCGGCGAGACGCCGGACTGGAGCGTTCTGTACGTCTACGAGGCGGACGGCATCTGCTGTTTGGAGCAGCCCTATACGGGCATCTACCAGGGGGACGAGGCACTTTGGACAGTTCTGGCGGCTGACGCCGCGCCGGAGGGGAGGAATCCACAGTGAACAGGCCGTCGGCCGGTTGGATCGTGTGCCTGCTGCTCTGCGGCATGTTGATCGCCGGGGTGTTCTATCTGATCGGCTACAAGGCCGCCTATGACCGGATGGAGAACACCGTGCCGTCCACGGTGGAGGTCTCAGTTGCATGGCAGAAGGTGAGTCCATGTGGAAGCTGATGGGCGGGCTGCTGGCACTGCCGGTCCTGCTGGTTCTGTCGGTCCTGATGATCTTCTGGGGCAGCGGCGATTATGTCAGAACCGTTCAGCTCAACTGGGAGCTGGAGCTCCCCGCCAGCGAGGGCTGTCTGTATGAGACCGACAGCGGCGCCAGCTTTAGCGGGGACGGGGAGCGGTATCACGTCCTGGCATACGCGGACGACAGCGGGCTGGAGGAAACCCTGACAGAGGAAGCTACGCCGGTCAGGTCCGCAGAAGTGCCAGTGACCGAAATCCTGGATCTGCTGGCCGTTCCGGCGGACCAGCGGCCCGATTTTTCGGACTGCCGCGGCTTCACGGCGGCGCACCCAACGGATGAACGCAACCGGCTGTACCTGCTGGTAAACAGCGCAGGTACCCGGCTGTATGTGGTGGAGTGCTTTTTTTGAGCAGAAAAACAGCGGCGGCCATGGGTTTCCATGGCCGCCGCTTGGCGGTTTCGCTTATTCCTCATCTCGGCCGTGGCCGCACCAGGGACAGACCGGCTGTGCTGCCGGAAACCATTTTCCGCACCAGGGGCAGGGCTGATCCCGCCGGGTCCCGCACAGGGGGCAAAAGGCATCGTCACGGGGATGCTCCTTGCCGCAGACCGGGCATTTGACCAGCTCCCCCGTACCGGGAACGTAGAAGGCGGCGGTGTCCACGTCTGTTGGTTCCGGCTCCACCGGCACATGTTTTTTCGGCTGAGGGAGAAAGTTGGTGCGGAAAAAGGCCAGTCTTCCACAGGCGGGGCAGCTGTATATATCCACCTCAATCCAGTCGGTGACGGAGGCAAAAAGGCCCGTCAGAGCCAGGCGCCTGCCCGCCTGCCAGAGGTCCATCTGCCCCCCCCGCACTGGGGGCAACCCACCGGCGTGTTCGGATTCATCTCCCGCACCTCCGCATGCTCACATCCGCAGGCTCTCCGGATAATCTCCCCTGGCATGGAGCTTGCGGAGCTCCTCCGCCACGATCTCCCGGTCCTCATGGTAGGTCATGCCGAACCACTTGTCCGCGGAGTGAAGGACGGACACCTCCAGCGCGCCCTTTTGCAGCTGATCCCCCACCATCACCGGCAGCAGGCACTCGGCCTTGATATTTTCCCCGGCCTCCGTGCGGAGGAAGTTTTCAAAGTACTCCCGCAGGGCGGGGAAGATGCTGGGGGCAAACCCCCAGAAGTTCATGGACACCACCGTCTCCGGGGACAGGTCCGTGCCCTCCGCCAGATCCCGCAGCGTGCCGTCGGGATACAGCTGGATCTTCAGTGCCTCCCGGACGGAGCGGAGCTTTCCGTCCTCCACCGCGCACACGCCGCGGGACACCGTGCCGTGGAGGCTGGCGGTATTCTTCAGCAGATACCCCACCATGGTGGCCTTTCCCGTCTCAGGCAGCTTCACCAGCTCGTCATAGATGGTGCGGTAGGCGTCAATGCCGTAATAGTCGTCGGCATTGATGACGCAGAAGGGCTCGTGCACCACATCCGCCGCGCACAGCAGGGCATGGACCGTGCCGAAGGGCTTGGTCCGCTCCGGCGGAATCCGGTAGAAGTCCGGCACGGAGGTAAAGTCCTGAAAGACATAGGCCACCTCCACCGGCGTGCCGTCCAGTGCGGTCTTCCTCGCCAGATAATCCCCGCACAGGCGGCGCATCATCTCCTCCATCTCCGGCTTGATGATGAACACCACCTTGCTGAACCCCGCCCGGAGGGCGTCGTAGATGGAGTACTCCATCAGGATCTCGTTGTGGGGCCCGATGCCGTCCACCTGCTTGCTGCCGCCGTAGCGGGACCCAAGGCCCGCCGCCATGATGACCAGTGAGACTTTCATTTGCTTCTCTCCTAAAGTTTTTGTGAATTTGCGCCTTGTTGCGCAACCATACGCTGTTCTTTTACCATACCCTATTTGCCGGATTTTTGCAACTGCTCTTGACTTTTTTCCTCTGCGGTCTATAATATGAAAACGATAATCATTTTCAGATTAAAGGAGGCATTGGATGCCATACAGCACCAAACAGCACCAGGCGGTGCTCCGCTGCCTGGAGGCCCGGGGCGAGACCGCCTGCACCGCCGCCGAACTGGCGGAGGACCTGCGTCGGGAGGGCTGCCCGGTGGGCCTGGCCACCATCTACCGCCAGCTGGAAAAGCTGGAGGCCGCCGGGGCGGTCCACAAGGTCAACACCGAGGAGGGCGCCCTGTACCAGTACTGCGGCCGCCAGTCCCAAGGCCACCGGGATTGCTTTCTTCTGAAGTGTGAGCGCTGCGGCCGCATCCGCCATGTGGACTGTACCCGCCTGCAGAACCTGTACGACCACCTGGAGCGGGAGCACCACTTCCGCATCGATCCCCGGGGGACGCTGTTTTCCGGGGTGTGCGACGTCTGCGCCGGAGAGGAGGACCACCATGGAGCCCAATGAGCTGATCGTCTGCCGGGACGCGTCCCTGGGGTATGAGGGTCAGAGCGTCCTGGCCCACCTGGATCTCACCATCCGGGCGGGGGACTACCTGTGCATCGTGGGGGACAACGGCTCCGGCAAGTCCACGTTGCTGCGGGGCCTGCTGGGGCTCCTCTCCCCCCAGTCCGGGGAGATTCTCCGGGCGCCGGAACTGCGGCAGGGAGCCGTGGGCTATCTGCCCCAGCAGACCCGGGCCCAGCGGGACTTCCCGGCCACGGTGTATGAAGTGGTCCTCTCGGGCTGCCTGAACCAGAAGGGGCTGCGGTTCTTCTACACCGCCGCCCAGAAGTCCGCGGCATTGATGAACATGGGCAAGCTGGGGATTCTGGAGCTGAAGGACCAGAGCTACCGGGATCTCTCCGGCGGCCAGCAGCAGCGGGTGCTGCTGGCCCGGGCCCTGTGTGCCGCCCGCAGCCTGCTGATCCTGGACGAGCCCATTACCGGCCTGGACCCCGCCGCGGCCCAGGATCTGTACAAGACCCTCTCCTACCTGAACCGGAAGGAGGGCATGGCGGTGGTGATGGTGACCCACGATCTGAGGGCCGCCCTGCGCAGCGCCCGGACGGTGCTGCACATCGGCCACAGCAGCTACTTTTTAGGCACAGTCAAAGACTATCTGGCCTCCCCCCAGGGGCGGCGGTTTCGGGAGGTGGAGGAATGAGCCTGACCTTGATGCTGACCTATCCCTTTATGCAGCGGGCCCTGATCGCCGGGACGCTGGTAAGCCTCTGCGCCGCGCTGCTGGGAGTCCCCCTGGTACTGAAGCGGTACTCCATGATCGGCGATGGCCTCAGCCACGTCTCCTTCGGCGCCCTGGCCATCGCCGTGGCCCTGGGGTTCACTCCCCTCTACTTCTCCATCCCCGTGGTGATCCTCGCGGCGTTCTTCCTGCTGCGGCTGGCCACCAATCCCCGCTGGAACAGCGACGCGGCCATCGCCGTCATGAGTGCGTCGGCCCTGGCCGTCGGCATCATCGTCATCTCCCGCACCAGCGGCATGACCACGGATGTGGACAACTACATGTTCGGCAGCGTCCTGGCCATGACGTGGGCGGATGTGGCCCTGTCTGCGGTACTGTCCCTTGCGGTGCTGGCCCTGTTCGTGCTGTTCTACCACAAGCTCTTCGCCGTGACGTTCGATGAGAGCTTCTCCCGGGCCACGGGGCTGCGGGTGGACTGGTACAACACCCTGCTGGCCATTCTCACCGCCCTGACCATCGTGCTGGGGATGCGGATGATGGGTGCCATGCTGATCTCCTCCCTGGTGATCTTCCCGGCGCTGACGGCCATGCGGCTGTTCAAGAGCTTCCGGGGCGTGGTGGTATGTGCCGCCGTTACGTCGGTGTGCTGCTTCTGCGCGGGACTCATGGCCTCCTGGACGCTGTCCACGCCGGTGGGAGCCTCTGTGGTGGCGGCAAATCTCGCGCTGTTTCTGCTCTCCTGTGCTGCCGGCTGGCTGCGCAGGCGCTGAAAACCGCCGGATCTGCGGCTGTGCCGTATATCCGGCGGATTTTTTTATACAATATTAGAAAAGAATCTGGCAGAAAAGGCTTGCGCTTTTCCAGTATCTGTGCTATGATGCGTATGTTAGAAGAGTAAGGTATGTGGAGTGGGCTGCGGGGTCCGCTCTTTTTCTTGACCTTTTTCGGTCAGGCAAACTCTGCTTAAACTTCCAAAAGAAGGGAGTCCTCCCATGAAAAAGATCACTGAACTGACCGCGGAACTGGCCGCTCCCGCTATCGCGGAACAGGGCTGCACCCTCTGGGACGTGGAGTACGTCAAGGAGGCCGGCACCTGGTATCTGCGCATTCTGCTGGACAAAGAGGGCGGCGTGGACATTCTGGATTGTGAGGAGATCTCCCGGAAGGTCAGCGACCTGCTGGACAAGGCCGACCCCATCGAGGGCAGCTACACCCTGGAGGTGGGCTCCGCCGGTGCCGAGCGGGCGCTGAAGCGGCCCTCCGATTTTCAGCAGTTTCTGGGCAGCCCCGTGCTGGTGAAGCTGTACCGGGCCCGGGAGGGCCGGAAGGAGTTTGCCGGCTATCTGAAGGGCTATGACGAGGCCACCGGCGATGTCACCGTCACCGTGGGCAGCCAGGATCTGGTCTTCCCCAAGAAGGAGACTGCCCTTATCCGCCTGCGGGTGGAATTTTAACCAATCACCGTCCCGACAAGACGTATTTTATCAACAAGGAGAATCAGCAACATGAAAGGCAAAAAGCAGAAGGAGCCCGTAGGCTTCAATCCCGCGGAAATCTTCGCGGCACTGGCTCTGCTGGAGAAGGAGCGGGGCATCCCCCAGTCCTTCATGATGGAGAAGATTGTCCAGGCCCTCACCACCGCCTACAAGCGGGACCACGCGGATGTGGAGAACGTCATCGTGGATGTGGACGAGGCACACCAGAACCTGAAGATGTTCGTCCAGAAAAACGTGGTGGAGGAAGAGGACTACGTGGACCCCGCCAACGAGATGCCCATTGAGGAGGCCAAGAGGCTCTCCGCCAAGTACGAGGTGGGCGACATCGTGAACATCCCTGTGGACACGGTGGAGTTCGGCCGCATCGCAGCAGGCAACGGCAAGCAGGTCATCATCCAGGGCCTGCGGGAGGCCGAGCGGGGCCAGGTGTATGATGAGTTCAACTCCAAGCAGCATGAGATCCTCACCGGCGTAGTCACCCGTGTGGATCCCCGCAACGGCAATGTGTCCCTGCGGATCGGCACCGGCACCGACTCTACCGAGGCGCTGCTGATGGCCGGTGAGCAGGTCCCCGGCGAGGATCTGACCGAAGGCATGCATGTGAAGGTCTATGTGGTGGAGGTTCGCCGGTCCACCCGCGGGCCCCAGGTGCTGATCTCCCGGACCCATCCGGGCCTGGTGAAGCGCCTGTTCGAACTGGAGGTCCCCGAGATTTATGACGGCACCGTGGAGGTGAAATCCATCGCCCGTGAAGCCGGCAGCCGCACCAAGATGGCCGTGTGGTCCAACGACGAGAACGTGGACCCCATCGGCGCCTGCGTGGGCCCCAAGGGCCAGCGTGTGGGCAGCATTGTGGAGGAGCTGCGGGGCGAGAAGATCGACATCGTCAAGTACAGCGAAGACCCGGCCCAGTTTATCGCCGCCGCCCTGGCGCCTGCCGACGTGGTGGATGTGTGGATGGCGGACGAGGGCAAGGCCTGCCGCGTCATCGTGCCGGATGACCAGTTGTCCCTGGCCATTGGCAAGGAGGGACAGAACGCCCGCCTGGCGGCCCGCCTCACCGGCTACAAAATCGACATCAAGCCGGAGAGCTATCACGACGAGGAAGAGCCCCCTGCCGGGGGCGCCCCGGAGGCCGCGGACACGGCGGAAGCGTCCGCTGTGGAGCCCGTGGACGCGGAGTAAGATCAGTTTATCAGAAAGGCGGCCTATGAGATGCCGAAAGTGAAGAAGATTCCCCAGCGGCAGTGCGTGGGCTGCCGGGAAATGAAGGATAAGAAGGCCTTGCTGCGGGTGGTCAAGGCCCCGGACGGCACCGTGTCCCTGGACTTCGGCGGCAAGAAGCCCGGGCGGGGCGCCTATGTGTGCCACGACGTGGCCTGCCTGCAGAAGGCCCGGAAAACCCGGGCCCTGGAACGGGCCTTTGACACCGCCATCCCGCCGGAGGTCTACGACGCCATGGAGGCAGAACTGCGAGGTGCGGATGGACCGGCTTAACATTCTGTCCCTGCTGGGTCTCAGCCTGCGGGGCGGCCGGTTGGCCGTGGGCGAGGAGCCGGTAGAGGCCGTGGCCCGCGCCCGGGACGCCCGGGTGCTGCTGCTGGCCGCCGACGCGGCGGAGGGCACCCGCCGCCGGTGCGAGCACTTCGCCCAGGCCGGTGACTGCCTGTGGCTCCAGCTCCCCTTCACCAAGGCGGAACTGGGCCGGGCCCTGGGCCGGACGGCCGTGGCCATCGCCGCGGTGACGGACGTGGGACTGGCCGCCGCCCTGCTGCACCGGCTGGCGGAGCTGGATCCGGAGCAGTACGCCGACGCGGCGGACCGGATGGATGTAAAGGCCCGCCGGGCCGCGGAGCGCCGGGCGGAGCAGGCGGCCCATGAGAAGAATCTCCGCCAGGGCAAGCGCCGCCGAAAGGCGCCGCCTGCACCAAAGGCGGCCAAACCTCCGGCGGAAATGCCACCGGAGCGTGCGCCAGACGGGAACCGTCCCCGCGGCGCAAAGCCATACCGATCCCGTCCCCCCAGGGACGCTCGCCCCAAGCCGAAGGCACAGGCGCGGCCATACGCCAACAGCCGCCCGGTGAAAAAGGGCAAAGGCTCCTTCCGCAAGAAAAAGGAAGGCTGACGGACCGCGCCGCCGCGGCATGTGTCCGCGGCAGCTATTTGAAAAAATTTCCCAGCCCTCGGGTTGGAGCAGAACGAGGTGTTTCTATTGGGTATTGAGAAATACAGAGTCCATGAGGTGGCGAAGGATTTCGGCCTTCCCACCAAGACCATCACGGAGATCCTGACGAAATACGCCGAGACTCCCAAAAACCACATGCAGGCGCTGACAGATCAGGAGCTCTCTCTGATCTTTGAATACCTGACGCAGCACAATCCGGTCTCCAGCATCCAGGTGATCTTCGCCGACACCTACAAGGAGGAGCCTGCGAAGGAACCAGCCACCAAAAAGCCAGAGCCCGCCGGCAAGGCCGCCGCGCCCGCCCAGGGCCAGCAGGTCAGGCAGTCTGTGCCTGCCCAGAGCGCGCAGAGCAGCCAGGGTGGCCGGCAGCAGCCCCAGCAGCAGAACGCCGCCTCCAAGCCTGCGGCGCAGCAGCCGGTGTCCCGGGTGCCCCAGCGGAAGATCGTGGACACCCGCAAGGGCGGCGACGTGAATCTGGCCAAGTATGATGAGCGGCTGGAGGATCTGGGCGGCGAGCGGGGCGCTCGGATGCAGCGGCAGCAGCGCAGCGGCAAGGAGAAGATCCGCACCAACAACCAGCGCCGGGGCGGCATGACCTTCTCCAACAAGCGCAAGCAGGACGAGGCAGAGCGGATGCGCAGGCTCCAGCTGGAGATCGCCAAGAAGGCCCCTGTGAAGGTCATGATCCCCGATGAGATCTCCGTGGGCGAACTGGCCAGCCGCATGAAGAAAACCGGCGCAGAGGTGGTCAAGTGCCTGATGAAGAACGGCATTATGGCCTCCCTCAGCCAGATCATTGACTTCGACACCGCCGCCATCATCGCCGAGGAGATGGGCTGCAAGGTGGAGAAGGAGGTTGTCGTCACCATCGAGGAGCGGCTGATTGACGACCACGAGGACAAGGCGGAGGATCTGGTGCCCCGGGCTCCCGTGGTGGTGGTCATGGGTCACGTGGACCACGGCAAGACCTCCCTGCTGGATACCATCCGCCACACCTCTGTGGCGGCCGGAGAGGCCGGCGGCATCACCCAGCACATCGGCGCCTATCAGGTGCAGGTGAACGGCAAGCCCATCACCTTCCTGGACACGCCGGGCCATGAGGCATTCACCTCCATGCGGGCCCGCGGCGCCATGATTACGGACATTGCCATTCTGGTGGTGGCAGCGGACGACGGCATCATGCCCCAGACCGTGGAGTCCATCAACCATGCCAAGGCCGCAGGTATCCCCATCATCGTGGCCATCAACAAGATCGACAGGGAGAACGCCAACCCGGACCGGGTGCTTCAGCAGCTGACGGAGTACGGCCTGGTACCAGAGGACTGGGGCGGCGACACCATCTGCTGTAGGATCTCCGCCAAGCAGAAGATCGGCATCGAAAACCTGCTGGAAATGGTGACCCTCACCGCTGAGATGGCGGAGCTGAAGGCCAACCCCAACCGGTCTGCCAAGGGCACCGTCATCGAGGCCCGGCTGGACAAGGGCCGGGGCCCCGTGGCCACTCTGCTGGTGCAGAACGGCACACTGAAGCAGGGCGACATCATCATCGCCGGCACCGCCGTGGGCCGTGTCCGGACCATGATGGACTACAAGGGCGCCCGTCTCACCCAGGCCGGCCCCTCCGTACCCGTAGAGATCGCGGGCCTCTCCGAAGCGCCCTCTGCCGGCAGCCCCTTCTTCGCCGTGGCCGACGAGCGCATGGCCCGGGAGCTGGTGGAGCAGCGCAAGGCCGAGGAGAAGGCCAAGGCCGCCGCACCGGTGCAGAAGGTCTCTCTGGAGAACCTGTTTGACCAGATCCAGGCCGGCGAACGCAAGGAGCTGGCCCTGATCGTCAAGGCCGACGTCCAGGGCAGTGTGGAGGCGGTGAAGGCCTCTCTGGAAAAGCTGTCCAACGACGAAGTGACCGTCCGTGTCATTCACGGTGGCGTGGGCGCCATCAACGAGTCCGACGTGATGCTGGCTGCCTCCTCCGGCGCCATCATCGTGGGCTTCAACGTCCGGCCGGACGCCGCCGCCCGGGACGGCGCGGTGCGCCAGAACGTGGATATGCGGATGTATCGCGTCATCTATGACTGCATCGATGAGATCGAGGCGGCCATGAAGGGCATGCTGGCCCCCAAGTACCGGGAAGTGGTGCTGGGCCACGCGGAGGTCCGCCAGACCTACAAGGTCTCCAGCGTGGGCACCGTGGCCGGCTGCTACGTCCAGGACGGCAAGATCGTCCGTAGCTGCTCCGTCCGGGTGGTCCGGGACGGCATCGTGATCCACGAGGGCTCTCTGGCCTCCCTGAAGCGGTTCAAGGACGACGCCCGGGAGGTCGCTGAGAACTACGAGTGCGGCCTGACCGTGGAGAAGTTCAACGACATCAAAGAGGGCGATATCATCGAGGCGTTTACCATGGAGGAGATTCCGCGGTAATGTGCTGGGCCTGACGCTGTATACCGCCTCTCCGCCGCCCTTTCGGGTCGCAGAGCGGCCCCGCACGGCAGTGCGCCCAAGCGTGCCGCGGTTGGCTCTGCCCGCCGAGGATGTCTGATTCAGAGTTCCTGTGAAACCCATTTCATGGGGCGTGCGGTATCATCGAGGTGTTTACCATGAACAGCTTCCCCGGTAATGGGCCTGCCTCATCAGATCGCAATCATCAACCATACTTGCAATAGCCGGCAGGGCGGGCGTAAACGCCCGCCCTGCTTTTTCAGAAGGAGCGCCTATGAGCCGCGTGATCCTGCTTTGCGCCGATCATCCCCTTCCGCTGTATGCCGCCCAGACCCGCCGGGTCTATTTCCACCGCGGCGTGCGGTATGAGGAGGAAGGATTTTCTGTTCAGCCCCATGTCTACTACCGCCCTGCGGTGGACAACCTGGAGCTGTCCATGAAACCCCATCGCTATGAGCTGGACCTGCGTGCTACGGAGCAGGACGCCGCCCTGCTGCGGGACTATCTGCGGCAGAGCTGCATTCCCGGTGAACAGGTGGAGCTGTGGAACCTGTGGGTGAGCGATATCCGGGTCCGGGCCTTTCGCCTGACGGGCCCGCTGGCAGATCTGGACGCCGACGCCCTGGTGCAGATGGAGGAGCGGGAGCAGACCTGCATTACCCTGACCATATAAGCGCTCCAACCAAGCGCAATTCCAATGAACTCCCATAAGGAGGTATCTCTCTATGCCAAGCAATCGAATCGGCCGGATCAACGAGGAGATCCAGCGGGAGCTGGCGGACCAGCTCCGCCGTCTGAAGGACCCCCGTGTCTCCCAGGTGGGTATGGTATCCATCACCCGGGTGGACACCACCAGCGACCTGCGATACGCCCGGGTCTATATCAGTGTTCTGGACAAGGACCAGGAGAAAGACGTGCTGAAGGGCCTGAAATCCGCCGGCGGCTTCCTGCGGCGGGAGCTGGGACGGGCCCTGCAGCTGCGATACACGCCGGAGCTGCAGTTCATCGCCGACGACTCCATCCAGCACGGCGCCCACATCCTGGAGATCCTGCGCCAGGTGGAGCGGCAGGATGAAGCCCGGGACGACCCGGACGCCGGCGAAACGGAGGAATGAGCATGCTGACGGTCCCCCAGACCGCGGCGCTGCTGCGGACCTTTGACAATATTCTGATCCTCACCCATGTCCGCCCGGATGGGGACACGGTGGGCTGTGCCGCAGCCCTGTGCGCAGGACTGCGGTCTCTGGGCAAGGCGGCGTTTCTGCTGCCCAATCCGGAGCTGACAGACACCACCGCCCCCTATTTCCGCCCTTACGAGGCGCCGGAAGGCTTCACACCGGACAAGGTGGTGTCCACGGACATCGCCACGGTGGGCCTGTTCCCGGAGAACGCCAGACCATACGCGGAACGGGTGGATCTGGCCATTGACCACCATCCCTCTTTTGAGTCCTTTGGCCGAGAGAATATCGTCCGGCCGGAAGCCGCCGCGTGCGGAGAGCTAATCTACGACATTCTGTCCGATCTGGGCCCCATCACGCCGGAGATGGCCCTTCCGCTGTATGTGGCCGTCTCCACGGACACAGGCTGCTTTGCCTACGCCAATACCACTGCCCAGACCCATGCGGTGGCGGCCGCGCTGCTGCGGACCGGCATCGACTATCAGACCGTCAACAAGGTGTTCTTCCGCACCAAGAGCCGCAGGCGGATGCAGCTGGAGGCCGCCATCCTCAACGACTGTACGTTTTACGACCGAGACCGGGTGGCGGTGCTGTCCGTGCCCCTCTCCCTGATGGCGCGGATCGGCGCCTCGGAAACGGATGCGGAGGACCTCTCCGCTCTGGGTCCCCAGATTGAGGGCGTGGACTGCGCCATCACCATGCGGGAGCTGCGGCCCGATGTGTGGAAGATGTCCCTGCGGACCGGTCCCCGGATTAATGCCACGGAGGCCTGCCGGCTGCTGGGCGGCGGCGGCCACGCGGCCGCCGCAGGCTGCACGGTGGAGGCCCCCTGGGCTGAGGCCAGGGAGCGAATCCTGGCTGCCGTGGCGCAGGTGGCGCCGGACTATCAGCGCTGAGCGGGCCGCGTTCTGCTGCCCTTGAGGAGGTTTTTATGCCCAGTGGTATCCTGATTATCGACAAGCCCGCCGGTTGGACCAGCATGGACGTCTGCGCCAAGGTGCGGGGCATCTTCCACGAAAAGCGGGTGGGACACGGCGGAACGCTGGACCCCATGGCCACCGGGGTGCTGCCGGTCTTTGTGGGGCAGGCCACCCGCGGGGTGGAGTTCGCAGAGAACGGCCAGAAGGAATATGTAGCCGGTCTGCGGCTCGGCCAGGTGACGGACACCCAGGACGTCACCGGCACCACGCTGGAGACCCGTCCCGTCACGGCGGATCGGGCAGCACTGGAAGCGCTGCTGCCCCGCTTTCTGGGAGAGCAGGACCAGATCCCCCCTATGTACTCCGCTGTCAAGGTAGGCGGGCAGAAACTCTACGACCTGGCCCGGAAGGGACAGGTCGTGGAACGGAAGCCCCGCCGCATCACCATCTACGAGCTGGAGCTACTGGCCCAGGAGAGCGCAACGGACTACCTGCTCCGCTGCCGCTGCTCCAAGGGCACCTACATCCGCACCCTCTGCCATGACATCGGCCGACAGCTGGGCTGCGGCGGGACGCTGTACGCCCTCCGCCGCACCATGGCGGCCGGCTTCAGGTTGGACCAGGCAGTGACGCTGGAGGCAGTCCAGGCACAGGGTACAGCGCTCCTGCTGCCTACGGACAGCCTCTTCGCAGAGTACCCGGCCCTGCCTCTGACATCCGGCCTGCTGGAGAAACGGGTCCGCTGCGGCAATCCCATCCCCCTGCCGGGCACACCGGACGGCATCTACCGCGTATACAGCCGGGACCGGCAGTTCCTGTGCCTGTCCCGGGCTGCGGGCGGAACGCTGACGTCCATCAAGAATTTCTTTGGAGCGTAAACCATGAAAGAACGAGTCATTGCCCTGGGCTTTTTTGACGGAGTCCACCTGGGGCACGGCGCCCTGCTGCGCCGGGCCGCTGAGGAGGCCGCCCTGCGGGGCTGTACCCCCGCGGTATTCACCTTTGACCGCCCGCCGAAGGAGGTGGTCACCGGCGTCCCCTGTCCCCTCATCAACTCCCCGGAGGACCGGCGGGACCTGGTGCGGCGGCTGTACCGCATTCAGGACGTGCTGATGGTCCCCTTTGACCGCGAGATGATGACCACGCCCTGGGATGACTTTATTGTCCGGATCCTGGTGGGCCGCTACCACGCGGTCCATCTGGTGGCGGGACACGATCACCACTTCGGCCACAGGAACCAGGGCACACCGGAGCTGCTGGCGCAGAAGTGCGCCCAGCTGGGCCTGGGCTGTGACATCATCCCCAAGGTGGAGGTAGCAGGCATCACCGTCAGCTCCACCTACATCCGCCGGTTGGTGGAGCTGGGGCAGATCAGCCGGGCCAACCGCTTCCTGGGCCACCCCCACACCCTGACAGGCACAGTCCGCCACGGCCGGGGCATCGGCTCCTCCCAACTGTTCCCCACTGCCAACCTCGTCATTCCGCCTCATGTGCTGGTGCCGAGCCACGGAGTATACGCCACCCGGGCCACACTGGAGGACGGCTCCTGCTACGCCGCTGTCACCAACGTGGGCACCCGCCCCACGGTTCAAAACGGCTCGGACATCACAGTGGAGGCCTGTCTCCTGGACTTCCAGGGGGACCTGTACGGTAAACAGCTGCGGCTGGAGTTTTATGAGCATCTGCGCCAGGAGGTGCGCTTCGACTCCCTGGACGCCCTGCGGGCCCAGATCCAGTCGGATGCAGACGCCACCCGGACCTATTTCGCAGACGGGGTCCCCACCTTCCCTGCCCTTTGATCCTCCATGAAACAGCGCGGAGTCCGGAATCGGACTCCGCGCTGTTTTCAGATCAGCCACACCGTCAGCCACACCAAGCCGATCCCGGCAGCGCCCATCAGGGTGTAGACCGCCGGGGAAAGATCCCGCCAGATCCGGCTGAACCGCCCATGGTCTCCGCCGGCATAGTTTCGCGCCACCCGGCGGGCCTCCTCCACCAGCTCCCGGGCGGTGACGCCCTCGCCGGCCGCATCGTTCCGCACGATGAAGATCGCCTGCTCAAAAAAACGCTGGTCCGGGGAATCCACCACCACGACCCGTCTGGAAATGCCTTTCACCATCCGCTTTACGCCTCCTGCCTCTCACAGAATTTAGATGGTTCCATTTTGTCTCAGCGCGGGAAAATTTATACCGCCTCTCACACCTTTTTCACACCGCTCTCCCGGCTGAGATACAGCACCTGAACCCCGCAGTCGTCCTGAAGATTCTCCCGCCGGACGCTCTCGCTGAGGATCAGTCCCGCCAGGGTCTGCGGATCCTCTCCATCCCAGCCGGCCAGCAGGTTTTGAAGCCATTCGTCCCGGCCCGGGTCTGCCACCCCGTCGCTGACCATTACTACAAAGCTTCCCGGCTCCAGCGTGGCACGGGTCACATCCGGAGCCGCCGCCCCGCCCCGCAGACCCGCCGGCAGGGTCCCGCCGGTGATCCGCCGGACAGTGCCCCCCTTCTTCACATAGCTGGGGGCCGCGCCGTATTTGAAGAAGGCCGCCTCCCCCGTCTCCGGTCTGCAGGTGATGAGATCAATGGTGGTGAAGCTTCCGGTCTCCGCGCCCCGCAGGGCCATGGCTGCGTTCAGGGTCTTCATGGCCGCCTCCGGCTCGATGCCCGCCTGCAAAAACTGCTCCAACAGACGGCAGGTGAGGGCGGACTCCCGCCGGGCTGCCTCTCCGCTGCCCATGCCGTCCGCCAGCAGCAGGCACAGGAGGCCCCCCTCCGTGCGGAAGGAGACCACCGTATCCCCACAGACCGTCTCCCCCTCCTTGGGCCGCAGGGCCGCGCCAATGCGGCAGAGATCCGCCTCCCCTGCTGTGGCACGGACCTCCCCCAAACCGGCAGCGGTGGCGGTCAGCAGTTCACTGAGCTGGGCGTACTGGCCCCTGGCGCTGCGGCGGGTCTCCTCCAGCTGCCGCCGGTACTGCCGCCGCAGCAGGAATGCAGAGAGCTCCCCATTGACGGCGGTGAGAAAGTCCGGCAGGTGGATGCACCGGTCCGCGAAGTAGCTGGGAAAGTCCTTGGCCAGCGCGCGCCCCCGCTCCAGCAGGAAGGGCGTGGCGTCGTTCAGGGCGTTGAAGGTGCCGGTGTACTCCTTCTGCCAACAGAGCTCGCACAGGGCGCAGCCCCGGCACACCTTTTCTGCCGCCCGGTCAAAGACCACCGCCGGGTTCTCCTCCGTGGACACCGGGGCCGCCCTGCCCATGCTGTCGTACAGGGCCCGCAGAGCGGCGGCCATCCGGGTCAGCTGGGCGCGCATCCCCTCCAGCGCGGCGGGAAACTCCGGTGTCTCTCCCCGCATCACCCGCTTGCCGCCGAAGGCTCGGCCCGGCAGCATCAAAAACAGGACCGCTCCCACCGCGGCCTCCGGCAGCAGGGGCGTGGAGAGGCCCGCCGGCAGGGCGGCCAGAGCCGCCGCTCCCCAGAATGCCAGCGCCGCCCAGATCCGCCTTCCGCTACTGCGGCTCCCAGCCAGAAGGCCCGCCAGACCATAGGCCGCCCCGAAGAGGACGCCGCCCCGGCCGGAACAGAAGTCCGCCGCCAGGCCCGCCCCCAGTCCGGCGGCTACCCCGGTCATGGCCCCCCGCTGATAGGCGGTGTAGGCCAGCAGCAGACACAACAGTGAACGCCCCACGGAGACACCGGCCAGTTCTACGTCCACCAGCGCCAGCAGAATGGAGCCTGCCAGAAACAGCAGACTATCTGGCTCCGGCCGCTCCCCTCCGGCCTGCAGCAGGGGCTGATAATACCATGCGGAGATGCCTACCAGGGCCGTTGCCGCAAGGCAGGGCGCCAGGTTTCGCAGGGGGGACAAGGACTGGAGCACGTAGATGCCGCTCACCGCCAGAAACAGTCCCGCCCCTGCCAGAGGGTGAAACAGCGGTCCCTCCAGCAGCTTCAGCCCCTGAAAGGCCGCCGCGGTGGTAAAGATCAAAATCGCAGCGGCCAAAAAGGGCAGCGCACCGGAAAAGTCCAGAAACAGCACCGCCCCCACGCCAGCGCCCAGCAGGGCGGCGATCCCTCCTGCCCCTGGCCCACAGGCCGCCACGCACCCCAGGGCAAAGGGCGCGTAATCCCCCGGCGTCTGGGTGGCGGTCAGCGCCGCCGCCAAAAAAAATCGGATGCCCCAGGCCAGCAGCTGTGCCGGCTGGTGCCGGCTCCATATCATGTCCCTGTGCCCCACAGCTTGTCCCTCCTGTATTCCGCCGTGAAGTCCACGGCCTCTTTGGTTTTTTCCACTATTTTACAGGCTGTGTGGAAAAAATCCCGTCGGGAAAAGAAAGCCGCGCCATTTCCGGGCTGGATGCCCATAGTGGACTTTTACAGCCGGATATGGTATGATAAACTATCATGTTTTCATTGGAAAGGACGGCCCGCCTTGAACATCGGCACGCTTACCATCAACTCCTCCCTGGCCCTGGCCCCCATGGCCGGGGTCACGGACGTCGCCTTCCGCCAGATCTGCGCGGAATTGGGGGCGGGATATACCATCACGGAGCTCATCTCCTCCAAGGCCCTGTGCTACCACGACAAGAAGACCCTGTCCCTGCTCCAGCAGTTTCCCGGGGAGCACCCTGCGGCAGTGCAGATCTTCGGCAGTGACCCGGTCTGCATGGCAGAGGCAGCCCAGATCGCCCTGGAGCATTCCGGGGCGGATGTGGTGGACCTGAACATGGGCTGCCCCATGGGCAAGATCGTCAACAACGGCGACGGAGCCGCCCTGATGAAGGACCCGGAAAAGGCCGGACGCATCATGGAGGCAGTGGTGAAAGCCGTCTCTGTGCCGGTGACCGCCAAGTTCCGCCGGGGCTGGGACATGGGCAGCTGCAACTGCGTGGAGTTCGCCAGAATCCTGGAGCAGGCAGGGGCCTCCGCCGTGGCGGTCCACGGCCGGACCCGGGCCCAGGTGTACAGCGGTCAGGCGGACTGGACCTGCATTCGGGCGGTGAAGGAGGCTGTGTCCATCCCGGTGATCGCCAACGGCGATATCTGGAAGCCGGAGGACGCGGTCCGCATTCTCCAGCACACCAAAGCGGACATGGCCATGATCGGTCGCGGGTGCTTCGGCAACCCCTGGCTGTTCCAGCAGGCCAAAGCCGCGCTGGAGGGCAAGCCCATCCCGCCCCTGCCGCCGCTTGCGGAGCGGTGCGACACAGCGGTACGGCAGTTTGAGCTGGCCGCCGCGTCCAAGGGCGAGCGGGTAGCCGTGCTGGAGGCCCGCCGCCACTACTGCTGGTATCTGAAGGGCGTGTCCCACTCCGGCTACTACAAGGAACAGATCGTGCAGATGAACACGCTGGAAGACGTGTATCGGGTGACGAAAGGAATCAAAAGGGATTTGAGATGAACGAGCAATCGCGGGAACAGCAGCTGGTCTCCGCCGCCCGGGACGGGGATATGGACGCCTTCGAGGCGCTGGTCCATCTGTATGAGAAACGGGTGTTCGCCCTGACGCTGCGGATGTGCGGGAATCCCGAGGATGCCGCCGAGGCCGCCCAAGAGGCATTTCTCGCCGCCTGGCAGGGGCTGGCATTCTTCCGGGGAGAGGCCAGCTTCTCCACCTGGCTGTACCGGCTGGTGTCCAACGCCTGCGTGGACTTGCTGCGGCGTGATGGCCGCCGCCGGGCCTCGGCCGGCCCCTCCCTGGATGACGAGGAGCTGAATCTGGACGTGCCCGATCCGGCGCCCTCTCCCCAGGACGCGGCGGAGCGGCAGGAGCTGCGGGAAGAGATTGAGCGGGGCCTCTCCGCCCTCTCGCCGGAGCACCGGGAGGTGCTGATCCTCCGAGAGATTCACCAGCTGCGCTATGATGAAATCGCGGACTCCCTCTCTCTGGATGTGGGCACCGTGAAATCCCGGATCAGCCGGGCCCGGAAACAGCTGCGGAATTTTTTGCTGAAAAGCGGGAACTTTTCTCCGCTGCCGGCGTCTAAAGGAACAGAAAAGGAGGGCTGACAATGACATACTGCAAGGAGTTTTCGGCCCTGCTGGACCCCTATATCGACGGAGAGCTTTCCCCGGAGGAAACCGCCCGGGTGCGGGAGCATCTGCATACCTGTGACGGCTGCCGGGCCTATGTCCAGGCCGCGCTGGCCATACGGGACGCGTTTCCCGAGGCAGAGGATACCCCTGTGCCGGATGGCTTCGCCGCAGGCGTGATGGCTGCCATCCGGGCGGACGCCGCCCCCCGGAAGCGCCGGAGACCCCGGTGGGCAAAGACGCTGCTCCCCTTGGCCGCCTGCTGTGCCGTCGTGGTGCTGGCCGTCTCCGGCCTGCCCCGCCCCGGCGGCACCGCTGTGACGGACCATCCGGAATCCCATGCAGAGATTGCGGCCCCAGCAGAGGCCGCTGTGCCCAACGTGGACAGCGTTGAGGAGGACACCGCCGCCACGGCCTATGCAACCCAGTCCGACGAGGACACGGCAGACGTCCCGGATTCCACTGTGTCTGAGGCAATCGCGCCGGAGGCGGATACCGTTGCGCCCGGCACACAGGACCAGCTTGCTCCCGCCTCCGATTCCAAAAGCAGCATTTTGCCCCGGGAAGGGAGTTCTGCCGATGTGCCGGAGACGGCCCCGGCCACCTTCGCGATCCAATCCCCCGGCCTGACGCTGACGGCGGAGGAGGCCGGAAGCCTGCTGGACAGCTATACGCTCATCTCTGAATCGGACGGGACTCTGGTCTACGAATTGACCGCCGCCGAATATACCGCTCTGCTGCAGCAGCTGGAACAGCAGGGGCTGGCCATTGCAGGCGCCGCCACCGCAGAGGAGGCGGAGGCCGACGGAACCATTCTGGTCCACGTGATTCCCGGTTAAAAAAGCAGAAGGGACGCCGAAATTTTTTGCGGCGTCCCTCTTCCCTTTTTTGAAAGCTTGTGATATAATATTATTTCGACAGGTGCCATCTCCCTGTCCAAGCGTCCGACACTGGGCGTTCGTTCGGCGGTCTTCGTCAATCGCCGTTCTCTAAACAAAAAAATGGAGGTTGCCCGTACCTTACCACGGGCGTTTTGCTGCGTTTTCGTATCAAAGGCCTCCGACATCATTCAAGGAGGTCTTTCTTTTATGTCCAAACCCAGATTCACCACACAGCAGATGGCCGCTGCCGGTATCATCGCCGCCATTTACGCCGCCCTGACGCTGCTGCTGCCCATTCCCCAGTATGGCGGCATCCAGTTCCGGGTGGCGGAGGCCATGACGGTCCTGCCCTTCCTGTTCCCGGAGGCCATCCCCGGTCTTACCGTCGGCTGTTTCCTGGCCAACCTCCTGGGTTCTCCCATTCCTCTGGACTGGATCGTGGGTACGGCGGCCACCCTGCTGGCTGCGCTCTGGACATCGAAGCTCCATCACAGGGCGCTGGCGCCCCTGCCGCCGGTGATCTGCAATATGGTGCTGGTAGGTGCGGAGATCGCCTGGTTTTCCACCCAGGAGGGTGCCGCCTTCTGGCCCGCGTTCGCCTTCAACTCCCTGACCGTGGGGATCGGCGAGGCCGCCGCTTGCTTCATTCTGGGCTCCCTGCTGCTGCGGGTCCTGCCCAGAGTCCCCGCACTGAAGGGCCGGATAGCCTCTTCCCGCATCTGATGCCACTCTGCGCAAAAAAGAAGTCCCGCGTCCGTTGGACGCGGGACTTCTTTTCACTTAGCGGTGAACTCGTCCTTTCCGGCGCCGCACAGGGGGCACACCCAGTCGGCGGGCAGGTCCTCCCACTTGGTGCCGGGGGCGATGCCGTTGTCCGGATCGCCGGCGGCCTCGTCATACACATAGCCGCAGAGATCGCATTCGTACTGTTTCATTTGAAAGATCCTCCTTCTGTTATAAACGGGCGATACACGCCTGGATTCCGGTGGAGACAGTGCTTACTTCAGCTTCTTCCGGATGGCCGCCTTGACCTCCGGCGACAGCAGCCGGCCGGCGGCCCGTACTGGCAGCGGCGGCAGGCGGCAGAACTCCCGGCGCACCTGGTCGAAGGGCTCCAGGGCGTAGGCGGCAAAGAATGCCGTCCGCTCCGGCGGCAGGGGAATGGGAGATGCCAGCCGGGGATTTCCGGCAATGGCCCGTTCCGGCGGGAAGGGCTGCTTGGCCAGCGGGAGCTGGTCAAAAATGTGGCTGCCGTGGGGGGTGTTCACCAACAGCAGGCTGATCCCCTTCTCCTGCTGGTCCGGCAGCTCATCCGGCCGCAGGCCCCAGAAATCCCCCAGTGTCAGATCGCCCACCCGGGTCATGGAGGCGTAGGGACAGCGGTAGCAGCTGGGCCGCAGGAACAGCGCCCGGCCGAAGGCCCGGCCGTATTCCGTGCGGAACAGCGGCGCGGTATCCACGGTGCCGTCGCCGTAGACCGCGGTAAAATGGCTGTCCTTCCATCCGGCGACCTTGTTGCGGAAACGGACCGCCTGCAGCGGCTGCTGCCGGCGCGCCTCCAGGCTCCGGGCCATGTCCTCCCACACGCCGGGAGAGGGCACGCCGTGGCACACCAGGTCGCAGGTGGTCAGATTCTCCGGCCGTCCGCCCAGATAGCGGTACAGCCCGTCCACCTGGCAGGGTGTGCCGGAAAACAGCACTGGTCGCTGGTCCAACCAGCGCCGCACCTCCCGAAAGACGCCCTCCAGATCGCTCTGGACGTACTTGGCGCCCCGCAGGCGCCACAGCTCCTCCTTGCGGAAGCAGGCGGTGTGCCGCAGATGCTGGCTGCCGTCAAAGGCGGCGCCAAAGACCACGCCGCCGCTTTCCAGGATATACTCCGCCAGCAGGGTGAACACGCCGCCCGAGGTGGAGTCTCTTCGGATCTCATCGTTTCTATTCCAGGCCGCGAATACAGCGGGCATGGAGCTCTGAGGCCGCTCCCGCAGGACGGGGCACACCGCCGTGCAGTGCCCGCACCGCACACAGGCCGCTCCGTCGATCACCGGATAGGCAAAGCCCTCCCGGTCCCGCTCCATGGTGATGGCGTCCTTGGGACAGCCGCTGGCGCAGGCCGTGCAGCCGGTGCAGTGGGTGTGGTCCGCCAAATGGGGCAAGGGCCGTTCCTCTGCCTTGACAGGCGCCTCCTCCGGTGTATGGGGCCGGTCCTCCAGGGCGCAGCGCAGATAGTCCAGGGACAACTTCCGCTCCCGGCCGAGCCGCTCCCCCACCGCCGCCCAGTCGATGGGCGCCGTCAGGTCCGCGGTATCTCCCTTGCCGATGATCCGCTCCCCCAGTCCCAGGCGGCTCAACAGGCTGAAGGTCCGGGAACTCTCCGGCGCAGCCATCTCTGCCGGTGCCACCGCCGTAAAGAAGGGCTTTTGGAACTGGACGGAGAACACCGTTCCGTGGAAGGAGTTGGTGCACACATAGGCGGCATCCCGGAACAGACCCAGAAACTCCGCCGGACCGGCGCTGAGAATGCAGCGGGCCTTGGGGTGGACCTTCTGGCGTACGCCGCACAGCTGCACCACCGGCAGCCCCGTCTCCTCCGCCAGGCGGCGGATATAGGGTGCCAGGGCGTCGGGGCGGCTGATGCAATAGCAGAGGATATAGCCCCGGCCCGCGCCTCCGTCCCTGGCTGCGGCCGCCCAATCCGTTCTCTCCAGCAGCAGCGTGGGATCCAGCACCACCGGCACGTCCTTCCCGGTGATGTCCCGGACAATGCCCTGCCCCTGCCGCTCCCGGACGGACAAGTGGGAGAAGGACTCCAGATAGGTCCGCAGCTCCTCCTCCATGCCGTCCGGGATGCGGGGGATGCCGAAGGATGGGGCATAGGCGATCTTCCGCTTGTGGGAGAAGGCCCCGAAGAACACCGGGTCGAACCGGCCGTCGGGGAAGATCTTCGGGTTCCAAATCTGGTCACTGCCGGAGAGCAGCACATCGTAGGGCAGCTCCGCCTGCCGCAGCTCCTCCAGGCTCTGGTAGCGGCGGCCGGAAATGTTCAGATTCTCCCGGGAAAATGCCTCAAACCGCTCGTATCGGGCCTTCAGCGGGCCATAGTGCAGGGCGGTGTGGGCGTCATGGGCGGCGCTTCCCAGGCCAGTGGGCCGCTGGAACAGGGTATTGTCCTGGTTCACGTAGTAGTCGATGATCTCGCATTCGCTCCCCAGGGACGCCACCGCCCGCTCCGTGGCGTAAGCCTGCAGCATGGCGCCGTAGTGATGGATATGGTAAAAGGTCAGCAGTCCTGTTTTCACCAAGTGTCTTCCTTTCCGCAGTCCGGATATCCCGCCGGGCGGGTCACTGCCTGTCCAGAATGGCGTCGGCGTCCCGGGATGCCAGAAGGTCGTCCTCCGCCACCCAGTCCGCCACATCCACCACGTCGAACGCCGTGGCGGTCCGGCGGATCACCACCTCTTTCAGCCCGGCGTTGATGACCAGCCTCCGGCACATGGAGCAGGAGGTGGCATCTCCCAGCAGTTCCCCGGTCCGGGCGTCCCGGCCCACTAGGTACAGCGTGCCGCCCACCATGTCCCGCCGGGAGGCGGAGATGATGGCGTTCGCCTCTGCATGGACGCTGCGGCACAGCTCATACCGCTCTCCCCGGGGAACCTGCATGGCCTCTCGGGAGCAGTAGCCCAGATCCACGCAGTTGGCCCGCCCCCGGGGCGCACCGTTGTAGCCGGTGGAGATGATCTCGTCGTTTTTCACGATGATGGCCCCATAGACCCGGCGCAGGCAGGTGGCCCGCTCCAGAACGGTCTGGGCGATATCCAGGTAGTAGTTGGCTTTGCTGATCCGGTCCATGGGCGACACCTCTTTCTATCGAGTTCCTCTATTGTATCATGATGCCGCCGCAGTTTGCAAGAACTCTCCCCACTCTGGAAGGGATTTCTGTTGGAAGTCACCCCAGGGGGCGCCGGAGCCCGTTCTCCAGCCCCGCCCGCACGGCGATCATCTCTGCGGCCACGGACACGGCAATCTCCTCCGGCGTCTGGGCGCCGATGGCCAAACCGATGGGAGCGTGAAGGCGGGCGTACTCCTCGTCTGTGAACCCCGCCGCCAGCAGCCGCTCCCGGCACAGGGCCAGCTTCCTCTTGGAGCCAATGCAGCCCAGGTATTTGGCGCCGCTGCGCAGCACCTGAGTCAGCACCTCGTAGTCCGCCTGATGGCCCCGGGTCATCACCACCACATAGTCCTCCGGCGTCACCGTCACCTGTTCGGACAGCCGGGCGAAGTCCCCGCAGAGGGTCTTCTCTGCTTTGGGGAACAGCGCCGGGTCCGCGAACTCCGGCCGGTCGTCGTACACCACGGGGCGGAAGCCCAGGGAAGCCAGCACCGGCACCAGGGCCTGAGACACATGTCCGCCGCCGAAGAGATAGGTCCGCCCGGCCTTCACCACCGGGATGGACAGCCACTTCCGGGCAAAGACCGCCTGATTCCCGCACAGGAGCTCCAGCTCCTCCGGCAGGATATCCAGATGACGGGGCCCGGTCCGGTCTGCCAGGCCCATGGCCGTCACCTGCTCCCCCTCGATCCGCCGCAGGAGCCAGGTGTCCCGGTTTCCGCCGTCCGCCTCGATCAGATCCCGCAAAACGGCGATGATCCTCTGTTCTCCCGCGGGGAGGTACTGGAACTGCACCGTCACTCCCCCGCCGCAGACCATGCCCAGGCTGGCGGCGTCTCCCAGGGTAAAGCGGAACTGCCGCAGGGCGTCGCCCCCCCGCTCCAGCAGCTCCGCCGCCAGGCGCTGGCACTCGAACTCCACGTTTCCGCCGCCGATGGTTCCGGTGATCCCGCCGCCGGGGAACACCGCCATCATGGCCCCGGCCCCTCGGGGGGTGGAGCCGTCGGAGGCGGCGATGCTCACCAGCTCCACCGGACGCCCCTCCTCCAGAGCGTGGACGATCTCTCTGAAAAATTCCCGCATATCAGCCGATTCCTCCGTTCACAGCGCCCAGGATCAGGACCAGTACCGTCACGCCGCAGTACAGATATTTTGCCGTCGGGTAAAACCAGCGGCCCAGAGGGCGCCGCCGGGCCAGATTCACCTGAACCAAGCAGTCCTCCTTTTTCAGCACCCAGTAGAAGAACACCCCCGCCAGCAGCGCGCCGATGGGACAGGCGTAGATGGAGCAGACATCCATCCAGCCGGAGACGATGCCCTGGATGCACAGCCCCACGGCCAGGCCCACGACGCCGATCACCGCCACAGCAGTCCCCCGGCTGAGGTGCAGCTTCTCCTGCAGGGTGGCGGTGGGAGCCTCGAACAAGTTCACCAGGGACGTCACCCCGGCGAACAACGCCGCCACAAAGAACACCGCCATGAGGATCCGGCCTCCCGGCATCTCCCGGAACAGGTTGGGCAGGTAGATGAACATGAGGCCAGGGCCGCTCTGGGTCAGGGTCTCCCCCGCCGTGGCCATGGCCGGGATAATGACCAGGGCGCTGAGGATCGCGGCCATGCTGTCAAAGAACGCCACTGTCCGGGCAGACTCCGGCACGTCCGCCTCTTTGGAGAGGTAGGACCCGTAGATCAGGGTGCCGTTCCCTGCCACCGACAGAGAGAAGAACGCCTGTCCCAGAGCGTAGACCCATACCATGGGGTCCAGCAGTCCCTCCGGCTTCAGGACAAAGATGTAGCGGTAGCCGTCCGCCGCGCCGGGCAAGGTGGCAATGTAGATGGCCAGCCCCACGAACAGGCAGAAGAACAGGGGCATCATCACCTTGTTGGCCCGCTCGATGCCGCCGCCGATGCCAAGGGCCATGATGAGCAGCGTGCCCGCCATAGCGGCCACCTGCCAGCCGGTGTTGCCCCAGGAGGACGCCGCGGTGTCGAAATAGGCGGTGAATGCCTCCACCCCTTGGTTCTCCAGCGCAGCGCCCGTAAAGGACGCCACGGCGTACTTCAAAATCCAACCAACCACCACGGAATAGCCGATGGCCATGGCCAGAGAGCCCGCCACCGGGATGAGGCCCAGAGCCTCGCCCCAGCCCCGCCGGCCTGTGCGCCTCTCTGCCGCCGTGCCGAAGGCCGCCACGGGTCCGCCGGATGCGGCCCGGCCGAAGGCCATCTCGCCGATGACGCCGGTGGAGGCAATCAGCACCACAAAGATCACATAGGGGATCAGGAAGGTGGCCCCGCCGTAGGCGGACATCCGGGATGGAAACAGCCAGATGTTCCCCATCCCCACCGCGGAGCCGATGCAGGCCAGCTTGAATCCCCAGCGGGACCGGAAGCTGTCCCGTCTTGTCTGTTCCATGATTTTTTCCTCTCTTCTCTCAAAACTGCGGCGGCCCGCCGCGGCGCGCGTCAGCCGGCGCCCCGCTTTTGCAGCTCCTCACCCAGCAGGCGCACTGCCTGGTCCAGATAGAATTGGAGCGGCTGGGATTCCCCCACGGCCAGCCGGATGCTGCATCGCTGAGAGGGCAGCAGAATCTTCACCGCCTCGCTGCCGCCAATGGCCTCCGCCATCCGGGGAGAGACCTCCCCCAGCAAGCCGTTGGGCGTCAGCACACCGATGGGCCCCAGCAGGATATCCGCCCGCCGGGCGTTGAACGCCACGGCGTTCTCGCCGGTGGCGCCGTCGTCCGCCCCCGCCCGCAGCATAGCGGCGGTGGCCAGAGAGTTGGTCCCCAGCGCCCGCACATGGAGACTGGGCCACTTTTTCTTCACAGCCTCCACCAGGCCCCGGCCCATGCCGCCGCCCTGGCCGTCCACCACGGCCACCAGCAGTTCCCCACGCATCATTCTCTCCATTCCTCCATTTTCAGATCTCCCTTTCAGCATACCCATTCCGCCCCCGCTTGTCAACTTCTTCCGCAGCGTCCATCGCGCCTTGCAGAGCGCCTGCGCCCACCCTTGTATTTTTCCCGCATGGCAGCTACAATGGGAGGCGCACCACCGTGTCAAAAAATTTTTGGAGATATTGAAGAAATCCGGCCCGCAGTCCCGTATGATAGATGTCGGACGACAAAAGGAGGTGGCGGCACGGCGTGAACAAACTGACAAACGCGTCCTTTTCCCAGCTGGTAGTCCAGTATGAGCGGCTGGTCTACACGGTCTGCTTCCAGCTGGTGCGGGACGCCGCCGCGGCCGAGGACCTGACCCAGGAGACCTTCCTGTCCGCCTACCTCCACCGGGACGCCATCCCTCCCGGCTATGAGCGGCAGTGGCTGTGCCGCGTGGCCACCAACAAGGCCAAGGACTACTTACAGAGCGCCTATCAGCGCCACACCCTGCTGCCGGGAGAGGACAATATCCCGCCGGGGCTGTCTCCCCCTGCGGAGGAGACGGTCCTGCGCAGGTCGGCTGCAGCTGAAATCCGGGACCTGATCCTCCATATGCGCCAGCCCTACCAGCCGGTGTGCCGGCTGTGCCTGCTGGAGGAAAAGACACCGGAGGAGGCGGCCCTGGCGCTGGGCCGGCCGGTAAAGACCATCCATACACAGCTGTCCCGGGGCAAGCGGATGCTTCGGGAGGCATTGGAAAGGAGTGGGAACGATGACATGCTTTCGCCCTGACGGGCATTTGACGGACGCGGCCCTGACCGCCCTTGTCCGGGGGGACTGCCTGGAGGAGCTGGACCGCCTGGAGCTGGCGGAACATCTGGCCTACTGCGACCAGTGCCTCCAGCGGTACACAGAGCTGCTGTCTGAGGGACCGATGCTGACCCCCGCCCGCTCCTGCCGGGAGAGCCTGCGGCGCCGGATCCGGCAGCGGGCCGTCCAGCTTGGCGTCAGCCGGTACGCCACGGCCGCGGCGGCAGTGACCCTGGCCCTGACGCTGCTGTGGGGCAGCGGAAACCTGTCCGGACGGGTGCATTCCACTGCGCCCTCGCTTCTGGAGCGGGCGGGCACTGCCCTGACAAAGTGGACCGACGCCTGGCCACAGGCGTGGGAGGAGGCCCTCTCCGGCTTCTCCGGCCTATTTGACAATTTCGGCGTCTCGCCGCGGAATGATCTGACACAAGGAGGTACACACCCATGACCCATCGAAATGGATTCCTGCTCTTCATCTCTTCCTGCCTCTCCGGCTGCGGACAGATGTATCAGGGCTATATGAAGCGGGGCCTGTCCCTGCTGCTGGCCTTCTGCCTGATCCTTTTTGCCTCCACCTATTTCTTTCTGGGGGCACTGGCGCTGTTTCTGCCGGTGATCTGGCTGTATGCCTTTTTCGACAGCTATGCGCTCCGGAGCCAGCTGGCCGCCGGCACCGCGCCGGAGGACGCCTTCCTCTTCGGCCTGTCCGATATGGACAGCAAACGGCTGGGAGAGCTGCTGCGCAAGCGTCACAGTCTCATCGGCTGGGCGCTGGTGGTAGTTGGCGTCTATATGCTCTACGACATACTGTTGAGCCAGCTGGGCGGTCTCTTCTTCGGTTGGTTCGGGGAGTGGCTATACGGACTGCTGCGCTATGGCCTGCCCCGCCTGGTCATCACCGTGCTAGTGATCCTGCTGGGCCTGTGGTTTATCCGGGGCCCCAAGGACAAGACGCCCATTGACGACGAGATCCCCCCCTTTGCGCCGCCTGCCTCCAGCGCGGCCGGGGCTTGCGCCGCCGATCCGGCGGAGGCCAGGGCGGAAGACGTTGCATCAGACCGCTCCGCTGCGGGAAACGCCCCGGAGGGAGAGGAGGCCCACCGTGATGAACAGCCCTGAGCAGACGCCGGAATCCCGTCCGGCCCGGGATCGCCGGGTGGGCACCTTCACCTTCGGCGCCGTGCTGGTGATCTGCGGTGCGCTGATGCTGGTGAGCATGTTCTTCCCCTCCCTGGATCTGACCCTGGCCCTGCAGCTCTCGCCCCTGATCTTGGTCTGTCTGGGCGTGGAGGTGCTGCTGGCCAGCCGCTCCGGCGGGAAAATCCGCTACGACTGGGTGGGCATGGTGCTTTGCTTCGTCCTGGTCACCGCAGCGCTGGTGTTCTTCGGCATCGCCTGGTGCCTGGTGTACCACCCGGAGGCCGTCATCCACTACTGATACGGGTCTGCGAAGGCCCCGGTGCATTGCACCGGGGCCTTACCCTTTCTTCTTGGTTTTCCCGGGAAAATCCGGTATAATGGAGAAAATACCTGCCGCAGAAAGGAAGAATCCTCATGTCTGATTCGTTTGAAATGCGCCCCATCGCCCGCATCCGCAGCGACTTCGGCTCCAAGTTCGGCGTCCCTCGTCAGAGCGGTCTGGTGGACGCGTTGGAGGCCGCCGTGGTGTTCGAGGAGCCCTACCGCAATCCTGACGCCCTGCGGGGGCTGGAGGGATTCTCCCACATCTGGCTGATCTGGGCCTTTCACCAGTCCCAGCGGCCGGAATGGTCCCCCACAGTCCGGCCGCCCCGGCTGGGAGGCAATCAGCGGGTGGGAGTCTTTGCCAGCCGCTCCCCCTTCCGGCCCAATCCCATCGGCCTCTCCTCCGTGCGGCTGGACCACATCGCGTACACGGACGCCTTGGGCCCGGTGCTCCATGTCCGTGGCGCAGACCTGGTAGACGGCACCCCCATCCTGGACATCAAGCCTTACCTCCCTTACGGGGACTGCCACCCGGAGGCCACCGGCGGCTTTGCCAGCGAGCCGGCGCGTCCCACGCTGGAGGTGGAAATCCCACCCGCCCTGCTGGACCAACTGCCTCCGGACCGGCGGGAGGCCCTGCGGGATGTGTTGGCCTTGGATCCCCGTCCCCGGTATCAGCAGGACCCGGACCGGGTGTACGGCTTCCTCTTCGCCGGGCAGGAGGTGAGATTCACCGTGGATGGAGACCGCCTGCAGGTCGTGGACATCAAATGAACGCAAGGCACCCCGGGATATTTCCCGGGGCGCCCGTCTTTTCCGGGCACTCAGCGCATGGCCAGCGTCACGTCGCCGGTCACCGCCAGCTCGCCGTGGTTGTAGACCTCGGCGGAGCAGGTGGCAATGGCCTTCTCCACCCGCTCGGAAGCCATCTTGGCGTGGATCTCGATGGTATCTCCCGGCAGGATCTTCTTCAGAAACCGCACATTATTGATCCCCAAGAACAGGGGGATCTTCCCCGCATACCGCTCCGCGGACAGCAGCAGGATATCCGCCGTCTGGGCCATGCATTCCACAGAGTACACGCCGGGCAGCACCGGCTCACCGGGGAAGTGGCCCTTGAAAATCTCGCGGGCCGGGTCCACAAAAAATGTGGTCACGATGTGGTCGCCTGCCTCCATCTCCTCCACGGTATCCACCAGCAGCATGGGGTCCCGGTGGGGGATGATGGCCTTGATCTCTTCTTTGGAAAGCTTCATGATAGTGGTTCCTCTCTTTCGCGCAAAACGCTCCGTATATAAGCCGCGCCGGGACAGCGGCACGGCTCTGCCTCTTTTTATTGTACTGCCGACAGGGCAAAATGCAAGAGATAATTTGCGCTCCGGATCACAAAAGAGAGCCGCCCTCCCGGGCGGCTCTCTCATTTTCCAGATGGGGTGCCTTACTTCGCAGCCTTGGCGGCCTTGATGGCCTCGATCAGCATGGGGGTGACCTTGAACAGGTCGCCGCAGATGCCGTAGTCGGCAA
>NZ_JAOQKG010000008.1:185818-191767 GCF_025567605.1 Oscillibacter acetigenes | reverse complement strand
CCACCCGTTCCCATTCCGAACACGGCAGTTAAGCTCGTTCCTGCTGACAATACTTGGCTGGTGACGGCCCGGGAAGATAGGTAGCGCCAACACTGAGAGGCCACATCGTTTGATGTGGCCTTTTTTCGTCGCATGGGAGGCATCGTTTTGCAATATCATCAAGTGGTCAAAGGAAGATTTCTACGGCGGCCCAACCGTTTTATCGCTCATGTGGAGACAGAAGACGGGCTGCAGATCTGCCATGTAAAAAACACCGGACGCTGCCGGGAGTTGCTGGTGCCGGGAGCAGCGGTCTATCTGGAAAAGGCCGCAAATTCTGCGAGAAAGACAGCGTATGACCTTATCGCCGTGGAGAAAGGGGCCTTGCTGATCAATATGGATGCGCAGGCCCCAAATCGTGTTTTTCAGGAGTGGGCCGCCCAAGGACATTTCCTGCCAGATCTAAAGTCCATTCAACCGGAATATCATTATGGAGAGTCCCGTCTGGACTTTGCGCTGACAACAGAAGCCGGGCTGCACCTGGTGGAAGTCAAGGGTGTTACCCTGGAGGAAAACGGTGTTGTCCGATTTCCGGACGCGCCGACAGAACGGGGCGTGAAGCATATTCACGAGTTACAGCGGGCTGTCCGGGAGGGAATGGGCGCTACCCTGTTTTTTGTGATCCAGATGCACGGCGTGGATCGCTTCTCTCCCAACGACGCCACCCATCCGGCCTTCGGTGCGGCCCTTCGGGAGGCAGCTGCCTGGGGTGTCCAAGTGTACGCCTATGACTGCCTGGTGACGCCGGACAGTTTAACTATCCACCAGCCGGTGCCGGTGGTATTATAAGGGAGCGGCAATATGGGATTTTTGGAATTGCTGTTGATCGGCGTGGGGCTCTCGATGGACGCCTTTGCTGTAGCGGTGTGCCAGGGACTCTGTATGCCAAAACTGAATCTGCGCTATGCGGCTGTGATTGCGCTGTTTTTTGGCGGATTTCAGGCGCTGATGCCCTATGCCGGCTGGCTGCTGGGCGCCCAATTTGCCGGGTACATCCAACATCTGGACCACTGGCTGGCTTTTTTTCTGCTGGCATTCATCGGCGGTAAGATGGTGTGGGAGTCTTTGAAAGGGGAGGCGGAGGAGACGGCCTGTGCGGTGAGTGTGACGCTGGATTATAAGCAGCTGCTGCTGATGGCGGTGGCTACCAGCATCGACGCATTGGCTGTTGGGGTCACGTTTGCATTTTTGAACGTGGACATCCTGCCTGCTGTGACGGTCATCGGCTGCACGACTTTTGTGATCTCCCTGGCGGGTGTGGTGATCGGGACCTTTTTCGGCGCCCGCCTCCAGTGCTGGGCGGAGATCGCCGGCGGTGTGATCCTGATCCTTCTGGGTGGAAAGATTCTTCTGGAGCACCTGGGGATCCTGTAAGCGCCTATAAAAAACAGCGAAGTGGAAAACGCCCCGGGCCATTTGGCCCGGGGCGCTGGTTATCTTATGAAATCTCAGCAGCAGGGATTGGGATTGCAGCCGCAGTTGTTGTTGCAGCCACAGCCGCAGCCGTTGCCGCCCCAGCTGCCGTTGCCGCAGCAGCACCAAATGATGATCAGCAGAATGATGATCCAGCAGCAGTTGCCGCCGCCAAAGCCGTTATTGCACATACCGGAACCTCCTATGAAATCGTAGACCGACCGAACCGGTCTCAATCCATAGTATGCCGGACCGGCAAAGGGGTTCCGGTTTTATTTCCGGCCGCTGGTGACGAGTGCGTCGGCCGCCTGTTTCTCCCGCACGGTGAAGACGCCCTTGTCCATCAGCGTGTCTCCCAGTGTCTGCCTGCTGCCGGACACCGCGGCATCCAGCGCGTAGTAGGAGACGTATGCGAGATCCGCACGGAGGAACGTGCCGCCCTGCAGGGCGGCCAGCTCGCCCTCCGTGATGACGCCATTGGTCAAGGCATTGGTCAGTGTGCCGGAGAGGTCCTTGTTGTCCGCGGAGCTGTATCCCAGTGCCCGGAGGATGAACTCCATGTATTGGCTGGCTGTCACCGTCTGGCTGGGCCGGAAGGTGGTGGCGGAGTATCCGTTGGTGTAGCCCTTGCTGTATGCGTAGCCCACGTATTTCTCGCTCTGGGTCCCGGAGGTGATGTCCGTGAAGGGAGTGGAGCCGGTGTAGGCCAGCGCATCATTCTCCTCGCCCAGGACGCGGATGAACATGATGAGGGCTTGCAGGCGGGTAGGGGCGACCTCCAGGTCATATCCATCTCCGTAGCCGGTGAAGCTGCCTTGAAACAGGTGCATGGTCTTGAGCGCGACAGCAATGGCGTTGTAGTCCGTGTTGGTGGAGTAGCTGAAGGCGTAGGGGCCCTGATAATCCACAACCGCCGTCTTGGAGGTGACGGTAAACACGGCGGTGGTTTCCTCAGCCACCAGATACCGGTGGCTGGCTGTAAGGGCACTGCCACTGGTAACGATGGTCCCTGTGGTGACATCCACCACAGCGCCGGAGTTGAACGTGACCTGCATACCGCCCGCCAGCAACAGGACGCCCGTGCCGGTGGAGCCGGTCAGGGCGTCGCCTGCCTTCAGACGGGTCTCCATCCACGTGGCGGCCCCGCCGTCGGAAGGAGCCGCGTCTCCGTTCAGCAGCGCCTGGTCAGAGGCATCCAGTTTTTCCTCCACCCGCTGGTCTACCGCATCGGTGAAAGTGCCGGTGAGATAGGAGAGGGAGGCCAGCGGATCGGAGGCCCCGCCGGCCGCGGCCAAGGCGTACACAACGGTGACGGTAAGTAAGAGGCAGACGGTGATGAGGGCAGTCTTGGTCTTCCTTGTCATAGATGATTCCCTTCCACGCTGGAGCGTCAGCGGTTGGCGATGCGGTAACTGAGGGTCAGGAGGCTGTCTGCGAAGTGAATGTTCTCAAACTGCACATCCGGGAGCTGACTGCTGAGCTCAATGTTGGTAAAGTTCCAAAAGCCCTTGACGCCCAGATTGATGAGGTGGCTGGCGGTGTCCTGGGCCACGGACTGGGGAATGGTCAGCACCACCACGTCCACCGGGTGGTCCTGTAGGAAGTGATCTAGCTCGGACATGGCGTATACCGGCACATTATTCACCACAGTCCCGATCACGGCGGGGGAGACATCAAAGGCTGCGTCCACCGTAAACCCACTCTGGGAGAATGGGAAGTTCTGCAGCAGTGCGTGGCCCAGATTGCCAACGCCGATCATGATGAGGTGGTGGTTGTTGTCCACGCCCAGGATATGACCGATCTCGGCCCGCAGTTCTTCTACATTGTAGCCGTAGCCCTGCTGGCCGAACTCACCGAAACAGCTGAAATCCTGGCGGATCTGAGAGGCGGTGATGTTCATCTCCTGCCCCAGGGAGTGTGAGGAGATGCGCACGACGCCGCGGTTGCAGAGGTCTGTGAGCTGGCGGTAATATCTGGGCAGACGCCGTATCACGGCGTCGGAGATGTTTTCCTTTCGCATATAAGTCACTCCTTGCTATTTGTTAAATCATTCTCAATTAAGTTTAGACCAAAATCAGGGACTTGTCAATTTTTTTAACAATCTTTTTAAGAAAAATTTTTTCAAGAAAAGCTTTACAAAGCGGAAAAATGTTGGTATACTAAATAAGCTGTTTGAAGAAGATGTTGATGTATGCGCCTGTAGCGCAGTTGGATAGCGCGTCAGACTCCGACATTTCAGGCTCGTTCAGTTGAGAGATGGCGCAAAGCGTTGGGAGTCTTTGGTTTTAACGGGCAGAGAGAAAAAATTCTGTTTCCGTTGACTACTATTTGACTACCAATTTTGAAAATCCCGTGTTATAATAGAACATAGTTTAGGTATGCGCCCGTGGCGCAGTTGGATAGCGCGTCAGACTCCGACTCTGAAGGCCGCTGGTTCGAATCCAGTCGGGCGTACCACGTGCAAAGAGGCACTCGAATTTCGAGTGCCTCTTTGCTTTTATCAATCAGAGGTGATGAACTATGGAGAAACCCATCATCGGGGTAACGCCCCTGTGGGACGAGGAAAAGAAGTCCTACTGGATGCTGCCGGGGTATCTGGAAGGAGTGAAGGAAGCCGGTGCCATCCCCGTCATCCTGCCGCTGACAACCAATGGGGCGGATATTGCCCAGCTCGCGGATCTCTGCGATGGTTTTCTCTTTACTGGTGGGCAGGATGTCGATCCCCAGCTGTACGGGGAGGCCATGGAGCCCTTCTGCGGCGAGCTGTGCCCTGCCCGGGACGCTCTGGAGCAGGAGTTACTCCGACAGGCTTTGGAGCGGGACAAGCCCATCCTGGGCATCTGCCGGGGTATTCAGTTCCTAAATGCAGCCTTGGGCGGAACCCTTTATCAGGACCTGCCCACGGAGCACCCGTCAGAGATCGGGCATTCCATGAAGCCGCCCTACGACCGGATGGCCCACACGGTGCATATATGGCCGATGACGCCTCTGGCCTCTCTGCTGGGAAAGACGGAACTGGAGGTGAACAGCTGTCACCACCAGGCGATCAGGAGTTTAGCCCCCAGTCTCGTAGAAATGGCCCGCAGCACAGATGACCTCATCGAGGCGATGTATCTGCCCGGCAAGACCTTTGTCTGGGGCGTCCAGTGGCATCCGGAGATGTCCCTGCAGGAAGAGTCCAGCAGGAAAATTTTTGAGGCGTTTGTCGGGGCTGTCCAACAAAAATGAGCTGCCATCGAAGAATTACCCCCCGTCCAAAGGACGGGGGATTTCTTTCTGTTGCCGCTTTCACTCAGCCAGAGGAAACCTCCGCGGCTCCGCCACACACTGGTACAGCACAGCGTCGCAGTTCCGGTAAATGATATACTTCAGCCGGTTGCTCGGGGGTCCATTCCGCCGGAAGGTCACGATGGCCTCGTTCTGTTGCCAGCCGATCCCCAGGTTATACGATCCGCACCAGGCGCAGTGGTTGACGGGGATCTGCGGCTGTTTCGTTTCTCTGTATTTCATCAAATCTCCAGTCCCTCCTGCAGAACCTGACTGGCCGCTTTCTTGTTCTTATTAAATGCGTGTGTGTAGATGTCCAGCGTAGTGGAGGGCTGACTGTGGCGCCCAGCAGTCCCGCCACTGTGGCTACGTCGGCCCCGCCCGCGATCAGGAGGCTGGCGTTGGTGTGCCGCAGGGAGTGGACGTTCAGGGCAGGGGGCAGGCCGTGCTTCTTTAAGATCAGCTTGAACCGCCAGGCGAAGGTGGAGGGCGTCATGGGGAGCCGGTCTCCGTGACGGCGGAAGATATAGTCCGTATCCTCTAATTCCCGCCCATCATACGTTTCCGTCTCCCAGGCGCACTCCCGCTGGAACTCCTGCAGCAGGGACACCATCTCCAGAGAGAAGTAAACATACCGGCCTCCGGCCACAGTCTTTGTCTCCTTGGCGATGATATCCTCGCCGGTGACCTTTACCACATTCTGCTGGATGTGAATGGACCGCTCATCCCAGTTGATGTCGCCCCACTGCAACCCGCAGCATTCGCCCCGGCGCATCCCGGTGGCGATGATGAGCTTGAAGTAGGTCTCGTACTTGAGGTTCCCCTCCTCCAGTACGGCAATGAGCTGCTGGGCGGTGGCCTCGCCAGCGATCACCTTCTCTTTCTTTTTCCCGGTATAGTGGTATGTCCGCCAAGCCGGGGTATGGTCCAGAAAGCCGCCCTCCATGGCATCTGAGAGGATCGTACACAGCGTTGCGTGTACACCCTCCACAGTGCACTCGGAGAGCGGCTTTCACGTTCTTTGATTCTTCACTTTCCGAAGACCGGAGTGGAGCTGCCGGAAATACTCCGGCCGAAGTTCCGTCAGCTTGTAGTGCCCTAGGACTGGCAGGAAGCAATCAATGTCCTGCCGGTCCCTGGCCGGGGTAGGCTTGGTCAGCTTGCCGGGAGCGATCTCACGGAGCCACAGCTCCGTGTACTTCGCCAGTGTAATACTCCACTCCACTTCTT
>NZ_JAOQKG010000008.1:51691-185545 GCF_025567605.1 Oscillibacter acetigenes | reverse complement strand
TCTTGCTTTTAACGCTTATCAGTATTTTGACAGAGAATTGGCTTTTTGACCAGTTCCAGCGTTCAACGGAATTTGCGGAGAACGCTGTCGCAAGATCGTCCCAATATATGGAGTAATAGACAAGATGTTGTTAAATGGTATCAAAATAATCCGTGGATCCGGGTTGCCCATCAGAGGTCAGCAAAAGCAGGCAACCAAAAAAATTCTGAAAATTATGGTAAGGAGAATCAAACACACCGCCGAACCTTTCACGCATTTTTTCAATCCGGTACACGACTGTATTTCGATGTACATGCAGTTCCTGGGCCGTCAAAGCCAAGCTCTGTCCGTTTTTCAGATAGATAAACAATGTTTTTACATAGTCGGACTGATTGTCTATATCGTATGCCATCAGATTACGCAAAAAAGCACTGACATAGTCCGTCCGCTGTTCTGCGGGGATCGAGGCAGCAAGCCGCCAAAGCCTGTAGTCATCATATTGGGCGATCCTGGCATCACTCCCGGAGATCCTGGCCATTTTTTCTGCCATGGCAGCCTGATTAAAGTAACGCCGGATCTCATACAGGTCTGAGAATGTATCACTGATACCGGCGCACAGATCATGCTCTGACAGGTATCCCTCCAACTGCTGCAATCCGTCCTGCGGAATTTGCCTGCTTTTTCCGCACTCCACCAGTAAGACCACATATTCTCGGAAAAACAGGGACCACGCCTTTGGAAAGATCGTTCCCAAACGTGCCTTGAAATGCCGCTCTCCGGAGACTCGAGAAGAAAACGCGTGCATATTGATACCGATCAGGGAATAAGGACCGGCCTGCTCGAAAACTGTTCCCAAAATTCTCTGGAGAAAAAGCGCACGATTGGCAAAGCCTTCATTCAGTATGCTGGATAGCAGCATTTCTGCGGAGTCATGCTGGTGGCTAAGCCTGATTGCCTGTTCGATGGTAAGCTCCTTTACCAAAACGCCTGCCACGAGATCGTAGATCTCCCCAGGGACCGCATCAAAAGCGGTATGGTATTCCAGCACGGAAAGATACCCGATGGTCAGAGAGTTGGAGATCAGAGGACATATTCGCCTCCGATGGGGCCCCCAGTCATCAAAGATTTGAAAGGGCAGCGGAGTTCCCCGCATACTCTCCACCCCATGGAGCATAGCCGCATATTCAAAAAGACAGTATCCTCGCTTCTTTCCGGCAGTCCACACCTCATCCTGAACATCAGTGGTATCAGAATATGATACCGTGTAGTAGTTCTTGTCAAACACTGCAATGGGATTTTTCAGCACCTCCGCTGCCCGATCTACCAGCAGATCCATATTGTTGTAATGAAATGAAAAGCTCAGAAATTCTTGGATCGTCTCATAGTCAATTTTGCACATTTTGCACAGTTTCACCTTTCCTCTGTAGAATGGGTTTATTCTATGAGTACAAATCCAGCCATCAAATTGATACCATTGTAACATTGAGTCCCTTTTTTCGCAATGCTAAATTATTTACAGAGGATACTAATTTGAGAGGTCCTAACAAAACCAGCCATCAAAAAATGACATTAAGAGGGAGGGATTTTTTCAAATGCGGACAATTCGCATCGGTTCTGGCGCAGGCTTCAGCAATGATCGGGTAGAACCCGGAATTGAATTGCTTGAGAAGGGACAGCTGGACTATTTCTGCTTGGAGTGTCTGGCAGAACGGACCATAGCCATTGCACAAAAGGAGAAAAATCTAGACCCCAACATTGGTTACAATCCTTATCTCGCATATCGTATGAAGAAGATCCTGCCTATCGCCGCGGAAAAACATGTGAAAGTCATTACCAACATGGGTGGCGCAAATGTTCAGAAAGCTGTTGAAAAAACCGCAGAGATTGCCAGAAGTGCAGGAATCTCCGGCCTAAAAATTGTAGGTGTGCTGGGAGATGACATTTTTGACCGTTTGGACCGGTACGCGGACTACCCCATTTTTGAAACTGGTGAGCGGCTTGGCGATTTGAAGAACAAAGTGGCCGCCAACGCCTATCTGGGCTGCGCCGGCATCGTGCAGGCTCTTAAGGACGGTGCAGATATCGTCATCACAGGCCGCTGCTCCGATCCCGCGCTGTTTCTCGGGCCGCTGGTATACGAGTTCAACTGGCCCATGGATAACTATGATCTGATGGGCAAGGGGACTGTTGTGGGACATCTTCTGGAGTGCTCCGGACAGGTCAGCGGCGGTAACTTCTGCGTGCCCGGATATAAGGATGTAGAAGATCTGTGGCATCTGGGGTTTCCCTATGCGGATGTCAGTGAGGACGGCACCATCGAGATCTCCAAGTTGGAGGGGACCGGCGGACGCGTAGACGTGCAGACCTGCTCAGAGCAACTGATTTACGAGATCCACGATCCCTCCAGCTACTATACGCCAGACTGTGTGGCGGACTTCTCCCAAGTCGCCTTTGAACAGGTCGGAAAGGACCGTGTTCGGGTAACAGGCGCTACCGGCCGCCCCCGGACCGACACGCTGAAAGTCAGTGTGGGATACAAAGACGGGTACATCGGGAGCTGCGGACTGAGCTTCGGAGGCCCCAAGTGTTTTGAACGGATGGTACTGGCTGTTCAGACCATGGAGAAGATCATTGAGACCTACTACCATCCTGCAGAGCACCGGGTGGATATTATCGGCTACAACTCCCTGTATCCCCGGGACCTGTCGGAGGGGTTCCCCGGCGGAGCCGAGCCGCTGGAGCTGCGGATGCGGGTTGCCGTACGCGATGCCGAAAAAGAGATGCTCACCATGATCTTCAATGAGGTGGATGCCTTTACTATTGACGGCCCCGCCAACTGCGGCGGTATGGAACGCCATATCACGGAGCTGGTCGCGGTGTTGTCTGTCCTGGTGCCTCGTGAAGATATCGAGATCTCTTATGTGGAGGAGGTTTTGTAAGATGAAGCTGCTGGAAATCGCACACTCCCGAACCGGCGATAAAGGCGATATCTCCAATATTTCTGTCATCGCCTACGATATGAAGGATTACGAGTTCATCAAAGAAAAAGTCACGGTTGAGCTGGTAGCCAAGGTATTTGCCGGATACTGCCGCGGGACAGTCACCCGGTATGAGCTACCCAAGATCGGCGCGCTGAATTTCGTCCTGACCAAAACCCTGGGTGGCGGTGTGACCCGCAGCCTGCGGCTGGATACCCACGGGAAGTGCCTTTGCTCCTATTTGCTGGATGTGGAACTGGATAACGTGTGAATGGAGGGCCAGCTATGAACAAACCAACCTATACCATCAAACCGCTGTACCTGGGCGAGATGACCAGGTATGAAAAATCCATGCACACATTCACCTTTGACTATGGTGTCAAGATGCACTCTCCCTATCTGGCCTTTTTGGTACAGGGTGATGGGAAGAACATTCTGGTGGACACCGGCCCCAAAAATCTGGAGGTCATTAAAAGATATCACAGCCATGTGGAGGCAGACGTGCCCCCAGAGGTTCACCTGCTCAAGGTCTTGGAAAAGCACGGACTGAAACCGGAAGATATTGACTTCATCATCTGCACGCATCTGCATTGGGACCACTGCCAGAACAATGACTGCTTCCCCAGCAAAAAAGTCTATACCCAGAAGCGGGAAGTCCTGTATGCCATCAATCCTGTGGAACTACACTGGTATACCTACGAGTCTCCGCAGTGCGGATTGACACCTGTCTGGGCTTCTGCCGGCACGAAGCTGGTTGTCCTGGACGGCGATGAAGAGATTATTCCCGGCATCGAAGTGTTCTTGACTCCCGGACACACTCCCGGTTCTCAGTGCGTACGTGTCAACACAGAGGATGGCTATTATCTCATTGCCGGCGACACAGTCAATATTTATGAAAACTGGGAAGGCAATGCCAAATACCACCATGTGCCTGCAGGTATCCATGTAGACCTGAGAGAGTATGAAGAGACCTTCAAAAAGATGGATAAGATCGATTTCAAGGTCATCCTTCCAGGTCATGATATGAAGGTGCTGGAGCACAGCGTATATCCCTACTGAGGAGGAGAACCATATGCTTACAACCTACAAGATTTTTCCCATATATCTGGGGGAAATTCCAGTACATGATAAGTCCAGCTTTACTTATATGGTGGATCCCGGCGTCAAAATGACTTGTCCATTCATCTCCTTTTTGCTTCTGGGCAGCAACGGTAGAAAAATCCTGGTGGACACCGGCCCCTGCGATGCCGAATGGGGTGCCAAGTATCATATGCCCCTAAATATTCCGGACGGGTGTGAGATCGTGGAGGTTCTGAGGAGAGACTTTGACCTTGCGCCGGGGGATTTGGACTATATCATCAACACCCATCTCCACTGGGACCACAGCTGCGGCAACCACAAGTTTCCTGGCAAAAAGATCTATGTACAGGCATCGGAATTGGAATATGCACTGGATCCACTGCCCATCCACCGTGCCACCTACGAATCTCCGCAATACGGTGTGGTGTCTAGCTGGATGCGAGCTAGGGATCAGCTGGTCACCGTGGACGGAGATACTGAGATTGATGACGGCATCCGCCTGATTTTGCTACCCGGTCATTCTGACGGTATCCAGGGTGTACTGGTCTCCACGGAGAACGGCCCGTATCTGCTGGCAGGCGACTGCATCAACCTGTATCAGAACTGGGAGGGCAACGGAAAGCTCCGGCACATCATCGGCGGGCTGCATTCCGATGTAAAAGCATATTTCAAGACCTATGAGAAAATAGAGGCGCTGGAACAGACAGAACATATCAAGATCATCCCTGGTCACGATGTACACGTACTGGATCACAAAGTCTATCCTGTATCCGTCGAGGAGGGTTCTGAATGAATATCCTGTTTTTATTATTGGCCATTGCACTGTTCATTGCGCTGGTTCTGAAAAATGTTCCCATCGTCATCGCCACGATCCTGTCCTCTATCTTTCTCTTGCTGACACAGCAGATGGACTTGTATGATGGAATTACCGCCACATACATGACAGGCTTTGGAGACTACGTAAGAGATTTCTTCCTATTATTTATGCTGGGTGCACTCTTTGGAAAGCTGGTGGAGATCAGCGGCGCGGCCAACAGCATCTCTACATTTATCTTCCGAGCCTTTGGAGATCGCTTTGCAATCATCGGCCTGATCATCATGGGCATTATCTTAACATTGGGCGGGGTCAACCTGTTTGTGGCCATGTTTACCATGTACCCCCTGGCCATGGCTATGTTCCGCAGGGCAGACATCCCCCGCAAGTTCTTTGCTGCCGCTTATTTTGTGGGCTGTGTCGGTGCGACGATGACCGCGCCCTTCACACCGTCTATCCAGAACGCGACACCCACTGTCTATCTTGGCACCACAGTGGCCGCCGCCGCTGTTCCGGGCATGATCTCTACTGTGTTGAAGCTGGTGTTTTGCACTGCTTATGTGATGTGGGTCGTCAAACGGGCCAAGAATCGCGGGGAACACTTTGAAGAGCTGGAGGGAGAGGCTCCCGCCACTGAGGTGGGTAAGGAAAGCTCTGGCCCCTCCGTGCTGGCATCTGTGCTGCCCATGCTGGTGATCCTGCTGGTGCTGAATGTGGCCAAGCAGCCCATTGTCACCTCCTTGCTGGCTGGTATTGTGGCAGCATTTGTGTTCTACTTCAAGCATATGCCCCACAGCCTGAAGGAGATCAGCGCCGAGGTGCAGGACAGTGTGTTCTCTGGGCTGAAGACGATTTCCATTACTGCCGCCGCAGCGGGCTACGGTGCTGTGGTCGCCGCGACACCGGCTTTCCAGGAAATTACAGACTTTGTCCTCAATCTGGACGGCAATCCCCTGCTGATCGCCGGCATTGCCACCATGCTGATGGCGGGAGTTATGAACTCCTCCTCCGGCAGTATGGCCATTGTCTGTCCCATCCTGGGTGAGAGGTTCCTGGCCATGGGTGTCAACGCCGAGGCGCTGCACCGGGTGATCGTGGTTGCATCCAGCACTCTGGATTCCACTCCGCAAAGCGGCTTTGTGTGCAATATCCTCAACCACAGCCACACCACTCATCGACAGGGCTACTGGCACGTCTGCGTGGTGTCCGTCATTGCGCCTATTGTTGAAACATTGCTGCTGATCCCTCTATGTGCAATGTTCGGCCTGGCATAACAAAAAATTGCGGCCTGGAATATCCAGGCCGCAACACATATCACAAGAGGTACAATATGATAAGAAAAGAAATCATTGGTGTTTACGGAACGGGTACCATTGGCTCCGGTCAGGCTACCTTGACTACAGGTAATGGGTATGCAGTTGTGGTAGTTGGACACTCCGCCAGAGGAATCAGCCGCTGCAAACGCGCAATTGAGCATAACTGGGATGATCTTATTGCCGAGGGTCTAGCGTCCGAAGAAAATAAGGCGGCAGCAATGAATCTGCTGATCTTTTCCGATGAATTGGAGGCGCTGAAGGACTGCACCTTTATTCTGGAAGCGGTATCGGAAGACCCGGATGTCAAGCGGGAGGTCTATGCTAAGATTGCCTCCATCTGCAGGCCGGATACTATTTTTGCATCGTGTACGTCTTCCATGGACGCGGACCAACTCGCAGCTGATATTCCCAATCCCGACCGCTTTCTGATTGCCCACCCATTTCAGCCGGTTCATCTGCAGCCGCTGGTGGAATTGGTGGGATGCAAGGCAACGAGCCCCTCTACGCTGCGGCGGGCCAAGGCGTTGATGGACTCTCTGCACCGGCAGACAATAATCCTCAACCACAGCGTTCCCGGGTTCATAGTCAATCGGCTGGCTCAGGCTCTGTATAGGGAATGCATTGACCTCATTGAGCGGGGAGTTGCGGAACCAGCCGATATCGACAGAGCTGTACGTTACGCCGTGGGTATGCGGTATGCATCCATTGGCCTGCTGGAATATTTCGATGCCGTCGGATATGAATTGGAGGCAGCCATCGCCGGAAATATCTATCCCACATTGTGCAATGCGAGATCTGTGCAGCAACTTGTGGCAGATGGAATTGCTTTCGGAAAAACTGGGCAAAAAGCCCGACAGGGTCTGTACATCTGGTCGGAGTCTGATCTGGAAGATTTTCGTGATCGCCTGCAACGCCCGTTTTTCACCCAGGTAAGAGAATGGGAGCTCCCAACTGGCACTTCTGACCAGTAAATCGTACAGTGTCATACGAAGACCACTATCCGGAAAACACCCGGAGTCATTGTGTTGCAACGGCTCTGGGTATTTTTGGAAATTTGGCAATTTTCCTAAAAAATGGCCAAAACCCACAAAATACCTAGGGCCCAACGACTTCCTGCTTGATCGCTTGATAACCCCATCTCTGTAGGCTATTGACCCAAATTTGGCTAAGCGTACCAAAACCGCCGAAAGCAATTTGCTTTCGGCGGTTTTTACGTTATAGAAGTTTCATATTTTGCGGTAGGGCGTTGGTACTTCTACAGCCCTCTATTCCGCCGGAGGAAACCTCCACGGCTCCGCCACATACTGGTACAGAACCGCACCGCAGTTCCGGCAGATCACATACTTCAGCCGGTTGCCCAGGAGTCCGTTCCGCCGGAAGGTCACGATGGCCTCATTTTGCTGCCAGCCGATCCCCAGGTCATACGATCCGCACCAGGCGCAATGGTTGACGGGAATCTGCGGCTGTTTTTCCTCTCTGTAGATCATTATATCTCCAACCCCTCCTGCAGCACCTGACTGGCTGCCTTTTTGTTCTTATCGAAAGCGTGTGTATAGATGTCCAGCGTGGTGGACGGCTGACTGTGGCCCAGCAGGCCCGCTACGGTGGCCACGTCGGCCCCGCCGGCGATCAGCAGACTGGCGTTGGTGTGGCGCAGGGAGTGGACATTCAGGGCAGAGGGCAGACCATGCTTCTTCAGAATCAGCTTGAACCGCCAGGTGAAAGTGGAGGGCGTCATGGGGAGCCGCTCTCCATGGCGGCGGAAGATGTAGTCTGAAGTCTCCAATTCCCTCCCATCATACGTCTCCGTTTCCCAGGCACACTCCCGCTGGAACTCTTTCAGCAGGGACTCCATCTCCAGTGAGAAGTACACGTATCGGTCCCCGGCCACAGTCTTTGTTTCCTTGACGATAATGTCCTCGCCGGTGACCTTTACCACATTCCGCTGGATGTGGATGGACCGCTCGTGCCAGTTGATGTCACCCCACTGCAGGCCACAGCACTCGCCACGACGCATCCCGGTTGCGATGATGAGTTTGAAGTAGGTCTCGTACTTGAGACTCTCTTCCTCCAGGGCGGAGATGATCCTTTGCAGGGTTTCCAGATCTGCGATCTTCTTTTCCGTTTTCCTCCCCGCATAGCGGTATGTCCGCCAGGCGGGGTTGTGATTCAGAAAGCCGCCCTCCATGGCATCGGAGAGGATCGTACACAGCGTTGCGTGTACGCCCTCCACGGTATGCTCGGAGAGCGGCCTTCCAGTTTCAAGGCTGATGACCTTTCGCAGATCCGCATAGAAGTTACGGAAGTGCTCGGGGCGGAGTTCTGCCAACTTGTAGTGCCCCAGAATCGGCAGGAAGCGGTCAATGTCCTGCCGGTCACGGGCCAGGGTGGACTTGGCCAACTTGCCGGGGGCGATCTCCCGGAGCCACAGCTCCGTGTACTTCGCCAGTGTGATGCTCCGATCCACTTCCTCCTGGGGAAGTGACCTGCACTCCCGCTCGAACAGGACCGCCTGCTCCTTCAACCATTTTTCCCGCTGTTTTGGGGTCAGACCCTCCGGTGGATGAACGGTTTTCTGCTTGGGCCTGATGCGATTGCCCTCGTAGTCATAGCCCATAGAGACCACCAGCAGGTAGCTGCTGCCCCGTTTTCGGATACTTGCCATGTTGTGTTGACCTCTCTTTCGCTGGCCTCACTCCAGTTGAGGCCGGTTTTGCAAACACAACATACCGCAAGTGGGGAAGTAAAGCTATTGAAACTTCCTGGAAAGAACATTTTCTACGAAAGCAACAATCAGGCGCTGCGGGATTTGGCGGGACACGCGGCGGCCAGATTGAACAGGACTTCGCCCTCCGGGCGGAGCATGGCGCGCATGGCCCCGGCGGCCTGCTCTTTCTGCTCCTGCTGCGGATGGCAGTAGGTGCGCTCCAGAAAGCCCGTGTCCGCGTGCCCTACCAGATCCGCCACTGTCTGCTTGTCCACGCCGGAGTGGAGCAGGGAGGTCACATAGTAATGGCGAAGCGTGTGCAGGTGATATTCCTTTGGAAATCCAATGGACTCATAGATTTTCCGCAGCCGTTTGGTGAAGGTATCCGGGTGAATGAGCTGCCCGAGGGCATCCGTGAAGAGATAGGGACCAAGTTCCCGATGCGCCAGCCGGGCTTCCAGCTGTTTCCGCCGGCGGTAGCTCAAAAAGATTCCTCGGATATCAGATGAGAGAACGATCTCACGGTTGCGGCCGTTCTTAGTAGAGCCTTCCACGACACCTTTTCCAGGGACAACGCTGCGGGAGCGGCTGATGGTCAGGAGCAGACCGCCTCTGCTGAACTTGAAATCCTCCCACTTGAGGGCGCACAGCTCCCCCCGGCGGCAGCCGGTACACATGGAGAGCAGATAGAACATCCGGTAGTGCCGAGGCTCCTTTGCCAGAGCATCCAGCAGTTTCTGAATCTCCACGGGGGAGGGAATGTACTGTGTAGTGCGGCGTGTTAGAGGCAGATCGATCATCCGGGCCGGGTTCTTCTGGATGATCTCATTCCGCTTGGCGTCGCTAAGGACAGCGGAGACCACAGTCAGGTATTTCTGCACCGTGGCCTCCCCAATGGGCTTGCCACGGTATTTCCGCTTCCGCAGTTCTACCAGCATATTCTCCAGAGCAATCGGCCGTAGCCGGTTCAACTGGATGGCCCCGATAAAGGGATACACCCTTCCAAGCATCCGCCGATAGCTCTCCAACGTGCTGGGGGCATACCGGACCTGCCGGGCTAGCCACCGTTCGGCGTACTCCTGAAAGGGCAGATTCCCGTCCTCGCTGTAACCAGATTTGAACTGCCGTTACAGTTCTTCCGCCTCGTGAGCCACATACTGCCGGATATCGCGCTTGGGAATGCTCTCCGGCACCCGGATAGTCTTGGCCCTGCAGATGTAGATAATCTTCTCTCGGATTCGGAACTCACGTTCCATGATCTCTTTCGTGTATTTCAATTCGTGGAGCCGGTCGTCCCGGCACTTCATGCCCTGGGGTGTGGTGTAGGTAATGGACTTCCGAGTGGCCGACCATCGAACTTGATACCCCTCGCTCTCCATCAGGGAGATGAAGTCTTCCCTGGTAGATGCGAACCGCATACATTGGTCGATGGCATTCATGAGTCGGAATTTCCAGCTCTCGCCCTTGGCGGCAGAGCGATACTCCCGGGTGTCCATCCACTTCTGCTGGACCTGCTTCTGCGGAGGTGGAAGGATCGACAGATGGTGGGCGGCGCAGATCTCATCGTTGGCCAGCCGATGGGCCTGCAGGTCGGCGGCACTCTGGTGGAGCTTGCGGCCGTTCTGGAAGCTGACACTGTTTACGATCAGGTGGCTGTACAGAATGTCGGTGTCGATGTGAGTCGCCACCAGCACCTCGAAGTCTGGAAACTTCCGCTGGGCCAACTCCAAGCCAATAGCATGTGCCTCCTGGGGCGTCAGGCCATCCGTTGCCGCAAAGAATTGGACGAAGTGGTAGTACTGCCAGCCATCTGTTTTAACGAACCGCTCCTTGGTGAGCTGTATCTCCTGCCACGCCGTCGGGGCAGTACAGTTCCAGCCTGACACCAGCCGATGTCCTTCCCACAGCGTTTTTTCGTCCTGTCGGATGTACTGAAGCACTCCGGCGAGCGCGCCCCGGCCACCGCCCCGGTTCTTGATGGTGGTGAAGGTAGCCATCTCAGTTCACCTCCCGCAGCAGATGGCAGAGCTGCCCACAGATCGCTTCGTACTTGTCCGCTAAGGCGTCGCCGCGCAGAATCGTGACCTTGCCCATGTTGGCCAGGGTGGTGAGCTGGTTCAGGTTCCGCCCCTGAGCCTTCAGCTCGGAGAGCACCTTGTCCAGCCCCTCCACCTGCACGATCTCCTTACCCAGGCCGCAGAGGCACAGGCAATCGGTGACGGTTTTGTTTACGCTTTTCGCACGCGCCTGGATGACGGCCTTTGTCCGGGGGCGTCACTCGGAGCGTGATGATTTCCGTTTTCTTTTCTCTCGGCATTCGTACTCCTTTCAAACTTTCGCCCCAACCAAACGAAAGTCCAGCGAAGCGGGTTTCGTTTGGAGAGGAGACACAGCGGAATGAATGCGCCCTGCCGCTCGCGGCGGGGCAAATGATATGGAGCTTGTGTCGACGAAGGGGCTGGGGGCGGGGCAGGGCCCCGAAACTGCGGCCGGTGTATAGCCCCGGACGCGATGCTTGCCCTCCCATATGGGAGGTTTTTCCCTGCCGGAGCTGTGAACACCACACCCAGCAAATTATTCATATGGGTCGATGGTGACGATCTTTTCGGTAGCGAGATCATCGACACCATCGACACTTTTCAGGCAGATGAGTCTGCCTCTGCTCCACCTGCGAAATGACACGACGATGCCACTGTTCCTTAGAGCCCCAATGTTTTTCCAAATTTGATGGGAGAGGCTGTTGCGTGTTAGCCCTTCGAGGTCGGCAGGATCAATCTTTTCCAGCAGCGCCTTGGCAGAGACACAGATCTCCGATTGTTCCCATAGCAAGGCGGAGAGAAGAAAGACAATCCGACTATTGGACGGTTCCGCTTCCGCTCAGTTGTCCCTGAGCAGATTCCAGATGTGACTTTTACCATCGAACTCCAGGAATAGCTCCCGGTAGATGATGTCCCGGCCGGTACAGTAGAGGGTGGCGGCGTTCTCTCCCCGCCTGCGCTTGCGGAGCACGAAGTTGGAGCCTGTGGCGCCACTCAAGCCTGTGATGCCGGAGATCATGTCCATAGGGTCGTCATCATTCAGCTTCCGCAGGTGATGGATCAACAAGACGGCAATGTAGTGCCGGTCTGCCAGATCTTTGAGGACACCGATGTCCTGGTAGTAGGGATTTGTTTTGTTCCCAGCCGCGCGAATGCGCTGGAGGGTATCGATGACTACCAGACCAATAGCCGGATGCACTTTGAGAAACTACGCGATCTGTTCCACCAGTCCGCTGTGGAGCTGCTCCGCCATCATGGCGAAGTGCAGCGACGGAGGCGTGAGATCAAAGAGCAAGCTCTGGATACGCTGGAAGCTGTCTTCCAGGTAGAGGTAGAGACTTCGCACGGGTATATAGCGAAGCTCCAGAGCGATTTGCCCTGTGCGGCACAGAGACATATCTACAGGGCCAGCCGGGACTTGCCGATCTTCGGTGCTCCTGCCAGCAGGTGGAGCCCCTGGGGCAGCAGGTCTCCTCCACGACGAACCAGAGGGGCATGGGGAATGATCTGCTGGGTATCTGCATTAATGGTATTCAATTTTTTCATCCGAAAATCTCCCTTTCCCCAAAATAAAGGCGCGGATCGACGGCCATCGATCCACGCCCTCTACACCAGAGAAAATGTCTTGAGTCTGAACAACCCTGGGAATATCCCCCTGGGAGAATTGATAGCAGAGGCACTGAACATCTCTCCGGAGGAGTACCATGAGCTGCAGCAGATGCTGGATAGGGCAATGACAGCATGGACCGCTATGAGGAAGATCACTGGATACGGGATTGGTTCGATGCCAACGAGGAGATGATCCTGCTCCATGACGCCCTGTGCTGCCGCCAGATATTTCGACTGATCCAAGAGAAGGATGAGATCCTATCAGAAGCGAGAACATTCCCGGAGCAGAATTCTCTTTTCCCAGAAGAAGATCTGGAACTCGGAGAACGGGACAGAGAGGGCCTGGCCGCAATCGGAGCATATAAAGACTACTTGGAGTACCCAGAGGACTATGGTGGGGAAGATCACATCGTCTATCAATTTGGCGATGAGTATTATACTTCGTCTGTTCCTCGAACGCCGATACCGCCGGAGTCACCGGAAAAGACGAGGGCGCTGTTGGTTGCCTATGGGCAGCTGAACGTGAAGTGGGCCGCCTATAAAAAATATTATATATAACTACAAAAGACTCCTGGAAGACATCGCGTCGGTCTGTCAGACACTTCGGGCGTTCGTTCGTATGGGATTCTCGTCGCTGGAAAAGCTGACGCCCAATAACTATGTGGCATCACTGCATGAATTTTTGTTTCATGAGCGAGCCCATAAGTGGGTTACAAATCCCGCGGAAGGGACCGGATTTTACACCTACATGGATGACGTGCGGATTCATCTTCGCCTCCAGGAAACGGCTCCTGGCTCCGGCGCATTCAAAGTCTACGAGTACTAGTTGGCAGACCTCCTCCAGACCATGATGAAGCTGGATTTCTATAAGGCACTGGAGGCCGGGCACCTAATCCGCAGGTGTGAGAACGGTGGACGGTATTTTCTGCTGTAAAAAGGTTACCACATCAGATATTGCGACCTGCCCAACTCCACCAACCCCAAGTACACCTGCGCCCAGCTGGGCTACCGGATCAGAGGCGTCAAGGAGGAGGCGGAGGACAGTTCGCTGTCCCAGGATCTTTACCACTGCTATCAGCGGATCGACAAGGGTTGGTCCCGAGGTGCCATTACAGCGGAGGAGCGAAAGCTGCTGCGAGAGAAAGCACAAGAGATTTACCGCGTAGCAAGAACAAAACCGAGTATGTTCTATGAGGCATTTAACACATCTCTGTCTAATAAGAAACTGTATCCGCTCTGTGCCGTTCAGTGAAAAAGCAGATCCAGAGGAAGAAAAAGAACGTTGATCTTTCATCTTGGAAGGAAGTGGGCGGTGGCCTGTGACAAACGAGGAACTGTATCAGAAATGTCGGATCGGTGACTCCACCGCCTTTGAATAGCTCCACAGACAGATGGAAAACTTCATCCGAAGAATTGCTCTGGATGCGGCTAGGCATTTTGAATGTACAGACACTGCAGCGACATTGCTGATAGAAGCTCTATGTGCCGAAGGAAACCTGGAGTTGTGGGATTGGATTCAGGTCGGCAGCCATGATGAGCATGCGGGAAATTAACCACCTATCTCAACCCCTTTTGCGGGGAAGAATGTACTGCTATCTGAAGACTAATTTGGGCGTCATAGCTTTGAGCAAGGATGAGATGGAACGTGTACGACTACCCCAGAAACTCTGCCATGCGGAGGGAAAGGCCATCGGCGAGATCGCGACACTGTTATATATCTCCGGGATGTCAGCCGCAAGACTGGTCGGATACCATATCCATTTCCTATCTGTATTTGATTTGTAGAGGGAAGGCGAGGAGGGTGATCCATTTGAGTAACTAGAGGAGCATGAGCAAGGAACGTCTGTGGAGCAGATCGTCTACCAAAAGGTGCACCTGGAACTGCTGGAGCTACTGCTCTGCTTGCTAAGCGTCAAAAACCGCTCTATTCTGGGCCACACCTTCGGGGGTATACGGCTATGAACAGCTATCTGCTGATGAAAACTGGGCCTGCAGGAGATGCTCTCCTCCGATAACATGACAAAGGCGAGAAAGACAGTCTTGGGGCACCTGCGCCAACGCTGTCCCGGAAGTGATCTCCACCGCTGGCGCAGGGCCTTCCGGCTGATGAGGAATGCGAGGGCAGGAGATTCCACTGCCTGTCTATCCTATCCGGTGTGGTGGGGGAAATAATCCATCCGTGAAGATGATTCGGAAACCTTCTTGCCGACTCCCACAGCCGTCCGCATCGGTCTTGGGATTGAAGTTACTGTTGCCGTCGTAGACACACAGGTAGGGATACTGACAATAAGGGAGAGGTGGAGCCACGCGGCTCCGCATCCTTTTATATTTAGCTTTTTTTGTTAAGCACCATCTGATTTTGTTGTAGATCGGCCATCCGGAGAAGCAGGGCATGACGTTCCATGGGCTGGCCATCTGGATGAACTACAACGGCCCCAGTGGAGTGGAAAGGGCATTCAAGCGTGTTATCCCAAAACTGAAACAACACGTCCACGGCGGAGTGTGGCCGGACATCCAGAGACCTCTCCAGAAGGCACAGCAGGAGTTCTGTTACTGCACGCCACAAGAGACATGGATCAAATAACAGTGGAATCTCGATATAAGAGTCAAGGTCTAGTTGTTTTGCACGGAAGTCAATCCTAGAGACTGCCTTGGTACATTTGTGGAAAAACTTTGAGCCGAGCAGGCATTGGCAGAGAGACGTTGGCGCCATTGGTATTGTGTATTATATAGGACGGTTGCGCTCTGCTCCATGTAATTTGTCCGGTGTTTTATGGCTGTGGGACAGGTGCTTCATCATCTTCAGGCGATCCTATTTTTTTGCGGGGGTGTAAACAAGAACTCTACATGGTTATCAGAATAGGCAGCATAGGTGTGGTCCTGCTTGGGGAGCCCTTGCAGCATTGTCATTTATTGTAAACAATGGATTGTAAAATTTGTGCGTTGATGTTAAAATATAACTAACACATTGGTGAGAACAATACACTTTTTGTTCAAATATGCAGCGGCTGGCGATATTTCTTTGCGGTCAGTAGATGAATCAAGTGTTTTGCTGTGGAGCACCAAAGTGAAACTACAGGCCAATTTGGCATGGGATTATCAGAAAGGAGAGAAAACGGAATGGAGTCCATGAATGAGGAGAAAGAACTGTTGGAACACGTGATGAAGCTGATGGCAGAGCATTTCGGGAAAAATTGCGAGATCGTGCTTCATGATTTTATGGCGCCTGACAACCATACAATCATCGGAATTGAAAATGGGGAGGTAACGGGCCGGGAGATTGGCGGATGCGTTACGAATCTGGGCTTGGAGATCCTCAACGGAAAACCGGCGGAGGATGCATTCAATTATGCCACCTATGCTGAAAATGGGCATCTTCTGCGGTCTTCCTCCATCTATTTTCACAACAGCGCTGGACAGCCCATCGGTTCCCTGTGCATCAACACGGATATTACGGATACCACGTATTTTGAAAAGATGCTGCGGGAATACAACAATACCCACGACTATGAAAACAGGGAAGATGCTTCTCCGAAGGAGGTCTTCATGCCGGACGTCCATGAGCTGCTGAATCGCCTGATCGACCAGTGCATCCAAAAATATGGAAAGCCTCCGAAGCTCCTGACCAAAGAGGAAAAAATTCAGTTTATCGCGGATCTGGATATGAAGGGGGCCTTTGTGATCACGAAGGCCAGCGATCGCGTCTACTCGCTGCTTGGGATTTCCCGATACACATTCTATACATATCTGGAGCAGGGGAGGAAAATGCGTGGGGAAAGCCGGACTCCTGTAGAATAAAATGTTTGTCTAAAAGACACATTTTTTGTCTTGACATAGAACGGATTATTGTGTTAAAATACAATCAAACTTAAAACGCAGAAATAAGAACAACGGTAGAGACGAATCCGATCATGTTTTCCTCTCAAAATTGAGAGTTTATTTCTGCGAATTTTTTTACCCTTTGACAAAACAGAATGTCTGTATAAAAAACATAAAGTATGTCTGCTATCAGAGGCCAACTTCTGAAGCATATAAAAACTGACAGGGGGAAAAACGATGAAAAAATGGTTTGCTCTCGCTCTTGCGGCAATGATGATGCTCGCAACACTGACTGGATGCGGCGGTACCGAAAGCGGAGGCACCCAGCAGACCCAGGAAACAGACCAGGGTCAAAGCTCCTCTGAGACCGACACCGTAGTTTACCCGGAGATTCCTGCGAAGACCGGCAGTCTGACCATTGGTATTTCGACAAACGCGCTCTCCAATATCCACAACCGGCATATGTTTGAGGGACTGAGAGAAGAGGCGGAGGGGCGCGGCCATACTGTCGTCACGGCAAACGCCAATGGTGACCCCACGCAACAGGCCAACGACATTGAAAATCTGGTGCAGGCCGGATGCGATGTCATCGTCGTTCAGAACGCGGACAACTTCTCTCTGAAGAATGCGGTTCAGGAGGCCAGAATGGCAGGCATCCGCGTGATCTGCGAAGACACCGGCTGGATTGACGGCATCGACGCCATGTTCCTGCTGAACAGCATTGCTGTCCAGGCAGACATTAACATGATCCTGGCGGCTGAGGTGGGCTTCAGCGGCAAGATCATCACAACGGGGCATCAGGACAACTTTGCTTTGAGGGCTGGCTCCTACATCCATGACGCATTTGTAGAAGAATATGGATTTGATGTTGTAGCTCATGTACAGACAACCTTCCCTGGTACGACCGAAGTGACTTATAACGGCGTAGACTCTGCGCTGACAGCCAACCCCGATGTGGTTGCGATCTTCACATCTCAGGATCTGGAGGCCATGGGTGCGATCCAGGCTTTGAAGGAGCACGATCTCTATCCTCAGGTAAAGTGCATAGGCGTTGACGGCGAGGTAGACATCCTCAATGATATCAAGGCCGACGGCTCCTGCATTGCCACGGTGGTGTCCGATCTGGACAGCGCCAATGTCAATGTCGTAGATGCCTGTGAGGCGTTGATGGCCGGCGAGGATGTGGCGAAGTACCACGAAATCCCGTACGCCGTCGTCACAAAAGAAAATGTGGATGAGTTCCTGGAGAAGGCTACTGCTGAGGCTGAGAAGTACGCGGAATAAGGCTGATATAGAGAACATTGGGCCGCCCTGCGCTCCGGAATGGGGCGGCCCGATGCCATCTATGAAATATTTTTAGAAAATGAAGGGGAACTGACCAATGAGCGTGTATGAGAATTTGAAAGAACATGGGATCGAGCTGCCCAAGCAGCTGGCTGCGGCCGGACTCTATAAGCCTGTGAATCAGGCCGGGAATCTGGTGTTCATCTCCGGCCAGGGCAGCATGGTGGATGATACGAAGATCACCGGCCGTGTGGGCGCTGACCTGAGCGTGGAAGAGGGCGCCGCAGCTGCGCGGATCTGCGCGATCAACACACTGGCCGCGCTGGAGGCCTATCTGGGGGATCTGAACAGGGTGAAGCGGTGCGTGAAAATCCTGGGTTTCGTGGCCAGCACAGATGATTTCCATGAGCAGGCGCAGGTCATCAACAGCGCGTCTCAGGTCTTTATAGACGCCTTTGGAGAAGAGGGGCGGCACGCCAGATCCGCCATCGGCTCCAACGCCCTGCCGCTGGGCTTGGCCGTGGAAGTGGAATCCATCTTTGAGATCGAGGAGGCCTGAACAATGCTGGGAAGGGATGTTAGCCCTGTAGAGATCGCGGACATTTTCGCGGCAGAACAGAGACTCCGGAAAGTCTTTCCGCCCTCTCCGCTGCTGAACATGGAATTCCTGAACCAGCAGCTGGGTGCGCAAGTCTGGTTGAAAGCGGAGAACCTTCTGCCGTCGGGGGCCTATAAATACCGCGGCGCCATGAACAAGATCACTTCTCTGATCGAGCGGTACGGCAAGGAGCTTCGGATCGTCACAGCTTCCTCCGGAAATCATGGCATGGCTTGCGCACTGGCCGCCCGGAATCTGGGGGTCCAAGCAAATGTCGTGGTTCCCGTGTCCACGCCCCAGATCAAAAAGGACAGCATCCGCGCACTGGGGGCCAATTTGGTGGAAGTCGGCGCGACATATGACGAGTCCTTCGTCTCTGCCTGTGAACTGGCAGAAAAAGAGCATCTGTACTACGTGCACCCCACCTCTGACCGGTATACTGTGGGCGGCCAGGGGACCATTTCCCTGGAGATTCTGGACCAGTGCCCCCAAGTAGAGCAGATCGTGGTGCCCATCGGGGGCGGCGGCCTCATCACGGGGATCGCTCTGACCATGAAGACGCTGAAGCCCTCCGTCAAGATCTATGGTGTGATGCCGGCAGGGTCGGCTGTCTATGTGGAATCCCGTCGGCAGGGCCAGCTGGTGACGCTGGATCACTGTTCCTCTATGGCGGATGCAGTTGTACGGAAAACCGGCGAGGAATACCTGTATCCTTACATTGAAAAATATGTGGATGACATCTTTACAGTCACGGAGGACAGCATCCGGCAGGCGGTCAGAACAGCGTGCTTGTATGGAAAGCTGACGCTGGAGGGCTCCGGTGCCCTGGCCTTGGCGGCGTTGCTGGAGAAAAAGTGTCCGCTCAGTCCCGGAACGGTTCTGATCTGCTCCGGTGGAAATATCGACAAAGCTGTTTTGGACCTGTGTATGCAGGCTTGAGAGGAAATGATGGCTATGATGACCGTGAATGGCCAGCGGCTCCAAGCACATCTTGAGGCCCTGGCGGATATTGCCCGAACCCCGGACGGGATTTGCCGACTCTCCTATTCTGACAGCTTTTGGAAGTCCAACGCCTATGTGGCGCAGCTGATGCGGGAGGCTGGCATGAGCGTCACCACCAATCCAGTTGGAAATGTGGTGGGCACTTATCCTGGCAGGTCTCCGACAAAGATTACCATAGGCTCTCACATCGATTCTGTAGTAAATGGCGGGATCTTTGACGGCTGCCTGGGCGTTCTCGCGGGGATCGAAGCGGTCCACACCTTATCTGAAAAGGGGATCGTCCCCGAACACAGCATCGACGTGGTGTCCTTTGCCGAGGAGGAGGGCATTGTGATCACCGGACTGATCGGCAGCCGTGCTTACTGTGGGTTGCCACCCACAGAGCCGGTGCTAGAGAAGATGGGGGAGTTCGGATTTACCCTTCAGGACTTGGCAGAGGCGAAATACACGGGAGACATCGATTACTCCCTTGAGCTGCATATTGAGCAGGGCGGTGTGCTGGAGTCCCAGAAGAAGGATATCGGCGTGGTCCGCTCGATCATTGCCCTCCGGCGCTATATCGTGGAGTTTGCGGGCGTGGCCAATCACGCCGGCACGACGCCCATGACGCTGCGGAATGACGCGTTGGTCAAGGCGGCCAGGTTCATCATGCGGGTCCGCCAGGTGGTCATGGAGACCGACCCCCACATGGTGGGTACGGTAGGGCATCTGGAGGTGCAGCCCAACGCCATGAACGTGGTTCCGGGCCGTGTGGCTTTGACGCTGGAGCTACGGGGACTGCGGGAGGATCTGCTGGAGTCCGTTTATCAGATGCTGATGGAGGAGTTCCGGAAGGACATCGTCTCCTGCCGGCTGACGATGGAACAGCCCTGCTTCCATATGTCGGAAACCGTGCAGCAGAGCGTCCGGAACGCGGCCCAGAAGCTGGGACTTGCGGCGATGACTATGGACAGCGGAGCCGGTCACGACAGCATGAGCCTCTCGCAGGTGACGAGGGTCGGCATGATTTTTGTCCCAAGCGTCAAGGGAATCAGCCACAGCAAAGAGGAGTTCACGACGTGGGACGATGTGACCAATGGAAATGGAGCAAATGTCCTCTTGCACGCCCTGTGTGACATCGATCGCCTTGAAACACCCGGGAGGTGAATTTTTTGAGCGAGAAAAACGACTATATCATTGAGATGCACGGCATCCAGAAGAGCTTTGGCGGCGTCAAGGCGCTGCGTAACATTGATCTGCAGGTGAAGCGCGGAAGCTGCCACGCCCTTCTGGGCGAGAACGGCGCTGGCAAATCGACCTTGATGAAGGTCCTGACCGGTATCATTGCAAAAGACAGCGGAAAGATCCTGCTCAATGGGGAGGAGGTCCAGATCCAGAGCCTCCGCCATGCAGAGGAGCTGGGCATCGCCATCGTTCCGCAGGAGCTGTCCTTTATCAGCTATTTTACGGTGGCGGAAAACATCTTCTATGGCGAAGAGCCTACACGTCCTCTGCCTCTGCTGATCGACTGGAAAAAGCTGTATACCGCCTGTGATGAGAAGCTCAAAGAGCTGAAAATCGATCTGCCCAGCAAAATGCAGGCCGGAAAGCTGAATGTCTCCGATCAACAGATGATGGTCATCGCTCGCGTACTGGCAAAGAATGCCAACATCATTATCATGGATGAACCGACGGCGCGCCTTGGTCATGGAGAAGTGACGAAGCTGCTGAAATATATTCAATATCTGAAAACCTGCGGGAAGACCATTATTTACATCTCCCATCGTCTGGAGGAAATTTTCGAGATCTGCGATACCATCACAGTCCTGCGCGACGGCGAGACGATTCAGACCGCTCCCACCTCCCAGATGGACAGCGACAAGCTGATCAACCTGATGGTCAACCGGCAGATCAAAGTCAACACCACCCGGACCCGGAAGAGCAGCATCGGCGAGACCGTCCTCTCTGTAAAGGGACTTTCGAAAAAGGGTGTGCTGCGGGACGTCTCGTTTGAAGTCCACAAGGGTGAGATTTTGGGGATGTTCGGCCTGGTGGGCGCCGGTCGGACAGAAGCGGTCCGCGCCATGCTGGGGGTTGACCGGTATGACACGGCGGAAATCCGGTTGGACAGTAAGCCCGTCGTATTCAAAAACATCGGACAGGCCCTAGCCGCTGGCGTCGCGCTTGTGCCGGAGGAGCGGCGGAAGCAGGGGATCCTTCCCAACACGCCGATTTACAAGAATGTGTCCATCTGCAATCTGAAGGCGCTGTCGCGTCTGGGCCTGATCGACAAGAAGAAGGAACTGGAATACGCCAAGCACTGCACGGAGATACTGGGCGTCGCCTGCTCCTCCGTATTCCAGAATGTGGGAAATCTCAGTGGCGGTAATCAGCAGAAGGTAGTCATTTCCAAGTATATTGACCGCAATATCCGCGTGCTGATCCTCGACGAACCCACCCGCGGCATTGATGTCGGTGCGAAAGATCAGATTTATGAAATCATTGAGGGCCTGGCACAGCAGGGAATGGCAGTGATCGTGATCTCTTCTGAGATACCGGAGTTGCAGCTGATGTGCGACCGCATCTGCGTCATGAGCCAGGGGAAAGTGACGACCGTGATCGATCGTTCTGAATTTGCGGATTCCGATAATATTCTGCGGAATGCAATCGGAATATGAGGATAGGGAGGAGTTCATTGATGAACGCCAAATTAAATGTTTCCAGAATTGCCCGGAATTACGGGACGCTTTTCGCTTATATCATCATGCTGCTGGTGTTCTCGATCCTGGCGCCGAGTGCTTTCCCGACGCTTTCCAACGTGATCAGCATCCTGCGGCAGATCGCCATGCTGGCCACCATCAGCCTGGGCCTGACCTTCGTCCTGATCACCAAGCGCTCGGATCTGTCCATCGGCTACAGCACAAGCTTCCTCGGGATCGTAGTGGCTGCGCTCCTGGTCAGGGCTGGAATGAACATATGGCTTGCTGCATTGATCACGGTCCTTCTCGGCGCACTGATTGGACTGATCAACGGCGTTGTGATCGCCTATCTAGGAGTTCCGGACTTTATTGCATCTTTGGGAGTCGGTTACGTGGTGGCTGGCATCAATCAGGCCTATACCAAAGGCCACCCCATCTCCAATCTCCCGGCGGACTTTGAGATCTTTGGCGCTCAGCGACTGGGCGGTGTGATCCCGAACGCGGTTATCATCATGCTGATTGTACTGGTCGTGTCTAGCATTATCCTCAACCAGACAAAGTTGGGACGATACATATATGGCGTGGGTGATAACGAAGAGGCATCTCTGATGTCCGGCGTCAATACGCGCTCCACCATTGTGTGGGCCTATGTTTTCTGCGGCATTGCCTGCGGCGTCACGGCCGTGATGCTGACTTCCAGACTGGGCTCTGCGCATCCTCAGGCTGCGGAGGATTACTTGCTGGATGCTATTGCGGCCGTATGGCTGGGCGGCACCGCTTTCAAAGACGGTGAGCCGAATCTGGCTGGTACACTGCTGGGCGCTCTGATTATCGGAACAATGGCCAACGGCCTCACGATCCTCAATGTCTCCTACTACTATCAGGATATTGCGACTGGCCTGATTATTCTCGCCGCCGTTATTATCACCTCGGTTCAGAAGAGCCACAAGAATTAACGAAGGATTGGAGAATACTTGTATGAGAACACTGGTAAAAAACGGGACCATTGTCACAGCAGAGAGTGAGTACAAAGCAGATATTCTCATTGTCGATGAAAAGATCACGTCAATCGGCACCAATCTAGAAGGCCCCTTTGATAGAATCCTGGATGCAGAGGGCAAATATGTGCTCCCCGGCGGTGTGGACAACCACGCCCACTTTGAGGCGCTCAATACGGACGGCATCACCACAAACGAGCCCTATGCCACTACCTGGGTGGCCCTGCAGGGAGGAACGACTACCATTGTGGACTTCTGCACCAATGAACCCGGCATGAACCTGGTGGATTCCGTCAACTACCGCCTGAATGTCCGCGCCAAAGGCAAGGTGGCTCCCGACATCGCCATTCACGCCTGCTGCAACGATTTCACGGATGAGACCGTCGGTGAGATCAAAAAGCTGGTGGAGATGGGTGTTCCCACCATGAAACTGTTCCTGGCCTATAAGGGCACCTCCCTCTACATGGATGACAGCAAGCTGCTGGCCTGCCTGGAGGAGGCTGGCAAGCAGGGCATGACGATGATGGTCCATGCGGAGAATCCGGACGTTCTGGATAAGTGCCGCAATGATGCGGCCGCTACCGGACACTATGAGCCAAAATACCACTACATGACCCGCCCCCCCTACGGCGAGGCGGAAGCCGTCTCCCGTGCCATCCGGTTTGCGGATGCCATGCACTGTCCCATGTGCATTGTCCATGTCAGCTGCATCGAGGCTGGCGAGGAGATCCGCAAGGCTCGTGCGGAGGGCAAGGCGGTGATCGGCGAGACCTGTCCCCACTATCTGGTGCTGGACAAGCACAAGATGGACCATCCGGACTGGCACATCGCCGCCCGGTGGATCTGCTCTCCGGCCCTGCGGGACAAGGAGGACCAGGATTACCTATGGAAGGCGCTGAATAAGGATTGGCTGTCCATCTGCGGCTCTGACAATTCCGGCATCCCCCAGGCACAGAAGAACTGGGGCTGGGACGAGGAGCATCAGCGCTGCGACTTCCGGATGGTCCCTAACGGTTGCCCCGGCGCCGGCGACCGCATGAATGCCCTGTGGACCTATGGCGTTGCCGCCGGCCGCATGACACGGCAGAAGTTTGTGGATGTGTGCTGCACCACGCCGGCCAAGCTGAACGGCATCTATCCCCGCAAGGGGACCATCCAGGTGGGCGCTGACGCGGACCTGGTGCTGTTCGACCCGGACTACAAGGGGACGATCACGCTGGAGACCAACCCCACTGGCGTGGAGTACAACGTGTTCGAGGGCCTGGAGCAAATCGGCCGCGCTGATACGGTGTTGCTGCGCGGCAGCGTCGTGGTGGAAAACGGCAGGTATCTGGGTGAAGTTACAGAAGTTGTGGCTGACGGCATTACCTATCAGGGATGCACCAGCGCCAACGGCAAGTTTATTCCCGGCAAACCCTATGGTTTGGGATATGACCTCTTGAAAAGATCATAAGAAGAGGATTGCAATCGGGATGAACTCCTTGAACTTTCACGGATGTATAAGAGACGATGTTGATCAATTTCCTATCAATGCTGTAACAGGGCGCCGAGTACATACTCGGCGCCTTCTGTCATCATCCAGTTTGCATATGCGAACTACCTTTATTACATAGGGAACGTTGTAAGTGTAAAACGATTATAAGAATATGAGGCTATCCCGCCGAAAGGCCGATCTTAACTTATATCGTCTGTATCTCAGAAAATATTTCCTGTTGGCTTGACAAAGAGGGCGTGCCCATTTTGAAGAAATTGACGAAACCATTATCTGCTTAGTACGATGACTGGAATGTTAATATCATCAATCTGCTGGAGACCTACGACCGTCTGATTGCGTTTGGTCAAAAGAACCTCAGCACCCCCTTTGTGCAGGAGGGCATCCAGAGCATCAGCACCAGAAATCGCATCCTGCGTGAGCTCTGCTCCCAAAACCCGCCCATCTCCAAAGTGTTCCGGGAGATTGGGCTGGCGGACGAACAGGGATCCGGGATGGGGAATACTTATAAGTACACAAAGCTCTACTCCGGCGGGAGCCCGGAATTTATTGAGGGTGACGTGTTCCACACAGTCATGCCGCTTGCTCCAATTACGGCTGAAATGGTTGGACCGCAGGACGTCACCCATGTGACCCTACATGATACCCTGCTTGAGCGTATCCTTGTTTTTTGAACGGAACTGCGCTCTAAAGCGAGGATTATGCAACACTGTGGTTTTCAGGATTTCAAACATTTCACGCAGAAGTATCTTAAACTTTTGCTGAACCTTGGGATGCTGAAGATGACCCTTCCCGATAAACCTCAGAGCCACAGCCAGAAATATATGACGGTGCAAGGGGCTGTACCTAAAAATTGAACACAATTTGGAATAAAGAATTGAAGGCATGATCTTGGGTAATAAAAGACTATATTGTGGCGAAAAGCTTTGATAAGTTAGGCTGCCTTGCATACCTCTGTAAGACGTCTAATGAGGCTTGGTACCTTTCAGGTATACTAGAGGTTCTGCAGGCTGTCGGCGTCCAGATCGTGATCCTGGATGGTCCTGAGATTTATTCGGAGTGTGTCCCTACACGTATGTGGAGGACATGGAGAATATCATTGATCGGGGGGGACAGTTGGACAGGGGTTTATAATGCAGAAGATTACCCGGAGATACTGAGGAAGAATTCCATGCCGCTTACGATAAAGAGGTCCAGAATGAGCCCGTCGGGAAGATTAGGCCTTGTTTGAAAAATAAAAGTTACACAAGAAACCAAGTTATGCGAAGCTATGAGCATGAAACGATATGAATTAACAAAAGAACAATGGGAACGGATCAAGTCGCTGCTGCCACCAGAAGAAATGGGAAAGCGGGGGCGCCCCCGGAAGGATAACCCGATTATGCTCAACGGAATGCTCTGGATCGTCCGGAGCGGTGCGCAGTGGCGTGAACTGCCGGAGACTTATGGCCCTTGGCAGTCTATATACGCCCAATTCGCTAAATGGGGGGATGACGGCACTCTGGAAGTGGTATTCCACACACTGTCTACGGACGCGGATATGGAGAACCTGAACATGGACTCCACCTGCGTAAGGGTGCATGAAAGCGCAAATGGCGAGGAAAAAACGGCAGATAAGGCGGTTGGCCGTACCAAAAGCGGATGGAACACAAGACTCCACGCTGTTGTAGACGGTCTGGGAAACCCGCTGGAGTTCCGGATCTCCGCTGGAAATGGCCACGATTCGGTTCACGCTGTTGAACTGCCGCAAAAGGTCAGAATCGGCAGGAGTGCCGTGCCGCCAGACCGGGCCTATGGTGCCCGGACGATTCGGGAATATATCTCAGCGCACAGGGCCAGCTATGTGATCCCGCCGCAAAGCAATGTTTCCGATCCCTGGCCGGTTGACTGGCATCTGTATAAAGAGCGCCATCTGGTGAAGTGTTTTTCCCAGAAAATCAAGTGGTTTCGCAGAATCGCCACCCGATATGACAAGCCGGATGCTTCCCTCTTGGCCTTTGTGTATTTTGCCGCCATCGCTATTTTGTTACTTTAGCACAATCTCCGCCTTTTTTCGAATAAGCCCTAGTAAGCGACCCCATCCTTTTTACGGATAACCGGTTGGGAAATGGAGAAGCAAGGATACTGCCGATATCCGGTGATTTGCGCGTGAGGGAAGAATATCCGGGCAGAAAGCCGTTGCCGGGTGAAAGCGCCTAACCTGTTGGGCACACACTGCTGTTACCGTCATCCTCACAACCGTTTCTGAAAATTGCCCGCCACGGAAACATCCTCATCCATGATAATAAAGGAATTGGGATCTTCTTCCCGCAGGATTTTCCGCAGGTGGAGCGCCTCCTTCTTAGAAACTACTGTCAGCAGCAAGTCGGACGGCTCGTTGCTGTAAGCTCCGACGCCAGTCCACTTCGTCACGCCGCGGCCGGCATATCGGAACACCAACTGCTCCATGGCCTCAGATTTGGTGATGATCAGCATGGTGACCATTACATTCTGCAAGTGCATCCGGTCCAGAGTCAGGTAGGTGGTGCAGCCGAAGATGATGCTGTAAACCACCACGTCCTGTTCAAACAGGAGGAGGCCGATCCCGTATACGAACACATTCAGGATCATGGCGATTCGCCCCACGCTGAAATCCGGCTTTTTCTGGACGCACAGCAACCCCAGGATCTCCTCGCCGCCGCCGGAGCATCCCGCTGTCAGCGTCATGCCCGCCCCGACGCCGCATACCAGCCCGCCGATGACGCAGGCCGCGATTGTCTCGTCAAACAATCCTTCCGCCGGGATCGGGATTAGGGCCAAAAAGGCACTGTAACAGACGATGCAAAGGGCGGTCTTTGCAAAGAAAAAGTGCCCGAACCGGAACCAGGAAATCAGCAGTAGAGGAATATTCAGCAGAAAATAAAGAATGCCCGCCAAGTCGCCGATCTGCTGGATGGCAGGGAAGAAATGCAGCAGCAGCATTCGCAGCAGCTGCGCGATTCCCAGGAATCCCCCGCTGTACATATCATGCGGCAGAATGATCCAGTTCATGGAGGCGGAAAACAGCAGGGAACCCAGGATGATTTGAGCGGCTTCCTGCACCGGATGTCCCTTGTACAGCTCCAGTGCCGTGGGGCTGTCATGCGTTTGCTCCATTTCTCATCTCTCCTTTTCGCTCTGTGGAGAAGCCCTGGCACAATCTGTGCCAGGGCTTCTCCACAACTTGATCTTACTCAGTCGCCAGGCCGTGTTCCACCAGGAACTGGTGGGCCACCTCCTGGGCGCTCATGCCGTCCACGTCCACTTGGGCGTTCATGGCAGCCATGGTCGCCTCGTCGATGGCACCGTCCAGTCTGGACAGTATCTCGGCCAGTTCGGGGTCGGACTCCAGGAGCTCGGCATCCACAAAGTTCACAGCGTAGTAAGGCGGGAAGAAGCTCAGATCGTCCTCCAGCATGGTGAGGCCCAGCTTGGACAGCAGAGCATCGGTGGCAAAGGCGTCCACCACGTCCACCTCGTCGTTCTCAATGGCGGTATAGCGCAGGCTGGCGTCCAGGCCCTTCACGTCCTGGAAAGCGGTGCCGTACTTGCTCTCCAGCAGGGGCAGGCAGTCCTCGCGGTCCATAAACTCCACCGTGCAGCCGAGACGCAGCTCCGGGGACTTCTCAATCAGGTCAGACAGAGAGGTCAGGCCATATTTCTCCGCAGTCTCGGGCTTGACGCTCATCACATAGGTGTTGTTATAGCCCAGGGGGTTGGAGGTCTGGATCCCGTGCTCCTCCAGCATCAGATCGTGGACGGTCTGCCACACCCGGTCCTTATCGGTGTCCATAGGCTGGGCCAGCAGGTTCAGCAGCGCCGTTCCAGTATACTCCACAAACATATCGATGCTGCCCTGCTCCAGGGCGTCAAAGCACATGGCCGCGCCGGACAGGCCGAAACGCTGTTCCACCTCATAATCGGTATTTGCCTCGATCAGCTCCGTGTAGATCTCACCCAGAATGTTGACCTCGGTGAAGTTGGAGGTGCCCACTACGATGGTCTTCTGATCGCCGCTGCCAGCTTCAGACCCGCTGCCGCCCGCATCAGAGGGGGTCCCGCCGCAGGCGGCCAGAGAGAGGGCCATGGCGGCGGCCATCGCCATACAGGTGAATCGTTTCAAGTGTTTCATACAAATAGACTCCTTTTCAGAATGGGGTGTTGATATGGTTGAGATATCGAATCTGCCTCACAGAGGACTCATGCGATGATAGAGGCGTAGGATGCCACAGAAACCACCAGCAGGGCTCCGCACAGCGCGGCGGCCATCGCCTTCCGGCGGGACCGGACCGACAGGCTCAGGTTTTTGATCTGGTCCTGAGGCAGCAGTCCCTCGCTGGTGAAGGCCCGCTCCACGCGGCCCAGGAGGAAATCCAGAGTCAGTGCCATCAGCGCGGCGGCCACGGCTCCCATGATCGTCATGGGGTAATTCAGGGAGTTCATGCCCAGCTGGATGAAGGAGCCCAGGCCGTTGGCACCGGCGAAGGCGGCGATGGTCATGGTGCCCACAGAGCTCACCGCGGCGATGCGGATGCCGGACATGATGTACGGCATGGCCATGGGCAGCTCCACCCGGCGCAGCTGCTGCATCCGGGTCAGGCCGATGCCCCGGGCCACTTCCATGGAAACGGGGGAAATGCCGGAGATGCCGGTATATGTATTTTTCAAAATGGGAAGGAACGCATAGACGAATACCATGAAAATGGCCAGCGTCTCACCCACGCCCAGAAAGGGAATGCCCATGGCGAGCAGCGCCATACAGGGGATGGACTGCATCACGTTGGCGATTCCGATCACCACATTGGATACCGCTTTGTTCCGGGTGATGAAGATGCCGAGGGGAACGGCGATGATCAGGGCCAGCACCACGGAGAAGCTGGTCATGGCCAGGTGCCGGAGAAACTCCTCCAGCAGACTGTCCCACTCCTCCACATAAATGGAGAAATAATCCATCAAAGTGTAGCGGGACATATCACTCCGCTCCTTTCTCCGGCGGTATGTTCCGGAACGAACTGCTTGCTCATGGTGGCCAGAATGATGCTCTTCGTCAAATAGCCGAGCAGCTTCCGGTCATGCTGGATCACGGGAATAATGCCGGACACATCGTAATCAATGGTGGCGATGATCTCTTTCAGGGAAGTTTCCCCCTCCACGGCGATGTAATCATCGGATATGTAGTATTCTATGGGGTCGGCCTCCCGCTTTCCGATCAGCTCCTCCAGCCAGACGACACCCAGGAGCGTCTGCCCCTTATCCAGCACCAGCAGGCTGTCCACGCTGTTGTGCCTCATGATCTGCAGGGCCTGGATGACGGTGCGCCCCTTTGAAATAGTGAAGGGACGGCGGCGCATGATGTCCGCTGCGCGGATATATTCCGGGTTGGCCCACAGCCGGTTGGCGCCGATGAACTCTGTGACGTACTGGTTCGCAGGGTGCTTTAGAATGTTTTCCGGGGTGTCACACTGGGCGACTTTTCCATCCTGAATGATGCAGATGCGGTCGGCCAGCTTGATGGCTTCGTCCATGTCGTGCGTGACGAAGACCACCGTTTTTTGCGCCTTGGTCTGCAGATCATGGATTTCGTTCTGCAGCTCCGCCCGGGTCATGGGATCCAGGGCGGAGAAAGGTTCATCCATCAGGACGATGGGCGGATTGGCGGCAAAAGCCCGGGCGATGCCCACCCGCTGCTGCTGACCGCCGGAGAGCTGGGATGGGTACTGGCCCCGGTAGATTTCCGGGTCCAGATTGACCATCTTCAGCATCTTATCGACCCGGTCCCGGATGGCCTCTTTGGAAAAACGGGCGATCTGCATGGTGAGGGCGATGTTTTCTTCCACCGTCAGGTGGGGGAACAGGCCGCCCGACTGTACCACATATCCAACCTTTTTGGGAAGGTCCTGGACCTTGATCTGTTCTACGGGAATGCCGTCGATGGAAAGCGAGCCTCCCCGCAGGGGAAGCAGCTTGTTGATGCTCTTCAGCAGGGTGGTCTTGCCGCATCCGCTGGAACCGATCAAAACGAAAAATTCGCGGTCATGGATTGTCAGCGAAACACCGTCCAACACAGGCTTATCTTTGTAGGCGATGCGAACGTCTTCAAATTCGATCATGTCTCCTCCATCTTCACATCGTAATTGAATCGAGCGCTGGTTTGCCCATATTATGGGCTGTGATTTATTAAAATGGGATTAAGTTCTGCTCAGCGGGCATTAAGATTCCATTTCATTGCGTGTGAGGTGGGGGCGGAGCTTCTGAATGGGCTCCAGAAAGGAAATGCGAAAGCTGGGATATACGCCGCCTACACGCCTCTTAATCCAATCTTAATGCTGTGGGCGAAATACTTATATAATTATGGTATCCTGCATGATAGGATAAGGCTGTTGAATTCCGATCCAGAATCATGGGAGATGAAGATATATGGAAAAAACAGAGAACAGCACTCCCTATTCCCCCCGGTACGGAGAGGCGGAGACCGGAGGCACCGGAAGACTGAAGATCTTTTTCGGGTACGCGGCAGGCGTGGGCAAGACCTACGCTATGCTGGAGGCAGCCCATCAGGCGCAGAAAGAAGGCGTCGACGTGGTGGTCGGCTATGTGGAGCCCCACGCCAGGCCGGATACACTGGCGCTGCTGGAAGGGCTGGAGGTCCTCTCATGCAGGGAGGTGGACTACCGGGGGATCCGGCTGCGGGAGTTTGACCTGGACGGAGCCCTGGCGCGCAGACCACAGTTGATCCTGGTGGATGAACTGGCTCACAGCAACGCCCCGGGCTGCCGCCACACCAAGCGGTATCAGGATGTGGAGGAGCTGCTGCAGGCGGGGATCAATGTCTATACCACAGTAAACGTGCAGCACCTGGAATCTCTGAACGATCTTGTCACCTCCATCACAGGGATCGTGGTGAACGAACGGATCCCGGATCACGTGTTTGACCGCGCCAACCAGGTGGAACTGGTGGACATTGCGCCCGCTGACCTGGAAAAGCGGCTGGAGGAGGGGAAGATTTACCGGCAGCGCCAGGCGAAGCAGGCGCTGGAGAATTTTTTTACCGCCGAGAATCTGACGGCCCTGCGGGAGATCGCCATGCGCCGGACAGCGGACCAGCTCAACCGCACGGCGGTCCAGGAGAAAAAGGGGAAGGCCGCGCGGGCGGGAGACCATATTCTGATCTGCCTGTCCTCAGCCCCCTCCAACGCCAAGGTGATCCGCACGGCCGCCCGGATGGCCGAGGCGTTCCACAGCGGCTTCACGGCGCTCTTTGTCCAGACACCGGAGACCAAGGAGCTGTCCGGAGAGAATATCAAACGCCTGCGGAGCAACCTGCGCCTGGCGGAACAGCTGGGCGCACAGATCGCCACCGTCTATGGCGCGGACCCGGCGGAACAGATCGCGGAGTACGCCCGGGTCAGCGGTATCACGAAAATCGTCATGGGGCGCGTGAATCACCGGCAGCACCCCTGGATCGGGCAGAAAAGTCTGGCCGACCGGTTGATCGAGCGGACGGACCTGGATGTGTATATCATTCCGGACCGCCAGCCGCTCTATAAAAAGCCCCTTGGAAAGCTCCGGAAGTCCAGAGTCCGCTTTTCCTGGAGAGACGCCGTGGTCACGCTGCTGTGCCTGGCGATCTCCACAGCGGTGGGGTTTGCCTTTGATTGGGCGGGCTTCAGCGAATCCAACATCATCACGATCTACATTCTGGGCGTATTGGTGACAGCAGTCAGCACCAGCGGGCATCTGTATGGAGCAGCCAACTCCCTGCTGAGCGTGCTGGCGTTCAACTTCTTTTTTACCGAGCCGCGCTTCACCCTCCAGGCTGACGGGCCCAGCTATCCCGTCACGTTCCTGATTATGCTCTCATCCAGCATCATCGCCAGCTCTCTGGCCAGCCGCGTGAAGGAGCAGGCCCGCATGGCGGCGGAAAAGAGCTACTATACGGAGCTGCTGCTGGGAAGCAGCCAAAAGCTGCAGACCATCCGGACGGAGTGGGACTGTCTGCGCCTGACGGCGGAGCAGCTCAGCCGCATGTTTGACCGGCCGGTCATTTATGCCCTGAACGACGCCGACAAGGAGCTGGACTTCCGGATCGAGCCGGCGGACGAACACACGCTTCTGGAAAAGCTGAGCACGGAAGAGATCGGCGTCGCCAAATGGGTGCAGAAAAACAACAAGCACGCCGGCGCCACCACGAATACGCTTCCGGACTCAAAATGGCTGTTTCTTTCCGTGCGGGGCACCCGCGGCGTGATGGGGATCGTAGGAGTTCCCATTGCTGGTTATGTGGTCCCGGACGCTTTTGAAAAAAACCTGATGGTGGCACTCCTGGGAGAGTGCGGCCTCAGCCAGGAGCGTATTCGTCTGGAGGAGGAGCGGAACCAGATCGCGCTCCAGACCCAGCGGGAGAGCCTCCAGGCCAATCTGCTCCGGGCGGTCTCACACGATCTGCGCACACCGCTCACCAATATCAACGGCAGTGTGGGCATCCTGATGGGGAAGGATCAGACGCTCAAGCCGGAAGTGCGCGAGCAGCTGTATACCGCGATTGACGATGACACGAACTGGCTCATCAACATGACGGAAAATCTGCTGGCAGCCACACAGCTGGAAACTGACAGGACCAAGCTGAAAACCGCTCCCGAACTGCTGGAGGATCTGTTTCAAAGTGCTGTCCGGCAGTTGGACCGGCGGGCAAGGGACCACCACATCTCAGTTGATCTGGAGGACCAGACGCTCATGGCGTCCATGAACGCGGGGATGATTCAGAGGGTCATCATCAACATGATGAACAATGCGATCCAATATACGCCCAAGGACTCCCATATCATTCTGAGCGGGACCCGCAGGAAGGACTGGGTGGAGATCAGCGTCTCTGATGATGGCCCCGGGATCCCGGATGAGGCGAAAAAGCACCTGTTCGATCTGTTTTATACCGCGGAGCAGGGAAAGCCTGACAGCAAGCGGGGACTGGGGCTGGGACTGCATCTCTGCCAGTCTATCGTCAATGCCCACGGGGGGACGATCACCGTCTCCGATCACGCACCATCGGGGACAACCTTCCGGTTCACCCTGCCCGCAGTTCGGACAGACGGCGTGAAATGAGCGTCCAGGACGGCGGTTTTTCATTAATGTTTTGTTAATACCGCCAGAAATTTCTTAATCCCCTTTTATAACGCGCTGCGCTATTCTAGAAAACGCGAACGGGAGAATAGGGGGCATCTGTGCCTGCTACCCGGAGCGAAAGGAGAATCTTATGAAGGAGTATCTGCTGATTCAAGTGGCCGCCGCTGCTGCCATTGGGATCGCCGCGTGGCGGACTCTTCCGGAGACGATGATGTGTGCAGCCTGCGGGCAGCTCCAAAGAAGAAAGGAGTTTTCAAGATGATGGATGTATTGATGGTAGGCACCCTGGCGGTCAGCTTCGGCCTGGTATGGCTGCTGATCCGCTGGTGTCAGAAACAGCTGGACGACCCGGAGTCGTAAGCGCAGAAAGGAGATCATAACCATGATTGCACTTGGAATTATCGTTCTGCTGCTGGGCGCTTATCTCGTTTACGCGCTGGTGCATCCGGAGCGTTTCTGAGATGCCTGATACCGCAGAAAATAGGAGGAATACGATATGTTGCAGCTGGCGCTGACAATCATCATCTTTCTGATCATTGTCATTCCGGTTGGACGGTATATGTATCATATCGCCACATGGAACCACACACTGGCCGACCCGGTCTTTGACCGTCTGGACGGCGTCATTTACAAAATCGGCGGCGTGAATCCCCATCAGGGTATGAACTGGAGACAGTACGCTCTGGCTCTGGTGGGAACCAACGCGGTCATGGTGGCCATCGGCTACCTGATCCTGCGCATTCAGAGCGTCGGGATCTTCAACCCCAACAGCATCGGCAACATGGAGCCGACCCTGGCGTTCAACACCATCATCAGCTTCATGACCAACACGAACCTGCAGCATTACTCCGGCGAGTCCGGACTGAGCTACTTAAGCCAGATGCTGGTCATCATCTTCATGATGTTCGTCTCTGCCGCCAGCGGCTACGCTGCCTGCATCGCGTTCATCCGCGGGCTGACCGGCAAGACCAAGGACGACGTGGGCAACTTCTTCGCCGACCTGACCCGCATCACCACCCGCCTGCTGCTGCCGTTCTCCATCGTGGGCGGCCTGCTGCTGGTGTGGCAGGGCGTGCCCCAGAACTTCGACGCCAACATCGTGGTGAATACACTGGAGGGCACCTTCCAGACCATCGCCATGGGTCCCATCGCCGCACTTGAGATCATCAAGCACCTGGGCACCAACGGCGGCGGCTTCCTGGGCGCAAACTCCACCACCCCGCTGGAGAACCCCACGATCATCTCTGACATGATCGAGCTGTACTCCATGATGCTCTTCCCCGGCGCCTGCGTCATCACCTTCGGCAAGATGGTGCGCGGCCGCAAGAAGAAGGATGCCGCCGGCGACAAGGCGCTGGCCGGCAGCGAATCCGCCGGCCAGCTGTCTGCGGGCGGAGCTGAGCAGGGCCCCCGCCTGAAGGACCACAGCCTGACGGCGTCCATCTACGGCTGGGAGGGCCGCACGATCTTCCTGGCCATGGGTATCATCTTCCTGGTCGGCCTGGGCGTGTGCTACTGGTCGGAGCTCCAGGGCAACCCGGCTCTGGCAAAGATCGGCCTGGATCAGTCCATGGGCAGCATGGAGGGCAAGGAGGTCCGGTTCGGCATCGCCCAGTCGGCCATGTTCACCACCACCACGACCTCTTTCACCACCGGCACCGTCAACAACATGCACGATACCCTGACGCCTCTGGGCGGCATGATCCCCTTGCTGCACATGATGCTGAACGTGGTCTTCGGCGGCAAGGGCGTCGGCCTGATGAACATGATTATGTACGCCATCCTGGCAGTGTTCATCTGCGGCCTGATGATTGGCCGTACGCCCGAATACCTGGGCAAGAAGATCGAGGGCCGGGAGATGAAGCTCACCGCGCTGTGCATCATCATCCATCCCTTCCTGATCCTGTTCTTCTCCGCGCTGGCGGTCTCCACCTCCGGCGGCCTGGAGGGAATCACCAACCCGGGTTTCCACGGCCTGAGCCAGGTGCTGTATGAGTACGCCTCTTCCGCGGCCAACAACGGCTCCGGCTTTGAGGGTCTGGCAGACAACAGCTACTTCTGGAACATCACCGCAGGCCTGGCCATGTTCTTCGGCCGGTACCTGTCCATCGTGATCCAGCTGGCCATCGCCGGTTCCCTGATGCGCAAGCGGTTTGTCAACGAGACCGTGGGCACCCTGCGCACGGACACCCTGTCCTTCGCTGTGATCTTGGTGTTCGTAGTCTACATCTTCGCAGCGCTGACCTTCTTCCCCGCGCTGGCGCTTGGCCCCATCGCAGAGCATCTGACCCTGTGGGCCTAAGGAGGGCGTTTTCATATGAGTAAGAAACAAAATAAGAAATTTATCACCCCGGAGATCCTCCGGGGGGCGGTGAAGGGCGCGTTCGTCAAGCTCAATCCCCGCTATATGATGCGTAACCCCGTGATGTTTGTGGTGGAGATCGGCTGCTTCATCACCCTGCTGCTCTCCTTCTTCCCCGGCCTGTTCGGGGACGTGGACGCAGGCTCCCTGCGGATCTACGACATCATCGTATGCGTGATCCTGTTCATCACGGTGCTGTTCGCCAACTTCGCCGAGGCTGTGGCGGAAGGCCGGGGCAAGGCCCAGGCCGCCAGCCTGAAAAAGACACAGAAGGACACGGAAGCCCACCTGCTCCATGAGGACGGCAGCGAGACCATCGTCCGTTCCAGTGAGCTGAAAAAGGGCGACATCGTTCTGGTGGTGGCTGGCGAGGTCATCCCCGGCGACGGCGAGGTCATTGAGGGCATCGCCTCCGTGGATGAGTCCGCCATCACCGGCGAGTCCGCCCCCGTGGTCCGCGAGAGCGGCGGCGACTTCTGCTCCGTCACCGGCGGCACCACGCTGGTGTCTGACTGGCTGAAGATCCGCATCACCTCCGAGCCGGGCAACAGCTTCCTGGACCGGATGATCGCCCTGGTGGAGGGCGCCAGCCGCAAAAAGACCCCCAATGAGATCGCACTGAACACCCTGCTGGTGTCCCTGACCATCATCTTCCTGATCGTGGTGGTGACCATGTATCCCTTCGCCGTATACAGCGGCGTACAGATCCCCGTCTCCACCCTGATCGCCCTGCTGGTCTGCTTGATCCCCACCACCATCGGCGGCCTGCTGTCCGCCATCGGCATCGCGGGCATGGACCGTGTCACCCGCTTCAACGTCATTGCCATGAGCGGCAAGGCAGTGGAGGCCTGCGGCGACGTGGATACCATGATCCTGGATAAGACCGGCACCATCACCTTCGGCAACCGCTTGGCCGCCGACTTCTTCCCGGTGGAGGGCGCCAGCCGCAGCGATCTGATCCGCTGCGCGGCCCTCACCAGTCTCCACGATGACACCCCGGAGGGCAAGTCCACTCTGGAGCTGGCCCGCCGCCTCGGCGATAACAGCGTGGAGCCCGCGGGTTCCAGCTTCCTGGAGTTCACGGCCCAGACCCGCATGAGCGGCGTGGACCTGCCTGACGGCACCAAGGTGCGCAAGGGCGCCAGCGACGCCATTGAGCAGTATGTGAAGGAAAACGGCGGCAAGGTCCCCGCGGATCTCCGCACCCATGTGGAGGAGGTCTCCTCCCTGGGCGGCACGCCTCTGGTGGTGTGCGAGAACAACAAGGTCCTGGGCGTCATCTACCTGAAGGATACGGTGAAGCCCGGCATGGTGGAGCGGTTCGAGCGCCTGCGGGCCATCGGCATCAAGACCATCATGTGCACCGGCGACAACCCCCTGACCGCGGCCACCATCGCCAAGGAAGCCGGCGTGGACGGCTTTGTGGCAGAGTGCAAGCCTGAGGACAAGATCGCCCTGATCAAGAAGGAGCAGGCCGAGGGCAAGATCGTCGCCATGACCGGCGACGGAACCAACGACGCCCCCGCCCTGGCACAGGCCAACGTGGGCCTGGCCATGAACTCCGGCACCACTGCCGCCAAGGAAGCGGCCAACATGGTGGACCTGGATTCCGACCCCACCAAGATCCTGGAAGTGGTGGAGATCGGCAAGCAACTGCTGATCACCCGCGGCTCCCTGACCACCTTCTCCATCGCGAACGACGTGGCCAAGTACTTCGCCATCATCCCGGCCATGTTCAAGCTGGCTGTTCCTGAGCTGAACGTGCTGAACATCATGGGGCTGGCGACCTCTTACAGCGCCATCCTGTCCGCGCTGATCTTCAACGCCATTATCATCCCCTGCCTGATCCCCCTGGCCATGAAGGGCGTCAAGTACCGCCCCATGTCCTCCGGGAAGATGCTGGGCCGGAACATGATGATCTACGGCCTGGGCGGCATCATCGCCCCCTTCGTGGGCATCAAGATCATTGACCTGATCATCGCCCCGGTGCTGGCTGCCCTCGGCTTTGGTATGTAAGGAGGAACCTGAATGATGAACGAGAAGAAACATGGCATTGGCCACAATATCCGGCAGGCCGTTCTGGTCACCGTGGTATTGCTGGTGCTGTGCGGCCTGGTATTTCCGGTGCTGCTCAGCGGCCTCTCTGCTGTGATTTTCCCCAGCCAGGCCAAGGGCTCTCTGGTGACGGCAGACGGCATCGCCGTGGGCGCCAAGAACGTGGGTCAGGACTTCACCGAGGATTACTTTATGTGGTGCCGTCCCTCCGCGTACAATTACAATACTTACTATGAAGAGGACACCGACGGCGACGGCCAGGTGGAGCAGTACTACAACGACGGTTCTGAATTCGCCGGCCTGAGCTCCGGCTCCAACAACTACGCCCCCTCCAACCCCGCCCTGACGGAGCGGGTGGAAGCGGACATCGAGGAATTCCTGGAGAAGAATCCCGGTGTCAGCCGGGAGGATATCCCCACTGACCTGATGACTGCCTCCGGCTCCGGCTTGGATCCCCACATCTCTCCCGCCTCTGCGGAGGTGCAGATTCCCCGCATTGTGGAGGCCTCCGGCCTCAGTGAGGATGAGGTGCGCCAGATCATCGCCGACAACACCAAGGGCAAGACCCTGGGCGTGTTCGGAGAGGAGACCGTCAACGTGCTGGGCGTGAATCTGGACATCGCCCTGGCCATGGGCCTGGTGGGCGAGATCTCCAAGTAATCACGGGCCCCGGATGCCTTCTTGGGCAGAGGACACTGGTATGCAGTTTCATTTTGAGAAAACGCTGGAAAAGCGGTATGAGCCGCAGGTCACTGTTACGAACGAGACCCCGGCGTGGCTGATGATTTGCCTGGCGGAGTCCATAAAGGACTGGATCGGCCAGAGTCCCAGAATCTTTTGCAAAAGTGAGGAGCCGTACCTGCAGTTCGGCTATGAGGTGCTGACGTTCCCGGTTGCGGAGTTTGCACAGATTTTCGGCCCGCTGATCTATGCGATCAATCAGGCATGGCCTGTGCAGGTATTTGGAATGGGAAGCCAGGATGAGCTGGTCGAGCTGTCCTTCACAAAGGAGGGGACAGCCCCCACTATCCAGCAGAAGAACGTCTCCGGGATTCCATGTGCGGAATTGAGAGACCTGTACTTCTGCGTGAAGTTCCCGGATCCTCTGGCGGCGGACTGTATGTTCCGTTTGCTGGACGCGGTGGAGAAAAAGTCTGCTGCCGTGGCCCTGGAGTGGGAGTACGCCGATTTTCTGGAACAGCAGCGGCTGGCAAGAATTGACCGGACACTCTCCTATTGCTATGTCTCACTTGAAGAAGAGGAGAGCGCGGACCCGGTCGGATGGCTTTCCGGACTGACGCTTCAGCAGAAATGCGAACTGTGGCGGATGTTTTTGGGAAAGCGGCTATTTCTGCCGGAATTCGAATGGCTCAGAGATGCAATGCTCCAGGGAGCTGTTCCAAACTGGATCGAGTGGCATTTAGCGCTCTATCGTGTTCTGGAGGAAGAGAACATTCGCTTTTTCTGTAAGGACGGACAATTTGAGCTGCTGGACAAGGAAGGACACCGCATCTATTTCGGTGTAGACCATTCCGAGGCGGCAGAGCAGGTGCTGATGAAAGTCCTGTTCCCGCTCAACCAATGACCGAGAGATTCTGAAATAAGGCTGAAAGGCGGACCGGTACATCCGGTTCGCCTTTCAGCCTCTTATGATTCCTTAATACGGGAAACGCTTTCTTTTTCCCGATTTAAGCTGAAAAGCAGTATGATAAGGTCAAAGGAAGGGATGATTATGATGACCTGGAAAACGAGGCTCCTGCATTTTGAGCGCATGTGTGATGGGCTCGTGGAGCATTTCCTGCTTCAACACAAGATCCTTGGATTTCTATTGATTTTTATCGGGATGCCTCTGGTGACGCTGTCGGCGGTATGTATTTGCTCCACCGTTCTTGTACTGCCGCTGGCCTTGGCGTTTGGGTACCTGTGAAGAGGGCCTTAATACAATTTTAATACGAGCCCTTAAAAATTAATGCCCCTTTAAGACGAAAAGTGGATAATGTGATTAAGACTCCATAAAGACATATTAAGGGGTGGGGCTTACGCAGCGGCCTTTTCATAAAAGCTGGTCGTCTCCGTTTCGGATCATCATATTCGGATTTCTCTTGGTGATTCTGCTGGGGAGCTTCCTGCTGATGCTTCCGGTTGCCACAAAAGAAGGTGTTGTCACGCCGTTTTCGGATGCTCTGTTTACTGCCACGTCGGCGGTATGCGTGACAGGCCTGGTTGTTCACGACACTGCTACTTACTGGTCGAATTTCGGACAGTTCATCATCGTATTGCTTATCCAGATCGGGGGCCTTGGGGTGGTAACCGTGGCCGGTGCTTTCGGTATCCTCTCCGGGCGCCGGATCGGCCTGATGCAGCGCAGCACGATGCAGGAGGCCATCGCTGCGCCGAATGTGGGCGGGGTCGTGCGCCTGACAGGTTTTATCCTGAAAACTGCCTTGGTGGTAGAGCTGTTGGGGGCTGCCGCGCTGTTCCCCGTTTTCTGGCAGGAATTCGGCTTGATAAAGGGACTTTGGTATGCCCTGTTTCACTCTATTTCCGCCTTTTGCAATGCGGGATTCGACTTGATGGGGATCAAGGAGCCCTTTTCGTCTCTTGTGGATTACGCGGACAACCCGGTGGTCTCCGTTGCGATCCCGCTGCTAATTATCATCGGCGGCATTGGATTCTTGACTTGGGATGACATCCGTACGAACCGCCTGCACATAACCAGATACCGGATGCAGAGCAAGGTGATTCTGGTGGTCACCGGCAGTCTGATTCTGCTTCCCGGCATCTATTTCTTCCTGTTCGAGTTTGCGCGGGAGCCTGTGGGGAAGCGACTCCTCTTATCCTTTTTCCAGGCGGTCACGCCCCGAACTGCGGGTTTTAATACGGCGGATTTGACCGCTATGAGCGAAAGCGGGCAGACGATTATCACCATGCTGATGCTCATAGGTGGTTCGCCAGGCTCCACTGCGGGCGGCATGAAAACGACAACGCTGGCGGTTCTTCTGGCGAACGCGCTGGCGGTTTTTCGGCGCAATGAGTATCCGCATTTCTTTAACCGCCGGATCTCCAAAGAGACCATCTCCCAAGCGGCGACAATTTTTGCGATGTATCTGGGGCTGTTTCTGGCCGGAGGACTGGTAATCAGCCGAATGGAGGGGCAGCCTATTCTGGACAGCCTGTTTGAAACGGCTTCGGCCATCGGAACTGTGGGCCTGTCCTTGGGACTGACGCCGCAGCTGCATACGGTCTCACGCCTGATTTTGATCGGCCTGATGTTCTTTGGACGGGTAGGGGGGCTGACGCTGATATTCGCTGCCCTTTCCAGCACCCAGAATTCCAGCGCCCGACTGCCGCAGGAGCGGATTACGGTAGGGTGAATCTGTAAATAAAGAGGATGAAATACATGAAGACAATTTTGCTGATCGGTTTAGGCCGCTTCGGCCGCCATGTGGCCATGAAGCTCCACGAATTGAACCATCAGGTGATGGCGGTGGATCAGGACGAGGAAAAAGTCAACCGGATTTTGCCCTATGTGACCAGCGCCCAGATCGGAGACAGCACAAACGAGGAATTTTTGGCCTCTTTGGGGGTGCGAAACTTTGATGTATGTATCGTCGCTATCGGCGATAATTTCCAGAGTTCTCTGGAGACGGCTTCCCTGCTGAAGGAGGCGGGGGCGAAAAAGGTGGTGGCCCGGGCCGCACGGGACATTCAGGCCAAATTCCTGCTGCGAAACGGGGCGGACGAGGTCGTCTACCCAGAGCGGCAGATCGCGGTCTGGACCGCCATCCGATACAGCTCGGATAATATTTCGGACTATATCGCGCTGGGGGACGATCATGCCATCTTTGAGATTCAGGTTCCGGATAACTGGGTCGGCAAGACCATCGGCCAGCTGGATGTCAGGAAACGGCATCATGTGAGCATACTGGCCATCAAGCAGAACGGACACTTCGCCATGACGGTCATTACGCCGGAGACCTGTCTCCCGGCCAACAGCACCATGCTGGTTTTGGGAACAAACCAGAACGTTCAAAAATGCTTCCACATCTAGCGGCTGCGGCTCCAGGCATGGAAAGGACAGGTTGGGATGGAGTATATGATTTTGCTTGGCGGCCTTCTCGTGTTTGCGCTGGTCGGTTTCTGGATGATGGGAAGGGTTGACAGGTTTCTGAATGCGGCGCGGGCAGAGCAGGAGGGGCGGCAGCATGCCGAGTGCTTGAAGATCGCGGCATCGGACCCCTGTGTGATGCAGCCTGTTTTTAAAACTGTGTCGGCGCTTAAGGAGCAGCACCCGGACTTGTGGTGTGAGCTGTCCTTCGGAAGAGAAGCGGAGGTTTTGGGATGTCTCAGCACAGGCAATGTGGACGTTGCGATTCTCCCCGGTGAGACAGGGGGCGGAGCGGCGTTTGAAAGCAGAGACTTTCTGTTTTCGCCGGTTTCTTTCCGGGCGGTGGAGGATTGCACGACCTTGTCATCTATCGACACAAGCGTGCGGCGGCAAAGGATATTGCTGAAACAGAATACATCTGCTTCCCTGGCTGCGGAATTTGTTCAGAGAATTTGTGAACAGAAACCGTAGAAACGTGCTATAATAGAGCCGTTTGAAGGGAGGCGGTAATATGGAGACTTCTGCGCAGGTCGGACGGGGAGAGCGGAGGCGGAAAGGATCCCTTACGATTTTTGCCGGTTATTTCTCCGGCACGGGAAAGACCTACCGGATGCTGGAGGCTGCCGGCCGCGCCGTGCGGGCTGGAGAGGATGTTGCCGTCGGCCTGCTCTCCTGCAGCCAATGGCCGCAGACGCAGATCTTGGCGGATGGCTTTGAGACGCTGCCGCTCAAAGCGTTTTCGGAGGCGGGGAAGACCGTTTATGAGCTTGACGTGGATGCCTGTCTGAAGCGCGGCCCAAGGCTTCTCTTGATCGACGAGCTCTCTCATGAAAACGCGGGCGGCTCCCGCCACAGAAAACGCTGCCAGGATATTGAAGAACTGCTGCAGGCAGGGATTGATATCTATACGACGCTGGATGTACAGCACATTGAGAGTATTCAGGACACCGTTTCCGAAATTTTGGGCGCTCCGGCCGAGGAGCGGATTCCGGACAGGGTGTTCGATCAGGCCGCGCGCGTGGAATTCGTGGACTGTGAACCGGAAGACCTGCGGGAACGCCTGATCCGGCAGGACCGGACGGATCTGCTGTCTGAATATTCACAGCCCAAATTGAGCGCGCTTCGGGAGCTTGCCCTTCGCCGCTGCGCGGACCGGACGGCTCTGGATACACAAAAGAGCCGGGGCGGAGAGAGGTACCGGACCCGGGAGCATGTCCTGGTCTGCCTTTCCGCAGCACCTTCCAATGAACGTGTCATCCGAACGGCTGCCCGGATGGCCGACGCGTTCCGCTGCGGCTTTACGGCGCTGTTTGTTGAGACAAAAAATTTTCAGTCCATACCGCAGCCGGATCGGAACCGTCTGAGGGCCAATCTGCGTTTGGCTCAACAACTGGGTGCATCCGTCGAGACGGTATATGGCGATGACGTGGCCTACCAGATCGCCGAATTTTCCAGGCTGTCCGGCGTGACCAAGATTGTGCTGGGCCGTGGAGAGACTTCCAACCGCATCCTGTTTTGGAAGCCCTCGCTGACGGAACGGCTGGTTGAGCTCACACCGGAACTGGACATCCACATCATTCCTGACACTGGAACAGCAAGGCGGTTTGCCTCCCATTACAAAAAAGAGCTGTATGCACCCGCGGTCCCCCTCCTGGATTTGCTGAAAAGCACTCTGCTCCTGGTGCTGTCTACGCTGGTGGGCCTTATCTTCTATTATCTGGGCTTGAGCGAGGCCAATATCATCACAGTCTATATCCTGGGGGTGATGCTGACCTCTATCTTCACAAAGAGCGCGGTTTGCAGCTTTCTGAACTCGGTTGTGGGCGTCTTGGCGTTTAACTTCTTTTTTACGGAGCCAAGATTTTCACTGCATATCTACGCCAGCGACTATATGGTCACATTTTTGGTCATGTTTCTGGCATCCCTTCTTACAGGCTCTCTGGCCGCCAAGCTAAAATCTCTGGCGAAGCACTCAGCCCAGCTGGCATGGCGGACCAAGCTTTTGTTTGAAACGAATCAGGAATTGCAGAAGGCCGGAACCCAGGACGAGATCCTTTCTGTCACCGCACGGCAGCTGCTGAAGATTTTTCAGCGCGATATTGTCACCTATCGGTCAGATCAGGGACAGCTGGACGCGCCGAAGATCTTTCCGGTTGATGATGCGTTTTCCGAAAGCAAATACTCCGCCGCATCGGAGCATCAGGCGGCCCAGTGGGTTCTGACCAACAACAAGCGGGCGGGCGCCGGGACGGAGACGTTTTCGGATGCGTGCTGCACATATCTGGCCGTCCGGACCGCAGAACAGGTATATGGGGTCATAGGCGTCGCGGCCTCTGGCGAGGAGATGGATTCCTTTGAAGGCGGACTGCTCCTCTCGATCCTGGGGGAGTGCGCCCTCGCTATGGAAAACCAGAAAAACCTGGAGGAGAAAGAGGCGGCTGCGGTCCTGGCCAAGAACGAGCAGCTGCGGGCCAATCTGCTCCGCTCGATTTCCCACGACCTGCGCACACCGCTCACCTCCATCTCCGGAAATGCCAGCAACCTTCTCTCCAACGGAGATATGTTTGACGCAAAGACCAAGCATCAGATGTATGTGGATATTTATGACGACGCCATGTGGCTCATCAATCTGGTGGAGAATCTATTATCCGTCAGCCGCCTGGAGGGAGGGCAGATGAATCTGCACCTGTCCACAGAGCTGATAGGTGAAGTGGTGGCTGAGGCGCTGCGGCACATCAACCGCAGAAGCGCGGAGCACCATCTGCATATCCAGAGCGGCGACGAGTACCTGCTGGCGCAGATGGACGCGCATTTGATCGTGCAGGTCATCATCAATATCGTGGACAATGCGATCAAGTACACGCCGCCTGGCTCTGACATTGAGATTAGCTGGGAGCGGCAGGGGCGGTTCGCCGCACTGTCGGTTGCTGACAACGGCCCGGGCATTCCTGACTCGGCAAAACCCCGCGTTTTTGACATGTTCTACAGCGCCTCGAACCGGATTGCCGACAGCCGTCGCAGCATGGGGCTGGGGCTGGCGCTGTGCAAGTCTATCATCACGGCCCATGGCGGGGAGATCACGGTGGCTGACCACGCGCCCCATGGGACAGTTTTTACGTTTACCATACCAATTGAGGAGGTTGAATTGCATGAATAAACCCTTGATTTTGGTCGTGGAGGACGATGCGCCTGTCCGCAGTCTGATCACAACGACTCTGCGGGCGCACGATTACCGTTTTCTCTCTGCGGCCAACGGGGAATCCGCTATTCTGGAAGCCAGTTCGCACAATCCGGACATCATGCTGTTGGATTTGGGACTGCCGGATCTGGATGGCGTAGAGGTGATTCACCGTGTCCGCACCTGGTCGAATCTGCCGATTATTGTGATTAGCGCCCGCAGCGAGGACACGGATAAGATTGAGGCGCTGGATGCCGGGGCAGATGACTATCTGACCAAGCCGTTCTCCGTGGAGGAACTGTTGGCCCGTCTGCGGGTAACCCAGCGCAGGCTGGCTACCCTGCAGGCCGGAGTGGTGAACGAAGGCGCTGTATTCACCAACGGCAGGCTGAAGGTGGATTATGCTGCGGGGTGCGCGTTTCTGGGCGAAGAGGAACTGCATCTGACGCCCAGTGAGTACAAGCTGCTATGCCTGCTGTGCAAGAATGTGGGCAAAGTGTTGACGCACACCTTCATCGCCCAGCAGATCTGGGGCAGGAGTTGGGAAAACGATGTGGCATCTCTCCGGGTCTATATGGCCACCCTGCGCAAGAAGTTGGAACGGGATCCGGATTCTCCGCAATATATTCAGACGCACATTGGAGTAGGGTACCGGATGCTAAAGGTGGAGTAACAGCGGATGCATTCCAATTTCAGTGAAAAGATCGTTTTATTCTTCATGTGATGTGTGATGCATTTTGCGGCACTTGAAATACTGGATTCCATGGGCATAAATGAGTCGAGATTGAAAAAAATTGCCTGGACGACTGTTTGACACCTATTTGTAAATAACCCGGAGCTGTTGCGGTGCAACGGTTCCGGGTACTTCTCCTCAATGTGCCGAAATTTGTGCAACTCCACGGAACCCCTTGTGCTCCAATGAGTTTCTCTTTGACGGACTGAGAACTCCAACTTTGCAGACCATTGCCTCGAATGCAGCTGGGCGCACCAAGGACCGCCGAAAATTAAAAATTTTCGGCGGTCCTTGTCTGCGGCTATGAAAAACGGCCCACTGACAAATTGGAGCTGCGGGGGATGTCCCATCCGACAGTGTGACAAAGGCGAAAGAGACAGCCCCGGCGTTCATGAGGCAGAGGCGTCCCGGCAGCGGTCTTTACCGCAGGTACAGGGCATTCCGGCTGATGAGAAACGTAAGAGCGGTTGTTTCTGCTGCCTGTCTGGCCTATCCGGCGTGATGGGGAAATTGGGGTTCCAAGTTTTTAAGAGCCGACAAATCAACTGGGAGGCGTATGCGCAGAAACTGGAGGCTCTGTGAGAAGGAGGAAGCCTGTCCCGAAAGGGGCAGGCTTCCTTTGCTGTGAGATGGATACTATTGAGAGCGGTTAAAGAGGATAAAAATAAAGTTTATACGGGGCCCCATGGTACAACCAAGTAAAAAGGCGGCCAAAACACGATGAAGGGACTGTATGAACTGTTGTCATACTGCCGGCCCTATCAAAGGACCGCATACTTGCGTGGAGTGATTGGCACGGTATTCCCGCGGTGTCATACCAGAGAGAACATTGAGCTGCTTATGGAAGTAAATTGCGCTGTCCAACCCGCAGCTTGAAAAGAACCACACATGTGTCTATTCAGAAGGAAAAACCATTCAACGTTATGATGCCAATATGGAATAAATTTGCCCAGCTACAAATTGTTGAATATAACCTTGATTAGCTGCGCAGGGAAAAGCCGCAGTACCGCGCGGAGCGGTTTTTTCGCAATAGGCACCTAGCGATATTGTGTGTTCGATGATTATTGATCGTCTTCCTGCAGAAAAACAAGGAGAGCAGTCTGGGGGTTATCTGTTCTTAAAAATGCTTCCTGCCGTATCTGCAGTCAAGAGCGCATCTGCAATTTCTGCTTTCGGTGCGTTTTTGGGTACCGACTGAACAATCGTGCAGAAGGGAATCAGCTTGCCGTGGAGAATTCTGTGCAGCTCAGGAATAAGGGCATAGCATTTCCGGATGCTGTGAGTCACCGCTAGAATGCCGCGCTCAAAACCGACGCCGGATGGATGGGTGCTGACCTCAATGATGTTGTCCGTGGCAGATGTGCAGATCTTGCGTTCTCCTGCGAATGTTGCCGCATAGCCGTTCTCCGGCAGAGGGTGGCCAACCATATATCCGCGATGGCCGGAGGCCCCCCGACGCGGCTGTTGCTTCTCGAGTGCAGGCAAGCCCCGGTTTCAAACCATGTCACCATTGCGTCACCCATTCCTGCGACCTAAAATCTTGCGGGAGGAGGGCAGATCATGCAGGGATCTACCATAACAATATCAGGGCTTGCATCTAAAAACAGATAGGCGTCAAACACACCCCGGTCATCATACATCGCGCTGAGAGAAGAGCGGGGAGTCTGCTGAGCACACCTGAAATCTGGCATCTTCGGAAAGCCAGAGCAGGCAGAAAACGGAAAGTCTTTCTGCCTGTTCTGAATACTGGAGTTACTTCTTGTAGTAGGTGGGTCGGCCCTTCTCGTCGTGGTCCTTGTCGAAGGTGGGATAGGCGCCGCCGTTGAAGCCGTTGTAGCCCAGGGGATTGCGGAAGCCCAGGGGGTTCTTGCCCACAGGATGGGTCTCCAGCAGCTCCTTGATCAGCTCACTGTAGCCCTCCACAACGGCCTCCACCAGCAGCTTGTCGCCCTTCTCCTTGGTGGCCTTGGTGGGGTTGCCGATGACGCCGTAATCCAGGTCGTCCTTCTCCAGCAGCGCGAAGGTGCCCTCAGCGCCGTAGAACTGCCAGCGGTGAGAGGCCTCGCCGGGAGCCATCTTCCACTTGGGGTCCACCAGGGGCGTGCCGCCGCCGTCGATGGCCAGGTCCATGTGGACCAGGTCGCCGTACAGGGACAGCGCCATGGAGGTCTCCGCCTCGTCGGCGTGCCACATGAAGTCCTCCAGCACGTTCTTGTTGTCCCGCAGGAAGTCATACCAGGTGGAAGCCAGAACGAAGTAGCCCTCCGCTGAGCGACGGTTCTGCAGGCTGGCAGGGCCGTTGCCCGCGAGGCGGCGGACCTGCTGTCCATTCAGTATTATGTCCGGGACATCGAAGAAGAGATAGCCAAGCGCATGAAGCAGCCGGTCAAGGAGATCAGCGAGGTGGAAAAGGATGCTGAGAGCCGCTTCGATGTCTTCGGCAACATTCTGGCCCAGGTGTTGGCACTGAGTCCTCTCCATAAGGGGGTATTGGAGTGCCCGCCCGATTTGGCAGAGCGACTCCGAAGGCGTTCCTCTCTGGAGATGGTCACGACATCACTTTGCCAACAAGGGGCCGGACACAGACTGCGCGGTGCTGCTATAAACGATTGGTTATCCCAAAGCACAGCCCTGTCCACCAATTTGGGTGGACAGGGCTGTGCCGTGCATGAAATGGCAGGTTCAGAATTGAAAAGTCGCTGTGTCTCTTGATTGGCCTCCGCCGCGGCAATGAACTCCCGGAATACAAGGGGGCCTGCCTACGGTAGGAACAGGGGCAGGGGCCTATTGGCTCCACATCGGGCTGGATGTCCGGGTCCGGCAGTTCTGCTTCCGGTGCCGGGTGGGCTTTTCCATTCAGAACCCGATGTACGCATAAAAGGCCCGGGCCGGTTGTTGCTCGCCTCTGATGACAAATACTGCCCCGTGCCGCCAGGGGGCCCTGGTGCCCAAGGCCGGGGCCAGACATGGGCCAGACTTCTGGAGGGCGACATTCACCCCGGCCACCGGCAGCCGACCCGGGGAGGCCGCCGCAATTCCCGCCCCCGGGCCGAATACTGTGCTGCGGATCAGACAGAGAACAACAGGTCGGAGTAGGTGGGGAAAGGCCAGCGGTCAGAGCTGGTGAGGGTCTCCAGCTGATCGGCAGCCCGCCGGGCGGTATCCATATCGGGGATCAACACATCATGGCTGTATCGCATAGCTTCCGCAGCGTCCGCGGGAATTGCAGACAGGTCCATCTCCAGCTTGTCGGAGGCGGCCATCAGGGCATCCGTCAAGCTGCCGATCTGGCAGGCAGTGCTGACCTCATACTGGCAGCAGGCACCCAGGTCCTTTTTGGTACCGGCCCGGCTGCACAGGTCCCCGGCAAAGGCGGAGACGGCGGGTAGGATTTGGCGGCGGATCATGTCCGTCATGGTCCGGGCCTCGATACAGATGACCGTAGAGTAGTTCTCAATATGGATCTCCGCCCGGGCCTCGATCTCCTCCTTGGTGTAGATGCCGTGCTTGACAAACAGATCCACGTTTTTGGGAGCGGTGTACATGGGCAGAGCGTCAGCGGTGGAGGTCAGGTTGGAGAGGCCACGTTTCCGGGCCTCCTTCAGCCAGGCCTCGTCATAGCCGTTGCCGTTGAAGATGATCCGCTGATGCTCGGTGAACACCCGGCGGATCAGCTTCTCCAGGTCGGCCTGGAAGTCCCGGGATGCCTCCAGCTCGTCCGCAAACTGTTCCAGTTCCTCGGCCATGATGGTGTTCAGGGTGATGTTTGGACCGGAGATGGACTGGGAGGAGCCCAGCATCCGGAACTCGAACTTGTTGCCGGTAAAGGCCATGGGGGAGGTGCGGTTCCGATCCGTGTTATCCTGGGGGATAGCGGGCAGGGAGTCCACGCCGATCTTCAGCGTCCGCTTGCCGGTGCTCTGGAAGTCCGTGTCGTTGATGATGGAGTCCACCACAGCGGAGAGCTCGTCTCCCAGGAAGATGGAGAGCACGGCGGGCGGTGCCTCCTGGGCGCCCAGCCGGTGGTCGTTGCCGGGGAAGGCCACCGTGGCCCGCAGGAACTCCTGATAGTCGTCCACACCCTTGATGAAGGCCGCCAAAAACAGCAGGAACTGGGCGTTCTGCCGGGGGGTGGAGCCGGGCTTGAACAGGTTCTTGCCCGTGTCGGTGGAGAGGGACCAGTTGTCATGCTTGCCGGAGCCGTTGACGCCCGCGAAGGGCTTCTCATGGAGCAGGCACACCAGTCCGTGGCGGTCGGCCACCTTCTTCATCATTTCCATGGCCAGCTGGTTCTGGTCGCAGGCGGAGTTGGCATCGGAGAACACCGGCGCCATCTCATGCTGAGCAGGGGCTACCTCGTTGTGCTTGGTCTTAGACAGGACGCCGAGAGCCCAGAGCGTCTCATCCAGATCCTTCATATACGCGGCCACTCTGGGGCGGATGGCACCGAAGTAATGGTCCTCCAGCTCCTGCCCCCTGGGGGGCTTTGCGCCGAACAGGGTCCGGCCGCACATTCGCAAGTCCTCCCGCTTCTCATAGAGGGCCTTGTCAATCAGAAAATACTCCTGCTCCGGCCCTACCTGGGCAGTGACCCGCTTCGTCTCTGTGTCGCCGAAGAGCCGGAGGATGCGGACCGCCTGGCGGCTGACCTCGTCCATGGACCGCAGAAGAGGCGTCTTCTTGTCCAGGGCTTCGCCGGAGTAGGAGCAGAAGACGGTGGGGATGCACAGGCTGCCCTCCTTGATGAAGGCAAAGGAGGTGGGATCCCAGGCGGTGTAGCCCCGGGCCTCAAAGGTGGCCCGCAGACCGCCGGAGGGGAAGGAGGAGGCATCCGGTTCACCCCGGATCAGCTCCTTGCCGGAGAATTCCATCATGATCTTTCCGCCGCCCACAGGGGCGATGAAGCTGTCGTGCTTCTCCGCCGTGACGCCGGTCATGGGCTGGAACCAGTGGGTGAAATGGGTGGCGCCTTTTTCCACGGCCCACTGCTTCATGGCCTCAGCGATCTCATTGGCGGTGGAGAGGTCCAGGGGCGTCCCCTCCGTCACGCACTTCTTCCAGGCGCTGTAAGACGCCGAGGAGAGACGCTCCTTCATAGTGCCTTCGTTAAATACCAGACTCCCAAACAGCTCCGGCAATTTCTTCGTCTCACACATCACACAAAACCTCCTGTCTCAAATTCGTTCTGTATCAAAAAGGAATGCGGAGAGCTTTCTCACATTCCGCTCTGACCGTAGTTGGAGAGGACCCGGGCGGAGGGATCGTCCACGTCGCAGCCCTCCCAGGACCGGTTGGGCATCCAGAAGTCCCGGATCATCCGGGCCTGGCCGGGGTAACACTGCTCAAAGATCTCCCGGTACAGCAGGCTCTCCTTGGTGAAGGGCGGACAGTAGTCATACTGTTTGCGTCGGGTCTCAAACTCAGAATCCGTGTACTTCTCCTCCGCGTAAGCCTTCAGGTCGTCCACCATGGAGTGGCCCACTGCGTCGGAGAAGGCGGCCTTCTGCCGCCAGAGGATGCTGTCCGGCAGCAGGCGGTCCTTTTCAAACGCGTGGCGCAGCAGGTACTTGCCCATGCCATAGGTGTTCATTTTCAGCGCCGGATCCACCGCCATGACGTATTGCACGAAGTCCAGGTCGCCGAAGGGGACCCGGGCCTCCAGAGAGTTGACGGAGATGCACCGGTCCGCCCGCAGCACATCGTACATGTGCAGCTCATCCACCCGCTTTTTGGACTCCTGCTGGAAGGCTCCGGCGCTGGGGGCAAAGTCTGTGTACTTGTAGCCGAACAGCTCATCGCTGATCTCGCCGGTCAGCAGCACCCGGATGTCCGTCTTTTCGTGGATGGCCTTGCAGCAGAGATACATGCCCATGCTGGCCCGAATGGTGGTGATGTCCCAGGTGCCCAGGGCGGCGATGACGACGGGCAGGGCCGCCAGAACCTCCTTCCGGGTCATATAGACCTCCGTGTGATCGGCGCCGATGAACTCCGCCGCTTCCCGGGCGTACTTCAGGTCGATGGCATCCGTGTCCATGCCGATGGCGAAGGTACGGATCTTCTTCCCCAGAATTACGGAGCTGATGGCGCACACCAGGGAGGAGTCCAGCCCGCCGGAGAGCAGGAAGCCCAGGGGAGCGTCCGCGTCCAGCCGTTTATCCACCGCCGCGATCAGCTTGTTGCGGATGTTGCGGCAGACGGTCTCCAAGTCATCGGTGGAGTACTGCGTGACGGTGGTGAGATCCGCGTAGCGGACAAATTTTCCGTCCGCGTAATAGTGTCCCGGCGGGAAGGGGCGGATCCCCTTACACAACCCCACCAGGTTTTTCGGTTCGCTGGCAAAGACGATGGCGCCGGAGCGGTCATAGCCGTAGTACAGGGGCCGGATGCCGATGGGATCCCGGGCTGCGATGAGCTCATCCCGCTTGGAATCGTAGATGATGAGGGCGAACTCCGCGTCCAGCTTGGCGAACATCTCCAGGCCGTACTCCCGGTACAGAGGAAGCAGGATCTCACAGTCGCTGCCGCTGCGGAAGGAGTAGCCTTTTTCCGTCAGCTGCCGCTTCAGGGGGCGGAAGCCGTAGATCTCGCCGTTGCAGACCACATAGTCCCCGTCCAGCTCAAAGGGCTGCATCCCCGCCTCCGTCAGGCCCATGATGGCCAGCCGGTGAAAGCACAGCCAGCCGGACGGCGTCTCGAGGATCTGAGACATGTCCGGTCCCCGGGACCGGGTTCGGTCAAAGAAGGGCAGAAGTTCCTCCTTGGTGTAGGTCTTTTTGGAAAAACCCATAATTGCGCACATAGATAGAAGCACCTCCGAAATAAAAAAGATCGCAGCTCCGTCCTGAAATTTCAGGACGAATAGCTGCGATCCGCGGTGCCACCTGACTTGCCCCCTGATCGGGGACCTCTTTGACTAGGCTCCAACAAGCCCGCGTGAGGTAACGGTCACGACTCGTTTCACTTACTGGCGGTCTCCCGCGTTCAGATCACAGCTACGGAGTGTTCTTCCCGCGGACTCTTTGGTACGGGGTTCTCACCATCCCCCGCTCACTGGCCCGGAACATCCGCGGTACTTTTCTCCATCAACGCCTTTGCTGATGTTAAAATTATGGTCTAAAGATTACCACTGGGGATATCCGCTGTCAATGTGGGAATATCCCAAAACCCAGCTGAAAATTTCCTGAAATTTCTCCATCCTTGTGTCAGGGGGATGTCCCATCTACCCAATGGAGCGTACCAGATTCGTGTAGCCGGTCAGATACCGGTCCACCTCCGCAGCGGCGGAGCGCCCTTCGGCGATGGCCCACACCACCAGGGATTGGCCCCGGCGCATATCGCCAGCGGCGAACACCTTGTCCGCATTGGCAGCATAGCTCCCCGGCGCTGTGCGGACCGTCCTGTCCGCCTCCACACCGAAGGCCTCGCACACGCCCCGCTCACACCCGGCAAAGCCGGTGGCGCCGATCAACAGCTGGCAGGGCAGGGTATCCCCCTCCGTGGTGACCACACCGGTCAGGGAACCGCTTTCCCCCGCCACCAGGCTCTGGACCTGGACGCCGAACCGCCGGGGATCCTGGCCCGTAACGGCCAGCGCCTCTTCGTGGGCGTAATCCAGCGGCAGGCTTCCCGCAGCGTCCAGGTAATCCGTCCGGGGACGGCGCACCAGCTGGGTCACGGAGCGGCAGCCTTGCCGCAGGGCGGTGGCCACACAGTCGCTGGCGGTATCGCCAGTGCCGATGATAACCACATCCAGCCCGGAGGCGGAGGGAACCGCCGCCTCCGCCTTGCCGAACTGAGCCCGCTCCACAGCAGCCTTCAGGTACTCGGTGCCGTAGCATACGCCGGAGATGCCGGTGGTGTCCAGTCCCAAGGGCCGGGGCGCTCCGGCCCCGCAGCAGAGGATCACCGCGTCGTACTCCGCCAGCAGCCGCTTTGCCACGGCACCCTCTGAGGCGTCCACACCGCAGACGAAGGTGACGCCCTCCTCGGTCATCAGGTCGATGCGCCGCCGGACCACAGATTTGGGTAGCTTCATATTGGGGATGCCGTACATCAGCAGACCGCCGGGGTGCTCCGCCCGCTCGATGACGGTGACCATGTGGCCCCGGCGGTTCAGCTGGTCTGCTGCCGCCAGGCCCGCCGGGCCCGAGCCTACCACGCAGACCTTCTTCCCCGACCACTGGGGCGGCCGGCGTGGGCGGAGCTTCCCGGCGCCAAAGGCCGCTTCGATGATGCTCAACTCATTGTCCCGGACCGTAATGGGGTCCCCATAGATGCCGCAGATGCAGGCGTTTTCGCAGGGGGCGGGGCACACGCGGCCGGTGAACTCCGGAAAGCTGTTGGCCTTCAGCAGCCGGCTGAGGGCGTGGCCCCAGTTGCCGGAGAGGATCATGTCGTTCCACTCGGGGATCAGGTTGTGCAGGGGACAGCCAAAGGCCTTTCCCTCATATATCATCCCCGCCTGGCAGAAGGGGACGCCGCAGTTCATGCACCGGGCGCCCTGCTGGCGCCGGATCTCCTCCGGCAGGGGAAGGTGGAACTCCTCCCAGTCCCGGACCCGCTCCGCCGCGGGCCGGCGGCCATCCTCCCGGCGGGTATATTCCAAAAAGCCGGTGGGTTTTCCCATGTTGTCCAGCCTCCTCTCAAGCTCTGGTATTGGCGTAGAACGCCTCGATCTCCGCCTGCTGACGGGTCATGCCTTTCTCCTCGTACTGGGCGATGGACCGGAGCATCCGGTCGTAGTCCCGGGGCATGACCTTCTTGAAGCAGGGGACGTAGGAGTGGAAGGCCGCCAGGATCTTCTTCCCCCGGGGGGAGCCGGTGGCGGCCACATGGGCCTCAATGAGGGAGCGGAGCTCGGCGATGTCGTGAGGCTCCGTCAGGGTGTCCGTCATCACCTGGTCCTTGTTGAGGCGCATATAGAGGTCGTGCTTTTCGTCCAGCACATAGGCGATGCCGCCGGACATCCCGGCTGCGAAGTTCTTTCCCGTGGGGCCGAGGATCACGCAGCGGCCGCCGGTCATGTACTCGCAGCCATGGTCCCCCACGCCCTCCACCACGGCGATGGCGCCGGAGTTGCGGACGCAGAACCGCTCGCCGGCCATCCCGTTGATGAACGCCTGGCCGGAGGTGGCGCCGTACAGAGCCACGTTGCCCACGATGATGTTCTCGCCGGGGTCGAAGGTGCTGTCCTTGGGTGGATAGAGTACCAGCTTGCCGCCGGAGAGGCCCTTGCCCAGCCCATCGTTGCAGTCGCCCTCCAGCTCCAGGGTCAGTCCTTTGGGGATGAAGGCGCCGAAGGACTGGCCTCCGCCGCCATGGCAGGTGATGACATAACTGTCATCCGGCAGGGAGTCCCCGCACTGCCGGGTGATCTCGGCGCCGAACAGCGTGCCGAAGGCCCGGTCCGTGGAGGAGACGGTGAGCTCCAACCGGCCGGTCCGCTTCCCCTTCAGCGTCTTGCCCAGTTTGGCCAGCAGCACGCTCTCATCCAGGGTCCGCTCCAGATGAAAGTCGTAAACATCTCCGGGATTGAAGTGGGACGGCCCGCCGCTCCAGGGATTTTCCAGCAGGCTGCGGAGGTCCAGGGTCTCCGCCCGGTGGGTCACCAGCTTCTCCCGGACCCGCAGTAGGTCACTGCGGCCCACCAGTTCATCCACGGTGCGGATGCCCAGGGCCGCCATATACTCCCGCAGCTCCTGGGCCACGAATTCCATGAAGTTCACCACGTACTCCGGCTTGCCGGAGAAGCGGGACCGGAGCTGGGGATTCTGGGTGGCAATGCCCGCCGGGCAGGTGTCCAGGTTGCACACCCGCATCATGCAGCAGCCTAGGGCCACCAGGGGCGCGGTGGCAAAGCCGAATTCCTCCGCCCCCAGCATACAGGCGATGGCCACATCCCGCCCGGTCATCAGCTTGCCGTCGGCCTCCAGGGCCACCTGGCTCCGCAGACCGTTGGCGATCAGGGCTTGGTGGGCCTCCGCCACGCCCAGCTCCCAGGGCAGGCCCGCCCCGTGGATGGAGCTGCGGGGCGCGGCGCCGGTGCCGCCGTCATGGCCGGAGATCAGCACCACCTGGGCACCGGCCTTGGCCACGCCGGCGGCGATGGTGCCAACCCCCGCCTCGCTGACCAGCTTCACGCTGATCCGGGCCCGGCGGTTGGCGTTTTTCAGGTCATAGATCAGCTGGGCCAGGTCCTCGATAGAGTAGATGTCGTGGTGAGGCGGCGGAGAGATCAGTGTCACGCCGGGGGTGGAGCACCGGGTCCTGGCAATCCAGGGATAGACCTTTTTCCCGGGCAGATGGCCGCCCTCGCCGGGCTTGGCACCCTGAGCCATCTTGATCTGGATCTCCTGGGCGCTGGTGAGGTAGGCGCTGGTAACGCCGAACCGGCCGGAGGCTACCTGCTTGATGGCGGAGCACCGCTCATCGCGCAGGCGCGCCGCGTCCTCGCCGCCCTCGCCGGAGTTGGACTTGCCGCCGATGCGGTTCATGGCGATGGCCAGGCACTCGTGGGCCTCCTGGGAGATGGAGCCGTAGCTCATGGCGCCGGTTTTGAATCGCTTGACAATGGACGCCACAGGCTCCACCTCGTCGATGGAGATGCCGCCGCTCTCATCGAACTGGAAGTCCAGCAGCCCCCGCAGGGTATGGGGCTTGGCAGGCTCGTCCACCAGGGCGGAATACTCCTTGAAGGTCTCGTAGCTGCCCTCCCGGACGGCCTTCTGCAGCAGCAGGATGGTCCGGGGGTTGTACATGTGGTCCTCCTTGTCCGGGCCGGACCGCAGCTTGTGGATGCCGGTGGAGTCCAGCGTGGAGTCGTAGCCCAGGCCCAGGGGATCGAAGGCCTGGCTGTGGTTCCACTCCACGCCCTCCTCGATCTCTGCCAGGCCGATACCCTCCACCCGGCTGACTGTGTTGGTGAAGTACTTGTCCACCACGTCCCGGTTGATGCCCAGGCACTCGAAGATCTGGGCGGACTGGTAGGACTGGATGGTGGAGATGCCCATTTTGGAGGCGATCTTCACGATGCCGTGGAGGATGGCGCTGTTGTAGTCGTTGACGGCCGCAGTGGGATCCTTATCCAGCATCCCCAGGGTCACCAGCTCCTCTACGCACTCCTGGGCCAGATAGGGGTTGATGGCCTGGGCGCCGTAGCCCAGGAGGGTGGCGAAGTGGTGGACGTCCCGGGGCTCGGCGCTCTCCAGGATCATGGAGACTGCGGTGCGCTTTTTCGTCCGCACCAGATACTGCTCCAAGGCGGACACCGCCAGCAGGGAGGGGATGGCTACATGGTTCTCGTCCACCCCCCGGTCTGACAGGATCAGGATGTTGGTGCCATTCTTGTAGGCCCGGTCCACGTTGACGAACAGCCGGTCCAGGGCATTGGCCAAGGGAGAGCCCTTGTAGTACAGCAGGGAGATGGTCTCCACATGGAAGCCAGGCCGGTCCATGTAGCGGATCTTCATCAGATCCACGGAGGTGAGGATGGGGTTGTGGATCTGGAGGACTGTGCAGTTCTCCGCTCTTTCCTCCAGCAGATTGCCGCCGGAGCCCACATACACCGTGGTGTCGGTGACGATCTCCTCGCGGATGGCGTCCATGGGCGGGTTGGTCACCTGGGCGAAGAGCTGCTTGAAGTAGCTGAACAGGGGCTGGTGCTTTTCCGACAGCACCGCCAGCGGTGTGTCCACGCCCATGGCGGAGGTGGGCTCCGCCCCATCCCGGGCCATGGGGAGGATGGCGTCCTTCACCTCCTCATAGGTGTAGCCGAAGGCCTTGTACAGCCGGTCCCGCCGCTCCTGGGAGGACCGCTCCACACGCCGGTTGGGGATGGGAAGATCCCGCAGGTATACCAAGTGGGCATCGAGCCACTCGCCGTAGGGCTGCTGGCGGGCGTACCGCTCCTTGACCTCGGCGTCGTCCACCAGTCGACCGGCAGTCAGGTCTGCCAGCAGCATCCGCCCCGGCTGGAGCCGGGACTTCTTCACGATCTTCTCCGGCGGGATGTCCAGCACCCCCACCTCGGAGGAGAGAATCAGCTGCTTGTCGGTAGTGAGATACCACCGACAGGGGCGCAGGCCGTTCCGGTCCAGCACCGCGCCCACCGTGTCCCCATCGGAGAACACGATGGCCGCCGGGCCGTCCCAGGGCTCCATCATGGTGGCATAGTAGTGGTAGAAGTCCCGCTTCTCCCGGCTCATTTTCCGGTCGTTGGCCCAGGGTTCCGGGATGCACATCATCACCGCCTGGGGCAGTGGGATGCCGTTCATCATCAGAAATTCCAGGGTGTTGTCCAGCATGGCGGAGTCGGAGCCGCTCTGGTCTACCACCGGCAGGATCTTGTCCATGTCCGCCTCCAGTACGGCCGAGTGCATAGTCTCCTCCCTGGCCAGCATCCGGTCCACGTTGCCCCGGATGGTGTTGATTTCACCGTTATGGAGGATGTAGCGGTTGGGATGGGCCCGCTCCCAGCTGGGGGTGGTGTTGGTGGAGAACCGGGAGTGGACCAGGGCGATGGCGCTCTCACAATCCGGCTCCGTCAGGTCCGTGTAGAACTTCCGCAGCTGCCCCACCAGGAACATGCCCTTGTACACGATGGTCCGGCTGGAGAAGGAGCAAATGTAGGTGTTCACATTGGATTGCTCGAACTCCCGGCGGACCACATACAGCTTCCGGTCAAAGTCCAGGCCACGGGCGCAGTCTACAGGCCGGGCCACAAAGCACTGGCAGATGCAGGGCATACAGTCCAGGGCCTTCCGGCCCAGCACCTCCGGATGGGTGGGCACATCCCGCCAGCCCAGGAAGTCCAGCCCCTCCTTGGACGCGATGATCTCCAGCATCTTCTGGGCCTGGGCCCGCTTCAGCGCGTCTGCGGGGAAGAAGAACATGCCCACGCCATAATCCCGGGGGCCGCCCAGGGCGATGCCCTCGGCGGAGGCCGCCTTCACCATCAGCTTGTGTGGCACCTGAATCATCAGCCCCACGCCGTCACCGGTCTCGCCGGTGGCGTCTTTACCTGCCCGGTGCTCCAGCTTTTCCACGATCTTCAGGGCACTGTCCACTGTGGCGTGGGACGGCGTGCCCTTCAAATTCACCACGGCGCCGATGCCGCAGGCGTCGTGCTCCCACAGGGGATCATAGATATTGTGTATGTTCTGCGCTGGTCCACTCATTGGGACTGCCTCCCTTGTCGTTTCATCGTCAGGCTTCAGCCTGTTGTGTACCGCTCCAGGATCAGCCGGGCGGTCTCTGCAAGCCGCAGCCCCGTGTCCATGCTGTACTTCTGCAGAAAGCGGTGGGCCTCCGCCTCGCTCATGAGGTTTACCTCCATCAGCACCGCCTTGGCCCGGCAGATCAGCCGCTCCTCCTCGGCACTTCGCTGGATATGAAGCCGGGGAGCCGGGGCGCCGCCTGCAAGGACTCCCTGGGCCAGATCCAGCGAGGCGAAGAACTCCGCCCGGGAGGAGGGGACGGCCAACTTGATGAGGTTCCTGTCCCCACACAGCTCCAGATTCCCGGGAGAGGAGATGACCAGCACCGGGGCGATGCCCGTGAGGTCCACGGCCAGCATCTCCGCAGTCATGTCCCGCAGCCGGAAACCGCAGATGACGACGGCTCCGCCCAGCTTCCGGGCGGCTCGGATGGTTTCCGCGCCGCTGAAGCAGGAGATGGACGGCGCGAGGCCGCCGGAGCCCAGAATGCGGGTGATCTGGGCGTGGGCTTTCTCAGAGGCAAACGCCAATATGATCCTGTCCATGGAATTTGCCCCCCTCCTCTCTCTGCGGCCCTGTCAGAAGGGCCGGCAGGTCAGTACGCCACCAGATACTGTTCCAGCTCCCACTGGGACACCTGGGCGGCGTACGACCGGCACTCCCGACGCTTTCCGGCCAGATACTGCTCCGTCACGTGGGCACCTAGCGCGTCCGTAATGACGCTGTCTGCCTCCAGGGCCCGGACGGCCTCCTCCAGAGAGCCGGGGAGCCGCTGGATGCCGGAGGCGTCTCCCACCTCGTAAAGGTTGCCGGTGAGGGGGGCGGGGGGCGTCATCTGCTGCTCGATCCCGTCCAGTCCCGCGGCAAGGCACGCCGCCAGGGCCAGATAGGGGTTGCAGGCGGGATCAGGGCTCCGCAGCTCCACCCGGGTGCTGTTTCCCCGCGGTGTTGGAATGCGGACCAAGGCGGAGCGGTTGCCGGTGGACCAGGCCAGATGGCAGGGGGCTTCGTAGCCGGGCACCAGCCGCTTGTAGCTGTTCACCAGTGGATTGGTGACGGCACAGCATCCCCGTACGTGTCCCAGCAGTCCCGCGATGAACTGATAGGCCAGCGGGGACAGGTGCCGGGGATCCGCCTCGTCATAGAAGGCATTTTTCCCATCCCGAAACAGGGACATATTTACGTGCATGCCGCTGCCGGCGGCGCCGCTGACGGGCTTGGGCATGAAGGTGGCGTGGAGGCCGTTCTTCTGGGCCAGGGTCTTCACCGCCAGCTTGAAGGTCATGATGTTGTCCGCAGCCCGCAGGGCGTCGGTGTACTGGAGGTCGATCTCGTGCTGGCCGGCTGCCACCTCGTGGTGGCTGGCCTCCACCGCCACGCCCATCTGCTCCAGATTCAGGCAGATCTCCCGGCGGGTCCCCTCCCCATGGTCCAGAGGGCCCAGGTCAAAATAGCTGGCCTCGTCGGAAGTCCGGATGGTGGGCTGACCGTCTTCATCGGTCTGGAACAGGAAGAACTCCAGTTCCGCTCCCACATTGCAGGTGAAGCCCAGGGCGTCGGCACGGCGGAGCACCCGCTTCAGCACACCTCGGGGATCACCGGCGAAGGCGGTACCATCGGGGTTGTGGACGTCGCAGATCAGCCGGGCCACCTTGCCGTACTGGGGCCGCCAGGGCAGGATGGCAAAGGTGTCCAGGTCCGGCCAGAGATACTGGTCTGATTCTTCAATGCGGACGAATCCCGCGATGGAGCTGCCATCCATCATAATCTGGTTGTCCAGCGCCCGCCCGATCTGAGAGGCGGTGATGGCTACGTTTTTCAGCTGGCCGAAAATGTCTGTGAACTGCATACGGATGAACTGGGCATCCTCCTCCCGGACCAGCCGGATGATGTCCTCCTTGGTGTAGTGACGCATGAGCCTGACTCCTTTCCGATGGTGACCGTGTATGGACGCGGAGCGCCCCTCCGCGAAAAATTTTAAAAAGAAAAAAGAGCAAAGGATACCGCCAAAGGGCGCCTTTGCTCTCAGTGCTATTATTATACGAACTTTAAGGCGGTGTTGTCAAGACACTTGGGGGCCCGGAATCCCCACAGACGGAAAATTTGTGGGACCGCCTAAAATCGTTCCGCCGTCCCCAGGAGCTTTGGCGAAATCGACAAAAAATGAAGGAATGCGTTGACAGCTCCGACAAAGCTGGCTGCGCGTCCGCCATCAAACAAAGGTACTTTGGCCCACCATCCCACAGCGCCTTGTTTGATACACGCAACGAGACATATCCCATTCAATGGCGGGGGCATTTCTTTTGGCAAAAGAATATGACCGACACATCAGCGGTTATGAAGATCGTCAGCACACCATCTTGCAGGACGGCGATTGCCCCGCAGGCCCCGGATGCCCGGTCCCCTGACCACGCCGGACGAAAAGGGCCGTTGCCCGCAGGCTGCTCTGGAACGGCCCTTCCGGGGAAATCTTCCATTGGCAGCAGTTATCCCATGACTTAGGATGCCCGCTGCCGTGCAGCTGGGACCGCGTTTCCCCCGGCGGGAAGGAAACACAAAACGCGCCCGGACCGGGAATCCCGGTCCGGGCGCGGCGCGTGGAGACAGCGCGGCTTTACGGCTGCCGCAGGTGGATCTGGCAGGAGGGCAGATCGTAGAAGGGCTCTGCCGCCGTAGGGGTCAGGCCGGATACGGCCCCGGTCTGGTACAGGACGGAGGAGGACTTAAAGCACAAGGGCAGAATAGGCGCTTGCTGCTGAAGATAGGCACACAGGTCCGACAGAGCTGCGGCCCGGTCCTCCGCTGCGGCGCAGGCGGCCAGGAGCTGCTCCGTCTGGGGATCCGCCCAGCCGCCGTAGTTCAGACTGCCGCCGGTGCCCACCAGGGCGGAAAGGTCCCAATTCGCAGGCAGCCGCACTTCGCCATAGTACAGGTCGAAGTTCCCGGCGGCCAGGGCGGCGGCATACTCCTCCCAGGGCAGGGCCTCCACTTGGATCTGAAGGTCGAAATCCGACAGGGCCTGGGCGATATGCTCCGCAGCGGAGACCTTGAAAGTGTTCTCCTGATTCACCAGCAGGGTCACTGTGCGGGTCCGGCCGGTGTTCAGTCCCGCTGCCTCCATCGCTGCGGCGAAATCGTCATAGGAGTATAGGGACTCCAGCTCCGCCGGGTAGAGCGGGGAGACAGGGGAGACCGGGAACTGGGCCGCCCGGGCGTGTCCGGACAGCACGGCGCTCACCAGCGTCTCCCGGTTGATGCCCAGGCCCAGGGCCCGGCGGGCGGCGCTGTCCTGAAAGGGGGCGCGGGCGGTGTTGAAGCCCAGGAACTGGAGCACTGTGGTATCCGCATCCTCATAGCTGATGTTGCCGGTGGCGGTGATGGGCTCCGTGCCGATCAGGTCGGCAGTAATCAACTGCACCTCGTGGGAGGAGAACTGGTACAGTATGGCCTCCCGGTCCCTGGCGGCGGAGAGGGCGATCCGCTCCGCGGGGCGGGACTCCCCCCGCCACCAGCCGCTGTGGGACGCCAGACAGGCACCCGCTTCATCGGTGGTGAAATAGTAGGGGCCGGTGCCCACAGGGGTGAGGCTTTCCTCAGTTCCGGACTTGACGATGGGGATGTCCAGCAGGGCCGGGAGGCTGGAGTCCGGGCGGGACAGGGTTACGATTACCACCCCGTCTCCGGCGGAGACAGCGGCCACATGGGCCAGCCGGGCGCTGTACCGCTGGGAACTCTTGGCCCGCCGCAGGGTGGCCGCCGCGTCCGCCGCCGTCAGGGGGGACCCGTCGGAAAAGGTGACGCCGCTGCGGAGGGTGAACGTGTAGGTGAGGGAGGCGGCGTCATAGGTGTAGCTCTGGCACAGCCACGGCTGGGGTTCCAGCTGGCGGTCCAGGCGGAAGAGTCCCTCGTAGATGAGGGAGCCCGCCACCTGTTGCATACCGTCGGCACAGGTCACCGGGTCCAGCGTCTGGTCCGGGTCATAGGGAAGGGTGAACGCCGCAGGGAGGATCACCTCCTCCTGCTGGTCGGCGGGCTCCTGGTCCCCCAGCAGGCCGTTGGCGGACTCCACGGGGGCTTCCGTCCAGCAGCCGGACAGCAGCAGGGTCACTGCCCCCAGCAGGCACAGGATCTGGATGCGCTTGGTCTTGGTCATGGCACAGGCCCTCCGGCAAAGAGTGTTTCAAAGGCAGATCACGGCCACCTGTGCGCCCCGGGCCTCGCCCATCTTCCGGTGGGACCAGAAGAGGTCGGGGCGGCAGGCGGTACACAGGCCGCAGATGTCGATATGCTCCGGCGCGACACCGGCGTGGAGCAGCCACTGACGGTTCAGACCCGCCAAATCTACATGGTATTTGGGCCCTCGACGCTCCAGATACGGCTCCGCCTCCGGCCCCAGGGCAGAGGCCCGCATGGCCTCCGGTACGTCGCCGTCGGTCTCAAAGCAGCATTTCCCAATGCAGGGCCCCACGGCAGCCAGGATGCGTTCCGGTCTGGCGCCCAGCAGGCGGACCATCTCCCGGACGGTCTTCTCCACGATTCCAGCGGCACAGCCCCGCCATCCGGCGTGGACCGCTCCCACGCACCCGGCGTCCGGGTCATGGAGCAGAAGGATGCCGCAGTCGGCGGAGAACACCACCAGGGGCAGTCCTTTTTCAGCGGTGATGAGGGCGTCGGCGTCGTAGTCCCGGTCCCGGATCAGACCCTTCCCGGCGTCGGCGGCGGTGCAGAGCCGCACATCATCCCGGTGGACCTGCCGGGAGAGGACGGGGTACGCCGAGTCCATATCCAGGGCGGCGAAAAAGCGGCGGTAGTTCTCCTCCACGTTCTCCGGCGCGTCCCCGCGTCCGGGGCCCAGGTTCAGGGTATCCCACGGCGCCGGAGACACCCCGCCCCGCCGGGTGGAGAATCCGTGGCGCACCCCGCCCAGCAGGGGAGAGGCGAGCCAGACCAGACTCTGTTGTTCATGGGTGACAAATGACATGGCGACCTCCTTTGATTGAGCATGAAAAGGGACGTCAGGAGCGTTCCTGGGGATCGTTCACCGGGTCCGCAAGGCGGCGGGAACCCTACCACCAGATGGTACCAGTCAGAAACAGCAGGGCGCTGACGAGGAACAAGGCTGTAAAAGGTTGGTGCCTTCGGCGAATAGGTATCCAAAGGCCAGCAGCCCCAGGGCAGATACCATCAGACCTATGCCGATCAGCATATTTCGAATCGTGTGCAGCAGGCGGATGCTCTCCTGATTTTCACCCACGGAAGCAGCTCCCTTCTGTGAAAAGACCGCCCCCTGCCCTCCGGCAGGAGAGAACAGGGAGCGGAAGAGATAAAAATGAAAAGACAAAGGATAAAAGATAGAGTGGAGAGTGAGGAGATGCTCCCAAAAGGAAAGGGGCTAGGGGAAACCCATCCGGGTTTCCCCAGTTGATCTGCCGAAGGCAGATCAAGAAATTCCAATCATTTTCGCCGCGGCGTGTACGTGGCGAAAATACTTTGACCTAAGCGCCTTGGGCGCGTTCACCAGTCCGCAGACTGGTGGTGGGGGAGGTCGAGGGGGAGCCTGCTCCCCCTCGAAATCAGTTGTCGTGGTACTCCTTGCAGGTGCACTTCTTCCACTTCAGGCCGCTGCCGCAGGGGCAGGGGTCGTTGCGGCCGATCTTGTTGACCTTGACAGGCTGCTTCTTGGGGGCGGTGCCGTCGCCGCCCACGTTTTCCACCATGCCCTTGGCCACCCGCTCCCGCTTGACCTCCTCGTCCTTCTTCAGCCGGACGGAGAACATGCGGCGGACCGTCTCGGTCTGGATGGCGGAGACCATCTCCTCGAACATGGTCAGGGACTCCTGCTTGTAGGCGATGACCGGGTCGGTGTTGGCATAGGCCCGCAGGCGGATGCCCTGCTTCAGGTCGTCCATGGCGTCGATGTGGTCCATCCAGTACTCGTCCACCACGCGCAGCATGATGACCCGCTCCAGCTCCCGCATGAGGGGCGTACCGATCTCCGCCTCCTTGGCCTCGTAGGTCTTCTCTGCGGCCTCCAGGAAGAGGTCGGTGAAGTCCTGCTGGGTCTTGTCGGCGGCGTCGTCCTCCGTGAACTGGAAGGTGTCCTTGGGGAAGTACAGCCCCTCCAGGCCGCGCAGCATCTCCCGGCAGCCGGCGGCGTCCAGGGCCTGGGCCTCGCCGAAGACCATAGCCACGTGGTCGGCGATGGCGTTGCGGGTCATGGACAGGATGGTGTCCTTCAGGTCCTTGCCGTCCAGAACCTCCCGGCGCTGCTGGTAGATGATCTCCCGCTGCTTGTTCATGACGTCGTCGTACTCCAGCACGGACTTGCGGGACTGGAAGTTCCGGGACTCCACGGTGGTCTGGGCGTTCTCGATGGCCTTGGTCAGCATCTTGTTCTCGATGGGGGTGTCCTCGTCCAGGTCGAACTTCTCCATCATGTTCTGGATCCGCTCGCCGCCGAAGAGGCGCATCAGGTCGTCCTCCAGGGAGATATAGAACCGGGTCTCGCCGGGGTCGCCCTGGCGGCCGGCGCGGCCGCGGAGCTGGTTGTCGATCCGGCGGGATTCGTGGCGCTCTGTGCCGATGATGAAGAGGCCGCCGGCGGCGCGGACCTTCTCCGCCTCCTCCGCGATCACCGCCTTGTGCTGGGCCATCTTCTCGGCAAACAGCTTCCGGGCGGCCAGAATCTCCTCGTTGTCTGTTTCGGCGTAGCCGGTGGCGTCGGCAATGACCTCATCGGAGTAGCCGGCCTTCACCAGGTCTGCCCGGGCCAGGTACTCGGCGTTGCCGCCCAGCATGATATCGGTGCCGCGGCCGGCCATGTTGGTGGCCACGGTGACGGCGCCGAACTTGCCCGCCTGGGCCACGATCTCCGCTTCCTTCTCATGGTTCTTGGCGTTCAGCAGGTTGTGCTGGATGCCCTCCCGGGCCAGCAGGCCGCTGAGCAGCTCGTTCTTCTCAATGGACACGGTACCCACCAGCACGGGCTGGCCCTTGGCGTGGCAGTCCTTGATCTGCTGGATGACCGCTCGGTACTTGCCTGCCTCGGTCTTGTACACCACGTCGTGGTGGTCGTGGCGCTGGTTGGGCCGGTTGGTGGGGATCTCCACAATGTCCAGCTCGTAGATGGTGCCGAACTCCTCCTGCTCCGTCATGGCGGTGCCGGTCATGCCGGACAGCTTGTCGTACAGGCGGAAGTAGTTCTGGAAGGTGATGGTGGCCAAGGTCTTGTTCTCGCTGGCCACGGTGACGTGCTCCTTAGCCTCGATGGCCTGGTGCAGGCCGTTGGAGTAGCGCCGGCCGAACATCAGACGGCCGGTGAACTCGTCCACGATGATAACCTCGCCGTCCTTCACCACATAGTCGATGTCCCGCTTCATCACGCCGTGGGCCTTGATGGCCTGGTTGATGTGGTGGGAGAGGGTAGCGTTCTCCGGGTCGGACAGATTCTCCACGTGGAAGAACTCCTCCGCCTTGGCGATGCCCCGGGCGGTGAGCATGGCGGTCTTGGCCTTCTCATCCACGATGTAGTCCGCGTCCGCCTCGGCGGGATCCTCTTCCTCCTTGTTGTCCACCTGGACGACCGCCTGCTTCTTCAGGCGGGAGACGAACATCTCTGCCATGTCATAGAGCTGGGTGGACTTCTCCCCCTGGCCGGAGATGATGAGGGGTGTCCGGGCCTCGTCGATCAGGATGGAGTCCACCTCGTCCACGATGGCGAAGGCATGACCCCGCTGCACCAGCTCCGTGGAGTAGATGCACATGTTGTCCCGCAGATAGTCGAAGCCCATCTCGTTGTTGGTGCCATAGGTGATGTCCGCGGCGTAAGCGGCCTGCCGCTCCTTGGTGGTCAGGCCGTGGACGATCAGGCCCACCTTCAGGCCCAGGAAGCGGTGGACCTTGCCCATCCACTCACTGTCGCGCTTGGCCAGGTAGTCGTTCACCGTGACGATGTGGACGCCCCGGCCGGTCAGGGCGTTCAGATAGGCGGGCAGAGTGGCTACCAGGGTCTTGCCCTCGCCGGTCTTCATCTCGGCGATCCGGCCCTGGTGCAGCACGATGCCGCCCACCAGCTGCACCCGGTAGGGCCGCATGCCCAGCACCCGGTCCGCGGCCTCCCGCACGGTGGCAAAAGCCTCCGGCAGGATATCGTCCAGGGTCTCGCCATTCTGCAGGCGCTCCTTGAACTCCGTGGTCTTGGCCCGCAGGGCCTCGTCGCTCATGGCCTTGTATTCGTCGGCCATGGACTCGATCTTGTCCACGATGGGGTAGATGGATTTCAGCTCCCGGGAGCTGTAATCGCCAAAAATCTTTTTCATCAGACCCATGATTGTGATACTTCCTTTCCGGGCCGGTCCCTCCGGCCCGCCGGAATGGCGGAGCGCTGGAGAAAGGCCCGTTGATCCATATTATTTATAAAAGGTGGGGCAGTCCCCACGAAAAAGCAGAAATAGCATACCACAATCGCAGGTGGAATGCAAAGAAAAAACAACTTTTGTAAAAAAAGTTCATAAATAGCGGCCCATGTCCGGCAGAAGCCATGATTTTTCGACAGGACGCGGCGGGGAAATCAGCGAAAAGAAACAAACGCTTCCCGACCGGGCAATCGATTGCCCAGTCATAGGAGCTCCGGATCCAGCTCCTCGTCCAGCAGCATCCGGATGCGGCTGAGGACCGTGCCCTCGCCGGTGGAGGCGTCGTAGTCCACGCTTACCAGCCGGGCGCCCGGCAGCTTGCGCTGGAGGGCGGCGTACTGCCCCTTGCCGAAGATGTGGCCCGGCAGGCAGGCGAAGGGCTGGACGCAGAGAATTTTTCGGTATCCCAGCCGGGCCCAGCCCACGGCCTCGGCAGCGATCAGCCACCCATCCGCCACCGTCACCCGCAGGGGAGCATACCCCTCCGCCTGCCGCTTCAGCTCCGGCAGCGGCGGCAGGGCATGATAGCCCGCCTGATTCAAAATCGACAGCATATCCCGCTGGATCTCCGCCAGGTACGACGCCAGCAGCCGATACACCCGCCGGGCAGGGGCGGAGCCTTTCAGGGCGTGGCCGTCCATGTAGTACAGGGCGTACCAGGTGATGCCGCCCACGCCGATCTCGCAGTGCTCCGCCGCCAGATACCGCTCCAAATTCCAGTTGCCCAGGTGGCAGTATTTCGTGTAGATCTCCCCCACGATAGCCACCTTCTGGACTTCACGGGGCACCCGCTCCACCGCCCGGAATTCGGCCGCCATCTCCCGGCAGCGGCGCAGGATCTCCCGGCGGGTGAGTCCTCGATTCCCCGCCAGATCCTGTCCCAGGTCCTCCGTCCAGCGGCGCCAGAGTGCCTCCGCCGTGCCGGGGACTGCCTCGTATGGCCGGGTCTGGTTCCGCAGCAGGGCCAGCGTGTCCCCCCACACGGCAGCGGCCAGACAGCGGCGGACCATGGCGGCGGTGATGGGCAGCCCGGTGCCCCAGTCGATGCCCCGGACATTGAGACTCAGGGTCTCCACCCGGCCGTAGCCCAGCCGGTCCAGCACCCGCCGCAGCAGGCGGATGCCGCAGGAGCCCCGGCACTCGTCCCCCGCCTGGCCGAACAGCACCCCGCACCGGGCCGGGTCGTACCGCCCGGACCGCAGGGCGGACAGCACCTGCCCCGCCACCAGGAACACCGGATAGCACAGCTCATTGTGGAAATATTTCAGCCCCAGCTCCGCCAGATGGGGATCGTCCTCCGTCAGCAGCACCGGCTCCCATTCCTCCGACGTAAAGGCGTACTGCAGCAGGGGGAACCAATCGTCCAGCAGGGAGGGGATCAGCAGCGTCTTCCGCTCTGCCATCCCGGCCACCTCCTTTTATCCCAGCATACCGGTCCGCGCGGGGGAAAGCAAGGCAAAAGTGGTTACAAAATCCGCCGGAATCCCCGCCGCCCCTTGCCCCGCCCGCTCCTTTGTGTTAAACTGACAAAAAAGCCCCACCCGCCGCCGCGGCGGGGAGGAGCAAAAAAGGAGGTTCCCCCATGAAGCTCAGCTTTTACGGCGCCGACCAGTGCGTCACCGGCAGCTGCCACTGTCTGGAGGTCAACGGCAGGCGCATCCTGGTGGACTGCGGATTGCAGCAGGGGCGGGACGAGGTGTCCAACGACGCTTTTCCCTTTGCCGCGAACGACATCGACTTCGTCCTGGTGACCCACGCCCACATCGACCACACCGGCCGGATCCCCATGCTGGTGAAGCAGGGCTTCCAGGGCCGGATCGTCGCCACCCGGCTGACGGCGGATCTCATGGACATCATGCTCCAGGACTCCGCCCACATCCAGGAGTCCGACGCGGAGTGGAAGAACCGCAAGGCGGAGCGGTCCGGCGCCCCCCGGGTGGAGCCCCTTTACACCATCGAGGACGCCCAGCGGGTGAGCCAGTACATGACCACCTGCGAGTACAACCAGCCCCTGGACCTGTGCGAGGGCGTCCGGGTGGAGTTCGTGGACGCGGGCCATCTGCTGGGCTCCGCCTCCATCCTCGTCACCGCCACGGAGGGCGGCATCACCAAACAGATCGTCTTTTCCGGCGACATCGGCAATGTGGACCAGCCCATCATCCGGGACCCCACCTACCTCACCGGCGCGGACTACGTGGTGATGGAGTCCACCTACGGCGACCGCAACCACACGGAGGTGTGGAGCTACACCGACGATCTGGCGAAGATCATCGACGAGACCATCGCCAAGGGCGGCAACGTGGTGATCCCCTCCTTCGCCGTGGGCCGCACCCAGGAGCTGCTGTACTTCATCCGGGAGATCAAGGACAAGGGGATGGTGAAGAGCGACCCGGACTTCCCCGTGTACATCGACTCCCCCCTGGCCAAGAAGGCCACCACCATCTTCACCGGCGACCTGCGGGGCTATCTGGATGAGGCGGCGCTGGAGCTGGTGCAGGACGGCACCCACATGTTCAACTTCACCAACCTGCGCATGACGGAGACCAGCGAGGAGTCCAAAATGCTGAACATGGACCCCACCCCCAAGGTCATCATCTCCGCCTCCGGCATGTGCGACGCGGGCCGCATCCGCCACCACCTGAAGCACAACCTCTGGCGGCCGGAGTGCACCGTGGTGTTCGTGGGCTACCAGGGGGAGGGCACCCTGGGCCGCGCCCTGCTGGAGGGTGTGAAGAGCGTGAAGCTCTTCGGCGAGGAGATCGCCGTCCATGCGCAGATCGTGAACTTCCAGGGTCTCTCCTCCCACGCGGACCGGAACCACCTGCTCTCCTGGATCCAGGCCATCCAGGCCCCCAAGCCCCAGCACGTGTTCGTGGTCCACGGGGACCGGGAGGTGGCGCCCTTCTTCGCCAAGACCATCCAGGGCCTGGGCTTCACCGCCCACGCGCCCCAGTACACGGAGGTGTACGACCTGATCGCCGACAAGGTGACCGAGCCCGGCTACCTGCCTGAGCGGAAGGCCAGGACCACCGGCGGTATGCGGGCCAGCGCGGCCTACGAGCGGCTGGTGGCCGTGGGCAACATGCTTATGGAGAGCATCAAGCGTAGCCGCGGGCGGGACAACAAGTCCCTGGCCCGGTTCGCGGACCAGCTGCGGCAGCTGCTGGAGAAGTGGGAGAGCTAAGGCAGCTCCCTTGCCAGAGAGAAGGCGGCCTGGAACGCGGCCTCCAGCTCCATGCTGTGGAGCTGCGCCGCCGCATCCTCGTATTTTTCGACGGTGTTCCAGCTGTCGTCCGGAAGCAGGTCCCGGAGCCGCAGGGACAGGCGGGCGGTTAGGCGGGAGACTTCCCGGTACTCCGGGGAGGGGAGATAGGAGGGGAGGAGCTCCTCCTTGGCATAGGCATATAAAATTTCCATTGCATCCGACATAGCGATCACCATAGCACCCATTTTGTACATATCATTATATACACCCATATTGTGCGTGTCAAGGGGTTTGAGAGTTTTTATGATAAAATTTGCGGAGAGACTGCGCGAACTGCGGAGAGAAAAGAAAGTGACCCAGTCAAAGATGGCCGATTTCCTCGGTATCAAGCTGAGGTCTTACCAGAACTATGAGGGCGGCTCTCGCCGGCCGGATTACGAGGGACTGGTGGCCCTGGCGGATTACTTCGACGTGACCACAGATTATCTGCTGGGGCGGAGCGACGTGCGGGGGTAACATGGGATGGGCCGCCGTCCGGCGGCCACGGGGGATTCTGCTCCCGCAGGGGGCTGGTCCAGCGGGATGCACCCCCCATTGTCGTCGTCGCAAAGTCCGCTCAGCTCCGTTTCCGCCTGCGGCGAAAACTGCGCCTGCTCCCTTGCTCCTCCTCTCCCCACCGCGCGGGGCGCGGCGGGGGCCCCTTTCGGTCTTGCCAAAAGAGAAACGGGCCGTGCACGGTCCAAAAGAAAAGACCGCTTAGACGCGCTCCGGCGCGTTCGTGCCTCCGCGCGACGGGGGTCGGCGGATCGGTGCAAGCGCCGATTTTGGCCTGCCTTCGGGCACGCTATCATCTTCTGCGATTTCTGGGACTGCCGTCCCGTGGCGGATGGTGCGGAGGTCGTCGGGGTGGTTATCGCATTGTCTCTGCTTCTCTTTTCGCTGCCGCTGGCCGTCCCGCGCGGGAACTGGTGCAACGGGCGGATGTGGACATCCGCCCGAAAGCATAAACCCCTACGACCACCCGGGTAGCGCGTAGCGAAGCGGAACGCGCGGAAAGAGGAGCCGGTCAAATGCGTCCTTGCACCCCGACCCAAGACGCACCCGCGCCGCGGGAATCCGCCATCAAGCCTGTACCGCACCCCGCCGCGCCCGTCGGGGAGCCATCGCAGACCCGCAGGCACCATCTCACGCCGACCCCCGTACAGCAACTTTGCACCAGAGGTGCAAAGTTGCGACCAAAGCGCCTTTTTCTCTTACACCGGGCGCGGCGCGTTCTCTTTTTGGGTAAGACCAAAAAGAGAATGGGGGGCGCATCTGCCTAGCCATCAGCATGGCTGAAATTCCAGCGTCCAATGGGACGCACCCCCCGGAGGTATCTATGGATCGACTTCATGAAAACCGCATCTACACCGGCACGGTGGAATCCTACTCCAGCGAGGGTTTGGGCATCGTCCGCCTGGACGGCGCCGTGGTGTTCGTCCCTCAGGCCGTCCGGGGGGAAACCATCGACCTGAAAATCACCAAGGTGATGAAGACCGCCGCCGCAGGGGAGATCGTGAAGATCCACAAGCCCTCTCCCGACCGGGCCCAGCCCGAGTGCCCCGATTACGGCCGGTGCGGCGGGTGCGACTTCCAGCACCTGACGTACCCCGAGGAGCTGTGGGCCAAGCGCCAGCGGGTCCAGGACGCCCTGACCCGCCTGGGGGGCGCAGACATCCGGGTGGAGGAGATCCTGGGGGCAAAGAACCCCCTCCACTACCGCAACAAGAGCCAGTACCCCGTGGGCGCGGACGGCGCCATCGGTTTCTACCGGGCCCGGTCCCATCAGGTGGTGCCGGTGAAGCGGTGCTTGATCCAGCCCGAGGCGGCGGACAAAACCGCCGCGGCGGTGGGGGAGTGGATGCGGCGCTACAAGGTTCCCGCCTACGACGAGGCCACCGGAAAGGGACTGGTGCGCCATGTGTACGTCCGGGTGAACCGGAAGGGCGAGAGCCTTTGCTGCGTGGTAATCAACGGCAGGCAGGCCCCCCGGGAGCCGGAGCTGGCCGCCTATGTCTGCGCCGCCGTGCCCCACACCGCGGGAGTGCTGGTGAACAGCAACACGAAGCGGGGCAACGTGATTCTGGGGGAGAAGTACCGCACCCTCTGGGGGCGGGACTATCTGATGGACACCCTCTGCGGCCTGGAGTTCAAGTTGTCGGTGCCCTCCTTTTACCAGGTGAACCGAGATCAGGCGGAAGCGTTGTACGGCAAGGCCCTGGATTATGCCGGCCTGACGGGGCGGGAGACGGTGCTGGACCTGTACTGCGGCATCGGCACCATTACGCTGTGCCTGGCGAAGCGGGCCGGACGGGTCATCGGTGCGGAGATCGTGCCGGCGGCCATCCGGGACGCCAAAGAGAACGCCGCCCGGAACCACATTGAAAACGCGGAATTCTTCTGCGGCGACGCGGCTGAGACAGCCGCACGGCTGGAGACGGAGGGCCTGCGGCCGGACGTCATCACCGTGGACCCGCCCCGGAAAGGGCTGGCGCCGGAGGTGATCGGCTCCATCGCGGCCATGGGGCCGGAGCGGGTGGTGTATGTCTCCTGCGACCCCGCCACGCTGGGCCGGGACGTGAAGCGGTTCGGAGAGCTGGGTTACCGGGCCGTCCGGGCCTGTGCAGTGGACATGTTTCCCGCCACACGGCATGTTGAGAGCGTGGTGCTGCTGGAGAGGTATGATATGGATGGGAGGCGCATAGACCATGGCGGGAGAACGGATTCGGACGACCATCCCTGAAATTGTGGACTATTGGGCAAAGCACACGGGTGAATGCGGATTGAGCGTCGATTTCGCGGAGGCCCATGAGCAGTGCTGGCGCTGCGACTGCCAGCGCAGTCTGGAACGCTGCCACATCGTCCCTGCTTCTCTGGGCGGCGAGGACACGCCGTCCAATTTTGTCATCTTGTGTAAGCGATGCCATTTGGAAACCCCAATGTGGCGGATCCGGAGGTCATGTGGGACTGGCTGCGGGCATACGGCGTGCCTTTTTATGACACCTTCTGGTGGGTAAACGGGATCGAAGAATACAAAAAGATATACGGGAGATCCTATGCAGAGGAACTCCGGACGCGGGGAATTTCCCCGGAGGACCCGGCATTCAAGGCGGTTTTGGACGAGCAGCGGCAGAAGGCGTCCTACCATTTCGGCGATCCCCATCTGAACATTGCCACACTGGCGGGGATCATCCGAATGGCGCTGAAGGCATACGACGCGGCTCACGGCCTGGAAACTGAACGGAATGTGATCGCCTATATCAACCGGAATGGATTCTGGCAGGGAAAATAAAGGAATTCCCCGACCCAATAAAACGGCCGAATCCCGGCATGATAGAGATGCCGCACTGCCGCGGCATCCGGCTGCTTGGATTTTTGCGGCCTGTACAGAAAACAGTTGTCAAATTCCGGCAGAGGGTGTATGATAGGACAAAGAAAGGCGGCCAGAGTACCGAAACAGGAGGAACGTTATGAACAAAACTGCAAGCATGGTCTTGAAGATCATCGGCGCCAGCCTGGCATTCGCAGCGGTTATCTGCCTGCTGATCGGCGGCTGGCATGACCTCAGCGTGGGATACAGCGGTATGAAGAAGCGGCTGGCCCGGAAATTCGGCTCCGAGTACGACGACTACGCCGACGAAGAGCTCTACGAGTAATCCAGAGCATAAAAAGGACCCCATCCAGATGGATGGGGCCCTTTTCTGCGTTTTTTTCGCCACATGGCAACAAAAAACGGCTGGAAGAAATCCCCAACCGCAACGAAATTCCCCTTGACAGAGGAAAAAAACCATGGTAAAATAAGACGCTTATATGATGGCAGAGGATATTCCGCCATTTTTTATCGTTGAGATAACGATAGCATATTTCCCAGAACAATGCAAGAGCGGGATGCAGGAATTTTAACAACGATACCGTGCGTATCATTCCTGGCCGCGCCACCCGAAAAACCACGCGCCCGGCAGGACAGGGCGGGGCGCACAGAAGAAAGGTGAATGAGAAGATGGCCAAAGACAAGTACTACGGAAAGACCCTTCGTAAGAACTTCGCCAGGCACGAGGAAGTCATGCCCATGCCCAACCTTCTGGAGATCCAGAAGAAGTCTTACCAGGAGTTTTTGGACACCGGCCTCCGGGAGGTGTTCAACGACGTGGGCGCGATCACGGACTATCAGGGCAACCTGGAGCTGACCTTCATCGACTACAAGATGGATGAGGCGCCCAAGTACGACGTGGAGGAGTGCAAGGCCCGGGATGCCACCTACGCCGCGCCGCTGAAGGTGAAGGTCCGCCTTCGGAACAAGGAGACCGAGGAGATCAAGGAGCAGGAGATCTTCATGGGCGACTTCCCGCTGATGACCCACTCCGGCACCTTTGTTATCAACGGCGCCGAGCGCGTCGTGGTTTCCCAGATCGTCCGGTCCCCCGGTGTGTACTACGGCAAGGAGACGGACATCAAGACCGACCTGCCCATCCTCACCTCCACTGTCATCCCCAACCGGGGCGCCTGGCTGGAGTATGAGACCGACGCCAACGAGGTCTTCTGGGTCCGCATCGACAAGAACCGCAAGCTCCCCATCACCTGCCTGATCCGGGCCCTGGGCCTGAAGACGGACCAGGAGATCCTGGACCAGTTCGGCGACGATCCCCGCATCGTCACCACCCTGGAGAAGGACCCCTGCAAGAACTACGAGGACGCCATGCTGGAGATCTACCGGCGCCTGCGTCCCGGCGAGCCCCCCACGGTGGAGGCCAGCGAGACCCTGATCCACAACCTGTTCTTCGACCCCCGGCGCTACGACCTGTCCACCGTGGGCCGGTACAAGTTCAACAAGAAGCTGTCCCTGTGGCAGCGCATCCCCGGCTACAAGCTGGTCTATCCCGTGGCAGATCCTGCCACCGGTGAGCTCCTGTTTGATGAGGGCCATCTGCTGACCAAGGACGATGCCCGCCTGCTGGATACGGTCGGCGTGGGAGAGGTCACCATCGACGTGGAGGGAGCGCCCCTGCGGGTCATGTCCAATAAGATGTGCGACCTGAGCCATTATGTGGACTTCGATCCCCTGGCCGAGTGCGGTATCAAGGAGCGGGTGCGCTTCGACGTGCTGCAGGAGCTGCTGGGCCAGTACAGCGGCGAGGAGCTGAAGGACCAGATCCGCCTGCACCGGGCCGATCTGGTGCCCAAGCATATCATCATTGATGATATCCTCACCTCCATCAACTATATGAACGGCCTGGCCCGGGGCATCTCCGTGAAGGATGACATCGACCACCTGGGCAACCGCCGCCTGCGCTGCGTGGGCGAGCTGCTGCAGAACCAGTTCCGCATCGGCTTTTCCCGGATGGAGCGGGTAATCCGGGAGCGCATGACCATCCAGGACCTGGATGTGGTCACCCCCCAGAGCCTCATCAACATCCGCCCCGTCACTGCCGCCATCAAGGAGTTCTTCGGCTCCAGCCCCCTGAGCCAGTTCATGGATCAGACCAACCCCCTGGCGGAGCTGACCCACAAGCGGCGTCTTTCCGCCCTGGGCCCCGGCGGCCTCTCCCGCGAGCGTGCCAGCATGGAGGTCCGCGACGTCCATTACAGCCATTACGGCCGCATGTGCCCCATCGAGACCCCTGAAGGTCCCAACATCGGCCTGATCTCTTATCTCGCCACCTATGCCCGGATCAATGAGTACGGCTTTATTGAGGCGCCCTACCGGGCGGTGGACAAGGAGACCTTCCACGTCTCCGACGAGATTGTCTATATGACCGCCGACGAGGAGGACAACTACATCGTCGGCCAGGCTGCTGAGCCTCTGGACGAGAACGGCTGCCTCATCAACGCCCGTATCACGGCCCGGCACCGGGACGAGATCGTGGAGGTGGACAAGGAGCGGGTGGACTACATCGATGTGTCCCCCCGGATGATGGTCTCCATCGCGACGGCCATGATCCCCTTCCTGCCCAACGACGACGCCAACCGCGCCCTGATGGGCGCCAACATGCAGCGTCAGGCCGTGCCTCTGCTGCGTCCCCACGCGCCCATTGTGGGCACCGGCATGGAGCACAAGATCTGCATCGACTCTGAGATCGCTGTCCTGGCGGAGGGCGACGGCGTGGTGACCTCTGTGGACGCCCGCCACATCACCGTCAAGTACGACAGCGGCGAGGTCAAGGACTACAAGCTGACCAAGTTCCTCCGGTCCAACCACGGCACCTGCATCAACCAGCGGCCCATCGTGGAGGTGGGCGAGCGGGTTCACGGCTGGGGCACCGACGAGAACGGCCAGACCGTGGATCCCACCGTCCTGGCGGACGGCCCCGCCACTGAGCAGGGCGAGATCGCCCTGGGCCAGAACATCCTGGTTGGCTTCATGACCTGGGAGGGCTACAACTACGAGGACGCCGTGCTGCTGAACGAGCGTCTGGTGCGGGAGGACCTGTATACCTCCATCCACATCGAAGAGTACGAGATCGACGCCCGGGACACCAAGCTGGGCCCGGAGGAGATCACAAGAGACATCCCCAATGTGGGCGAGGACGCCCTGAAGGATCTGGACGAGAACGGCATCATCCGCATCGGCGCAGAGGTCCGTTCCGGCGACATCCTGGTGGGCAAGGTCACGCCCAAGGGCGAGACCGACCTCACCGCCGAGGAGCGGCTGCTGCGGGCCATCTTCGGTGAGAAGGCCCGGGAGGTCCGGGACACCTCTCTGAAGGTCCCCCACGGCGAGAGCGGCATCATCGTGGACGCCAAGGTCTTCACCCGGGAGAACGGCGACGAGCTGGGGCCCGGCGTGAACATGGTAGTGCGGGTGTATATCGCCCAGCGCCGGAAGATCCAGGTGGGCGACAAGATGGCAGGCCGCCACGGCAACAAGGGTGTCGTGTCCCGGGTCCTGCCGCAGGAGGATATGCCCTTCCTGCCCGACGGCACGCCGCTGGACATCGTGCTGAACCCCCTGGGCGTGCCCAGCCGTATGAACATCGGCCAGGTGCTGGAGGTCCATCTGGGCTACGCCGCCCAGAAGCTGGGCTGGAAGGTGGCCACCCCCATCTTCGACGGCGCGTCTTACAGCGACATTCAGGAGCTGCTGCAGCAGGCGGGCCTGGATCCTGAGGGCAAGAGCGTGCTGTACGATGGCCGCACCGGTGAGCCCTTCGACAACAAGGTCACCGTGGGCTACGTGTACTTCCTGAAACTGCACCATCTGGTGGACGACAAGATCCACGCCCGCTCCACCGGCCCGTACTCCCTGGTTACTCAGCAGCCGCTGGGCGGCAAGGCCCAGTTCGGCGGCCAGCGCTTCGGCGAAATGGAAGTCTGGGCCCTGGAGGCCTATGGCGCGGCCTATACCCTGCAGGAGATCCTGACGGTGAAGTCTGACGACGTCACCGGCCGCGTCCGGACCTACGAGGCCATCGTCAAGGGCCACAACGTGCCCCAGCCCGGTGTGCCGGAGTCCTTCAAGGTGCTGGTGAAGGAGCTGCAGTCCCTGTGCCTGGACATTCAGGTGCTGGACAAGGACGGCAACGTCATCGAACTGAAGGAAGACGAGGACGCTATGGACACCTTCAACCTGGCCCGGATGGACGCCGACGATGACCGGCACCGCGCCTTCTCCGAAGAGGCGGAGTTCCAGGATTCCGGCTTTGACATCGAGGACGCCCCGGAGGATGCCGGCGCGGACATCGACGTGGACTTCGACGACGAATGATCCAGGATCGTATTGTTCGTCAACTCAACAATTCTGGATCATGTAAGGAGGAAATCGCAAGATGATCGACAACAACACTGGCAACAACATTGCCTTTGACGCGATTAAGATCGGCATGGCCTCTCCGGAGCAGATCCGCGCCTGGTCCTATGGCGAGGTGAAAAAGCCGGAGACCATCAACTACCGCACCCTGAAGCCGGAGCGGGACGGCCTGTTCTGCGAGCGCATCTTCGGACCCACCAAGGACTGGGAGTGCCACTGCGGCAAGTACAAGAAGATCCGCTACAAGGGCAAGATCTGCGACCGCTGCGGCGTCGAAGTCACCCGGGCCAAGGTCCGCCGGGAGCGCATGGGCCACATCGAGCTGGCCACCCCCGTCTCCCACATCTGGTATTTCAAGGGCATCCCCTCCCGGATGGGTCTGCTGCTGGACATCAGCCCCCGGATCCTGGAAAAGGTGCTGTATTTCGCCAACTATATCGTCACCGACCCCGGTGAGACTCCGCTGACCAAGAATCAGATCCTCTCCGAGAAGGAGTACCGGGATTACCGTGAGAAGTATGAGGACGACTTCCAGGCCGGCATGGGCGCCGAAGCCGTGAAGAAGCTGCTCCAGGACGTGGACCTGGAGGCCCTCTCCGCCCAGCTCCACGCAGAGCTGAAGGATGCCTCCGGCCAGAAGAAGGCCCGGATCGTCAAGCGGCTGGAGGTGGTGGACGCCTTCCGTCTGTCCGGCAACAAGCCGGAGTGGATGGTCATCGACGTGCTGCCTGTTATCCCGCCGGAGCTGCGCCCCATGGTGCAGCTGGACGGCGGCCGGTTCGCCACGTCCGACCTGAACGACCTGTACCGCCGGGTCATCAACCGGAACAACCGACTGAAGCGGCTGATCCAGCTGAACGCCCCAGATATCATCGTCCGCAATGAGAAGCGGATGCTCCAGGAGGCTGTGGACGCCCTGATCGACAACGGCCGCCGGGGCCGCGCCGTCACCGGCGCCAACAACCGGGCGCTGAAGTCCCTCAGCGATCTGTTAAAGGGCAAGCAGGGGCGGTTCCGCCAGAACCTGCTGGGCAAGCGCGTGGACTACTCCGGCCGTTCCGTTATCGTGGTCGGCCCCGAGCTGAAAATCTATCAGTGCGGCGTGCCCAAGGAGATGGCCGTGGAGCTGTTCCGTCCCTTCATCATGAAAAAGCTGGTGGAGGACGGCACTGCCAACAACATCAAGTCCGCCAAGAAGATGGTGGACAAGGGCGTCACCGAGGTGTGGGACGCTCTGGATGTCATCATCAAGGACCACCCCGTCATGCTGAACCGCGCTCCGACGCTGCACCGTCTGGGCATCCAGGCCTTCGAGCCGGTGCTGGTGGACGGCCGGGCCTTGAAGCTGCACCCCCTGAACTGCACCGCCTTCAACGCGGACTTCGACGGCGACCAGATGGCCATTCACGTGCCCCTGTCGGCCGAGGCCCAGGCGGAGGCCCGCATCCTGATGCTCTCCGCCAACAACCTGCTGCGTCCCCAGGACGGCGGCCCTGTCACCGTGCCTACCCAGGACATGGTGCTGGGCTCCTACTACCTGACCATGGACCGCATGGGCAAGGCGGAGAAGGGCGCCGAGACCATCTGGTGCGAGGATGCCGGCGACACCAACCTCACCGCTCACTCCATCGTGGACGCGGATGACTTTGTGGCCGCCAACGACGCCCTGGAGAAGGGGCAGAAGAAGGCCGCCTACCGCCCTCTCCACTTCTACGCCAGCGAGGAAGAGGCCCTCATGGCCTACAACGACCATGTGATTGGGCCCCACTGCCCCATCGGCGTGCGCCGCACCATGACCGTGGACGGCGTCAGCCACACCGCTGTGGTAGAGTCCACCCCCGGCCGTATCATCTTCAACCAGAACATCCCTCAGGACCTGGGCTTTGTGGACCGGACCGATCCCGCCCACGTCTGCGACTATGAGGTGACCTTCACCTGCGGCAAGAAGCAGCTGGGCCAGATCGTAGACCGCACCATCAACAAGCACGGCTTCACCGTGGCCGCTGAGGTGCTGGACGCCATCAAGGCCACCGGCTACAAGCACTCCACCCTGGCGGCCATCACGGTCTCCATCGCGGATATGACCGTGCCCCCCAAGAAGTACGAGCTGGTGGCGGCCTCCGAGCAGAAGGTGCTGGACATTGAGAACCAGTACAAGATGGGCTTCATGACCGAGCACGAGCGCTACAAGCAGGTGGTGCAGGTGTGGGAGAAGACCACCAACGATGTCTCTGACGCCCTGCAGAAGAACCTGGACCGCTATAACCCCATTTTCATGATGGCGGACTCCGGCGCCCGCGGTTCTATGAAGCAGATCCGCCAGCTGGCTGGTATGCGTGGCCTGATCGCCAACACCGCCGGCCGCACCATCGAGATCCCCATCAAGGCGAACTACCGCGAGGGCCTGACCGCCCTGGAGTACTTCATCTCCTCCAGAGGCGCCCGGAAGGGCCTGGCCGACACGGCTCTGCGTACCGCAGACTCCGGTTACCTGACCCGCCGCATGGTGGACGTCTCCCAGGATGTCATCATCCGGGAGGAGGACTGCCACGTGACCCACGGCATCAAGGTCTCCGAGATCAGCGAGAACGGCCAGGTGATCGAGAAGTTCTCCGACCGGCTCCGGGGCCGTTTCCTGGTGGGCGATGTGGTGGACGCCGATACCGGCGAGGTGCTGCTGTCCAGCACCAAGATGATGGACGAGAACGACGCCAAGATCCTGGAGACCCACAAGTGGGTCCAGGCCAACTACCGCGACGGCGACCGCTGCACCTTCGACCCGGCGGTTGACGAGCACCCCACCGTCATGATCCGCACCGTGCTGACCTGCAAGGCCCACAGCGGCGTGTGCGCCAAGTGCTACGGCATGAACCTGGCCACCCAGCAGCCTGTGGGTCCGGGCGAGGCGGTCGGCATCATTGCCGCCCAGTCCATCGGCGAACCCGGCACCCAGCTGACCATGCGTACCTTCCACACCGGCGGTCTGGCCGGCGGCGACATCACCCAGGGTCTTCCCCGTGTCGAGGAACTGTTTGAGGCCCGTAAGCCCAAGCGGATGGCTACTCTGGCAGAGATCGGCGGCACGGTCAAGTTCGAAGAGACCAGCAAGGGCAGCCTGGTGAACATCGTCATCACCGCACCTGACGGGGACACCCGCACCTACGCGGTGCCTCACACCGGCCTGCTGGTGAAGGACGGCGACGTGATCGAGGCCGGCCACCAGCTGACCTACGGTGCGTTGAATCCCCACGAGGTGCTGCGCATCCGCGGCGCTGACGCCGTGTACAACTACCTGATCCAAGAGGTCCTGCGGGTGTACCGCCAGCAGGGCGTGGATATCAACGATAAGCATATCGAGATCATCGTCCGCCAGATGATGCGCAAGGTCCGTCTGGAGGACGCCGGCGACACCAAGCTGCTGGACGGCTCTATGGTGGACGTCCTGGAGCTGGACGACGCCAACGAGGAGATCGACCGCCGCAACGCCGCCGGTGAGCGGCAGGAGAACGGCGAGCCTCTGCGCCACGCCGTAGGCACCCAGCTGCTGATGGGCATCACGAAGGCATCTCTCGCCACGGACTCCTTCCTGTCCGCCGCCTCCTTCCAGGAGACCACCAAGGTCCTGACGGAGGCCGCCATCAAGGGCAAGGCCGACCATCTGGTGGGCCTGAAGGAGAATGTCATCATCGGCAAGCTGATCCCTGCCGGCACGGGCCTGACGGCCTACCACACCTTTGCTGAGGAGTTGGTTCCCGGCCCGGCGCCTGTTGAGGCCGCCCCGGAGCCCATTCCCGCAGAGCTGTGATTCGCCGGACATCCCGCAGACACAAGACCGGGAGAGAGCCTGACCGCTTGCGGTCAGGCTCTCTTTTCAGATGCCGGGCATCGAGAGGCGGGGTGAAGGAGACGCCCCGCAGCCCGGGGCTGAAACGGTTCTGCTGAGAAGCGGATGACCAACGCCCCCCTTTATTTAAAATATCAAAGCTCCCTTGTTCCCAGGCGCACTGCGCCGTATCCGGACGGCGGCCAGAAACGGCCCGGAAACAGGGAGAAGTTCTCCTAAGATGTCTCCAGGTATCCGGCACGCCCGGGAGATGGGGAAAACGTCCAAAAGTCTGCGGATCATGGAAAATTTTTACCGAAAAATGTCTTGACGGATATGTTTCCCCATGGTATAATCCAAAAATGCGCGGATATTAGGATTCTGCGGATTTTGCCATGCGTTTCAGGAGGAATTTCCCGTGATCTCGGAGCTTGCTTCCCAGGAGAAGGTCATCGGCGTGAAGCAGTCCCGCAAGGCGATCCGGGAAGGCCGGGCCAAGCGGGTCTATCTCGCCTGTGACGCCGATCCCGCCATCACCGAGCCGGTGGCCGCCAGCTGTGCGGAGGCCGGCATCCCCGTAGAGACGGACTACACACTGTCCCAGCTGGGCCAGGCGTGCCGGATCAGCGTGGGCGCGTCCGTGGTGGCCGTCCTCTCCGCATAAAGAAATGGTTTTTTTCGGAATAGCTTCACCGCGTTCCGTAAAAAATAAGGGCTGTCGTGGTTACACGGCAGCGAAATTATGAAAGAAAGGAGAAATACACCGAATGCCTACTTTTAACCAGCTGGTCCGTAAAGGAAGAGAACAGGCTACCTACAAGTCCACTTCTCCCGCTCTGCAGTTTGGTCTGAACACCCTGAAGAACAAGACCACCGATCTGCCTTCTCCCCAGAAGAGAGGCGTGTGCACCGCCGTGAGAACCGCGACCCCCAAGAAGCCCAACTCCGCCCTGCGTAAGATCGCCCGTGTGCGTCTGACCAACGGCTACGAAGTCACCGCTTACATTCCCGGCGTGGGCCACTCCCTGCAGGAGCACTCCGTCGTGATGATCCGCGGTGGCCGTGTCAAGGATCTCCCCGGTGTCCGTTACCACATCATCCGCGGTACGCTGGATACCCAGGGCGTCTCCGGCCGTATGCAGGCTCGTTCCAAATACGGTGCCAAGCGGCCCAAGCAGAAGTAAGTCTGCGAACTGAGAGCTTTGCCGAATAGGTTTATATAGATGGCGGCCTCCGGGCCGCCGGGACGACCTCTTTGGCAGGCATCCACGGAAGGCTGCAATACGCCTTTTGAGTACCTATGAGATCATAGAATTATTATGAAGGAGGGAAGCATAGTGCCCAGAAGAGGTAATGTTCCCAAGAGAGAGATCCTGCCGGATCCCGTTTACGGCTCCGTCCTGGTCACCCGGCTGATCAATAGTGTCATGCTGGATGGCAAGAAGGGCGTGGCCCAGAAGGTGGTCTACGGTGCCTTCGACCAGATCAAGGAGAAGACCGAGAAAGACCCCATCGAAGTGTTCAACCAGGCCATGGAGAATATCATGCCCAGCCTGGAAGTCAAGGCCCGCCGTGTGGGCGGCGCCACCTATCAGGTCCCCATGGAGGTCCGTCCCGCCCGCCGCACGACCCTGGGTCTGCGCTGGCTGACGGCCTACGCCCGTTCCCGCAGCGAGCGTACCATGGCTGAGCGCCTGGCCGGCGAACTCATGGACGCCGCCAACAACACCGGCAGCGCCGTGAAGAAGCGCGAGGAAGTCCACAAGGCAGCCGAGGCCAACAAGGCGTTCGCCCATTTCCGCTGGTAAGTTAGGAGAAACAGTATGCCGAGAAAAACACCTCTTGAAAATACCCGTAATATCGGCATTATGGCTCACATCGATGCAGGCAAGACGACGACTACCGAGCGTATCCTGTTCTACACCGGCGTGAACTATAAGATCGGTGAGACCCATGATGGCACCGCCACCATGGACTGGATGGCCCAGGAGCAGGAGCGCGGCATCACCATCACGTCCGCCGCCACCACCTGCTACTGGTCCGGTTCCAAGAACCAGTTCAAGCCCACCCGGATTAACATCATCGACACTCCGGGCCACGTGGACTTCACCGTGGAGGTGGAGCGCTCCCTGCGCGTGCTGGACGGCTCTGTCACCGTGCTGTGCGCCAAGGGCGGCGTGGAGCCCCAGTCTGAGACTGTGTGGCGCCAGGCCGATAACTACAAGGTCCCCCGGATGATCTATGTCAACAAGATGGACATCATGGGCGCCGACTTCTACAACGTGCTCCGCATGATTGAGGAGCGCCTGAAGTGCAACGCCGTGCCCATCCAGCTCCCCATCGGCAGCGAGGATACCTTTAAAGGCATCATCGACCTGATCGAGATGGACGCGGACATCTACTATGACGATCTGGGCAAGGATATGCGCGTGGAGCCCATCCCCGCGGACATGGTGGACCTGGCAAACGAGTACCGGGAGAAGCTGATGGACGCCGTGTCCATGGTGGACGAGTCTATCATGGAGGCATATCTGGCTGGCGAGGAAGTTCCCACGGCCAAGATCCGTGCGGCCATCCGCAAGGCCACGATCGCCAATGAGATGGTGCCCGTCACCTGCGGCACGTCTTACCGCAACAAGGGCGTGCAGAAGCTGCTGGATGCCATCGTGGACTATATGCCCTCTCCCCTGGACATTCCGCCCATCAAGGGCGTGAACCCCAAGACTGATGAGGAGGACGAGCGTCCTGCGGACGACAACGCCCCCTTCTCCGCCCTGGCGTTCAAGATCATGACCGACCCCTATGTGGGCCGCCTGAGCTTCTTCCGCGTCTATTCCGGCCATCTGACCACCGGTTCCTCCGTGCTGAACAGCACCAAGAACGTCAAGGAGCGTATCGGCCGGATTCTGCAGATGCACGCCAACCACCGGGAGGATATCGAGGAGGTCTTCTCCGGCGATATCGAGGCTGCCGTGGGTCTGAAGAACACCACCACCGGCGACACCCTGTGCGATGAAAAGGCACCCATCATCCTGGAGTCCATGGAGTTCCCCGAGCCCGTCATCCGCGTGGCCATCGAGCCCAAGACCAAGGCCGGCCAGGAGAAGATGACCATGGGCCTCATCAAGCTGGCCGAGGAGGATCCCACCTTCAAGACCTACACGGATGAGGAGACCGGCCAGACCATCATCGCCGGCATGGGCGAGCTGCACCTGGAGATCATCGTGGACCGCCTGCTGCGCGAGTTCAAGGTGGAGGCCAACGTGGGCGCACCTCAGGTCGCCTACAAGGAGACCATCAAGAAGGCCGTGGACCAGGACACCAAGTATGCCCGTCAGTCCGGCGGCAAGGGCCAGTACGGCCATGTCAAGATCCACGTGGAGCCCAACGAGTCCGGCAAGGGCTACGAGTTTGTCAACGCCATCGTGGGCGGCGCCGTTCCCAAGGAGTATATCCCGGCTGTCGACGCCGGTATCCAGGGCGCCATGAACGCCGGCGTGGTGGCCGGCTTCCCCGTGGTGGATGTGAAGGTCACCCTGTACGACGGCTCCTATCATGAGGTGGACTCCTCTGAAATGGCGTTCAAGATCGCTGGCTCCATGGCCTTCAAGGAGGCCTGCCGCAAGGCCGATCCCACGCTGCTGGAGCCCATCATGAAGGTCAGTGTCATCGTGCCCGATGAGTATATGGGCGATGTCATCGGCGACCTGAACAGCCGCCGCGGCCAGATCATCCAGCTGGAGGCCCGTCCCGGCGCCCAGCAGATCGACGCCTACGTGCCCCTGGCCGAGATGTTCGGCTATGCCACCGATCTGCGCTCCCGCACCCAGGGCCGCGGCCAGTACACCATGGAGCCCAGCCACTACGTGGAGATCCCGAAGAATATCCGGGATAAGATCGTGGAGACCCGCAATAAGCCCCAGGCGTAAGGAAAAAGGGATTGATTTTCCCTCCATTATACGGTAAAATAAGCAATGCTGAGAAAAACCGCATTGCACCCAACAGATTTTGAAAATTGACAGGAGGATTTTCAAATGGCTAAGCAGAAATTTGAAAGAACCAAGCCCCATGTTAACATCGGCACCATTGGTCACGTCGACCATGGCAAGACCACGCTGACTGCCGCCATTACCAAGTGGCTGTCTCTGCAGGGCAAGGCTCAGTTCGAGGCTTATGACTCCATCGACAAGGCCCCCGAGGAGAAGGAGCGCGGCATTACCATCAACACCGCTCACGTGGAGTATGAGACCGAGAAGCGTCACTATGCCCACGTGGACTGCCCGGGCCACGCCGACTATATCAAGAACATGATTACCGGCGCTGCCCAGATGGACGGTGCTATCCTGGTTATCGCCGCTTCCGACGGCCCCATGGCTCAGACTCGTGAGCACATCCTGCTGGCCCGTCAGGTGGGCGTGCCCGCCATCGTCGTGTTCCTGAACAAGTGCGATCAGGTCGACGACCCCGAGCTGCTGGAGCTGGTGGAGATGGAGGTCCGTGAGCTGCTCTCCAAGTATGAGTTCCCCGGCGACGACATCCCCATCATCAAGGGTTCCGCTCTGAACGCTCTGATTTCCGAGTCCAGCGATCCCGCCGCTCCCGAGTATGCCTGCATCAAGGAGCTGATGGATGCTGTTGACGACTATATCCCCACCCCCGACCGCAAGGAGGATATGCCTTTCCTGATGCCCGTCGAGGACGTGTTCACCATCTCCGGCCGCGGCACCGTGGCTACCGGCCGTGTGGAGCGTGGTGTCCTGAAGCTGAGCGAGGAAGTCGAGATTGTTGGCCTGACCGACGAGAAGAAGAAGACCGTCGTCACCGGCATCGAGATGTTCCACAAGCTGCTGGACTACGCTGAGGCCGGCGACAACATCGGCGCCCTGCTGCGTGGCGTGGACCGCAACGGCATCGAGCGCGGCCAGGTTCTGGCGAAGCCCGGTTCCATTCATCCCCACACCAAGTTCAAGGGCCAGGTTTACGTCCTGACCAAGGACGAGGGCGGCCGTCACACCCCCTTCTTCAACAACTATCGTCCTCAGTTCTACTTCCGCACCACCGACGTGACCGGCGTCATCACCCTGCCCGAGGGCACTGAGATGTGCATGCCCGGCGATAACGTCGAGATGAGCGTGGAGCTGATTACCCCCATCGCCATTGAGAAGGGCCTGCGTTTCGCTATCCGTGAGGGTGGCCGCACTGTGGGTTCCGGCGCTGTTACCGAGATCACCGAGGCCTGATTTTTCAGCCAAGAAAAAGAACTGCCGCAATGCGGCAGTTCTTTTTTTGCCCGCAGGCCATTCCGAACGGGCTCAGTCCTGCTCCGGATAGACCAGTGTGTCCTGGAATCCGTCTGCCCCGGCGCAGAGGATATCCCCGGCCACCGGCTGCCCCTCGCAGACGTAGAGGTTGGCCTGGACACCCTCCGGCCGTCCGGGATAGTTGGTGACGGTGTAGGTGTACCGGGCCACTTGCTTGCCGCAGCACGCAGAAAGGTCGAAGCCCTGGGAATCCTGCAGCTCGTTGTAGGTGAGGTAGGGCTCCTCCAGTTTCTCCGGCAGCAGAAACTGCAGCGTCTCCACCGGTTCCTCCTCCACCTGCCAGCCCATGGACTCCAGATAGGCGATGCGGTCGGCATTGCCGGTCAGCTGCCAAGCTGCCGCGTCCTGACCGCCACCGGAGCGGCCCACCAGCAGCAGGACGGCGGCCGCCAGGATGCCGGCCAGGATCACAGCCACAACGGCCTTTGTCTTCTTGGAAACCCGCGCGGTCCAAATCAGCATATCGATCCCTCCTGCATCTTCCTATTCATTTTTTTCCGGATTTATGATAAGATGAAGCAGAACAAGCCGTCGGAAGAGAGTCTGCCGTGTTCGTCCCGGGGGAAGAGAAGCGGTAAAAAGAGGCAGAGGTCAGCAAGGAGGAGGCCGGCATGGAGAAAGCGCGTCTGGACAAGATCATCGCCGGGGAGGGGACATACTCCCGGCGGGAAGTGAGGCTCCTGGTCCGCCAGGGCCGGGTGCTGGTGAACGGTGTGCCTGCCCGGTCTCCGGAGGACAAGGTGGTGCCGGAGGCAGTGGAGATTATGGTGGACGGGACCGTGCTGCACTGCCGCCGCTACACCTGGATCATGCTTCATAAGCCTGCGGGGGTCCTCTCCGCCACGGAGGACGGCCGGGGGGCCACAGTGCTGGACTTGCTGCCGCCGGAGCTCCGGCGGCGGGGACTGTTTCCGGTGGGGCGGCTGGACAAGGATACGGAGGGATTGCTGCTGCTGACCAACGAAGGAGGACTGGCCCACGACATCCTCTCTCCCAAGCATCATGTGGACAAGGTCTACTATGCCCGCACTGCCGGCTGTCTGACGGAGGAGGACTGCAGGGCGTTTGCGGCAGGCATGACCCTGGGAGGCGGCCTGGAATGCCTGCCGGCGGGGCTGGAGATCCTCTCCGCCGGGCCGGAGGGCAGCGAGGGGCTGGTCACCCTGCGGGAGGGGAAGTTCCATCAGGTGAAGCGGATGCTGGCGGCTCGGGGAAAGCCGGTCCTCTATCTGAAGCGGGTCCGCATGGGCAATTTGCCACTAGATCCGGCCCTGGAACCGGGCACATACCGATATTTGACGGAGGATGAGGTAGAGAGCCTGCGAAATTTCTAACGGCCACATCAGAAAATTCAAATCTTGCCCAAAAAAGAAGCCGTTTTTTTGTTGAAAAAAGAAAATATATCTTGCATTTTGACAAATTCAACGATATAATATATCCATTGACAATTTGCACAACGCCCCCACGTGTGATTTTAGAGGAGGAGGACGACCATGTCTGGAAGAATTTTTCAAAATGTGGTGCTGCAGCTGAAGGAAAATACGGACCGGACGGTTGGCGTCATTGACGGTGAGGGCATCGTCATCGCCTGCAGCGAACTGGCGATGATCGGCCAGCGGTGGGCGGAGCATGTGCCTGCCATCAATGCTGCCGGCGGCGCCATCGTCACGTCGGAGGGAAAGACATTCAAGGCCCTGAACGGCTGGGGAACCCAGTTTGACTATGCAGCCTTCGCCTTTGGCGACAACGAGATCAGCAAGACCGTTTGCGCCATGGCCACGGTGGCGCTGAATGCAGCCAAATCCTACTACGAGGAGAAACATGACCGGGGGTCCTTCATCAAGGACATCATCTCCGATAACATCATGCTGGGGGATATCTATGTGCGGGCCAAGGAGCTGCGGGTCACGGCGGACGTGCCCCGGGGCGTATTCGTGGTCCGCACCCTGAAGAAGGGGGAGTCTGTCCCCACGGACGTGATCCAGTCCCTGTTCCCGGACCGGCAAAACGATTTCGTCCTCAGCATCGGCGAGGGCGACGTGGTCCTCATCCGCCAGATGCCGGAGGGCTCCGGCATCAAGGAGCTGAACAAGATCGCCTCCTCTATTGAGGAGGCCCTCCGTGCCGGCGGGGAGCCCACGGTGGTGGTGGTGGGCATCGGCACCGTGGCCACCCACCTGCGGGACTTGGCCAAGAGCTATAAGGAGGCACAGATCGCCATTGAGGTGGGCAAGGTCTTTGACACGGAGAAGTACGTCATCAACTATGAGAATTTGGGCATCGGCCGGTTGATTTATCAGCTGCCCACCACCCTGTGCGAGATGTTCCTCCAGGAGGTGTTCAAAAAGAACCCCATCGACGCACTGGACAAGGAGACGCTCTTCACCATCCACAAGTTCTTTGAGAACAACCTGAACGTGTCCGAGACCGCCCGGAAGCTGTTCGTCCACCGGAACACTCTGGTGTACCGGCTGGAGAAGATCAAGAAGCTGACGGGCCTGGACCTGCGGGAGTTCGACGACGCCATTACCTTCAAGGTGGCTCTGATGGTCAAGAAATATCTGACCTCCCGGGGCATCGACTCCTGAGCCTGGATGGATCACACAAGCGCCCCGGCCGGAATTCCGGCCGGGGTTTTTCGCGCCCGGCGGAGACGGACCGCCGGGGAGGAAAACGGAATCGGAAGATTTGAAAAAGGCGGTTGCATTGCGGCGGAAAACCAGATATAATGAAAAAAGCTCTTACATTATGTCGACTGGCGGGGAACCTTTCGGCCGCGCCCGGCGTGTATAAAATAGGGAACACGAGGTACAGACATGATTCGATTAAAAGACGTGGAGATGGAGTACGACAACGGCACCCGGGCCATCAAGGGCATTACCCTGACGATCGAGGACGGGGAATTCGTGTTTCTGGTGGGCCCTTCGGGGTCCGGCAAGTCCACCATCATCAAGCTGCTGACCGGCGAGGTGGAACCCTGCGCCGGACGCATTATGATCAACGGTTTTTCCGTCAGCAACATCTCAGAAAAGCAGATCCCCCTGATGCGCCGCACTCTGGGAGTGATTTTTCAGGATTTCCGGCTGATCGAGAAGAAGACTGTCTATGACAACCTGGCCTTTGTCATGCGGGCAGTGGGCGCCAGCCCCAAGGAGATCCGCAAGCGCATCCCCTATGTGCTGGAGCTGGTGGGCCTGGGGAAAAAGGCGGACAGCTATCCCACGGAGCTCTCCGGCGGCGAGCAGCAGCGGGTAGCCATTGCCCGGGCCCTGGTGAACAACCCCAACACCATCATCGCCGACGAGCCCACCGGAAACCTGGACCCGGAGCGGTCCCTGGAGCTGATGAGCCTGCTGGTGAAGATCAACGAGCTGGGCACCACCGTGGTGGTGGTGACCCACGAGAAGGACCTGGTGGACCGCTTCGGCAAGCGGGTGGTCACCATCGATTCCGGCCATGTCGTCAACGACAGCGTGGGCGGCTATGTGGGGGGGCATATCCATGGCTAAACGTCACGATTTCAGCTATTTTTTCCACGAGGGACTGAGCAATATGTTCAGCCACGGCTTCATGTCCTTTGCCGCCATCGGCATCACGGTGGCCTGCCTGCTGATTATGGGTACCTTTACCCTGGTGGCGGTAAACGCCAATGAGCTGCTGACCACCCTGGAACAGGAGAATGAGATCCTGGCCTATGTGGATGACAGCTACACCGAGACCCAGGCCCGGGCCCTCAAGTCCCGGCTGGAGGCCATTCCCAATGTGGCCTCCGTCACCTTCATTTCCAGGGATGAGGCCATGGAGGACTTCAAGGCCCAGTACCCGGATGAGGAGCTGTTCCAGGACCTGGACCCGGAGATTCTGGAGGACCGCTACGCCATCAAGCTGGTGGATCTGGAGGCGCAGAGCGAGACCGTGGAGGCGGTGCAGGCCCTCACCGGCATCTCCGATGTCAGCCACTACGAGGAGATCGCCGGTGGTTTTGTCACTGTGCGGAACGTAGCCACGGTGGTATGCGTGGCACTGATCGCCATCTTGTTCGTAGTGTCGGTGTTCATCATCTCCAACACCATCAAGCTCACCACCTTTGACCGGCGGGAGGAGATCGCCATCATGCGGATGGTGGGCGCCACCAACGGCTTCATCCGCTGGCCCTTTGTGTATGAGGGCTTCATGCTGGGCCTGCTGGGCGCGGTGATCGCCTTCTTCCTCCAGTGGGCGCTGTATGCGGCAGTGGCCCGGGGTGTGGACAGCAACGACACGCTGCAGCTGATCCAGGTGATGCCCTTCTCGGAGCTCTGGGCGCCAGTGGCGGCGGTGTTCGCTCTGGCGGGCATTGTGATCGGCGTGGGAGGCAGCCTCTCCGCCATCCGGAAATTTTTGCAGGTGTGAGGTGACGGGCATGAAGAAAGCTGGCAGGCGATTCCACCGCATCTTCCGCGCCGTGTTCGCAGCGGCGCTGGCCTTGGCTATCACCGGCGCCAATCTGGCTCCGGCGGCGGCCGTCACCTGGGCGGACGTGAATGAATTGAAGGATGAGGCCAACGGCCTGGACGCGGAGAAAAAGGAGCTCCAGGCCAAGCTGGATGCCCTGGCGGACGACAAGAGCCAGGCTGTGGCCCGGAAAGAGCTGCTGGACCAGCAGATCGCCAATACGGAGGCACAGATCGCCAATACGCAGGCCCAGATCGACCGGTATGCCGCCCTCATCACCCAGACGGAGGCGGAGCTGGTAGAGGCTGAGGAAAAAGAGGCGGCCCAGTACGAGCTGTTCTGCAGCCGGGTCCGAGAGATGGAGAAGCAGGACGAGGTCAGCTACTGGGCGGTGCTGTTCCGGGCCAGCAGCTTTACCGACCTGTTGGGCCGGCTGGACGCCATCAACGAGATCATGAAGTACGACCAGGGCGTCATCGACGACCTCAAGGCCCTTCAGGCGGAGATCGAGGAGAAGAAGGCCACGCTGGAGAGCAGCAAGGCTGAGACCGAGGCCGCCAAGGCGGAGCTGGTCAGCAAGGAGAATGAGCTGAACACCCAGCGCAGCCAGGCCAACGCCGTCATCCAGCAGCTGTCCGCCAACGAGAACGAGACGGAGGCCGCACTGGCAGATCTGGAGGCGGAGCAGGACGCCCTGTGGGCGGAGGCCCAGCGCCTCAGCGACCAGCTGGTGGCCCAGCAGGCCGCCAACGGCCAGTCCACAGAGTCCAATCCAGGCGGCTACATCTGGCCGGTGAACAGCCGGTACATCACCTCCACCATGGGCGGACGGAACTCTCCCGGCGGTATCGGCTCCACCAACCACAAGGGTACGGACATCGGCCGGGTGGGTTACACCAGCTCCATCTACGCAGCCAAGTCCGGCACGGTCATCGTGTCCCAGTACAGCAGCTCCTACGGCAACTATGTGGTCATCTCCCACGGCAGCGGCAATACCACACTGTATGCCCACATGTCCAGCCGGAAGGTGTCTGTGGGCCAGTATGTGAACCAGGGAGACGTGATCGGCATCACCGGCTCCACCGGCAACTCCACCGGACCGCACCTGCACTTTGAGGTGACGGAGAACGGCGTCCGGGTGAATCCACTGAACGACGGCGCAGAGCCCAAGATGGGATATCTCACCGGCTATACCCTTTCAAAAAGTGCATAAACACCGCTCCCGCCCCGTAGGATGGGGCGGGAGTGATTTTATGATCGGTATGATGACTTGGACGCCCCCTGCGGGCGGCGTCCGGCAAAAGAGCGTGGTTCTGGAGACGCGGGCCCTGCTCCACCTGCGGGTGGCCTGGGCGTCGGTGGCCAGGGGCCCCCGGACACCGGAGGCCCTGGTGCGGCGGCGGGTGCTGACGGCCGCCAAGCGGCTGCGGAAGGCCGGTGTCACCCGTCTGGTGGTGCCGGAGGCGTTTGCCTATGGGGAACAGCTGGAGAAGGTCGGTGTGGCGCCGGTGTCCACGCTGCCTCTGCGGCGGGCGCTGGCGGCGGATCTGGCACGGGCGGTCATGGCAGGGCGGAACCTCTCCGGCGGCAGCGCACGGCTGGCGGTGGCGGGAGACCAGCTCTCCGGCGAGCTGGTGCGGACCGTGACGGAGCTGGCGCTGGGAAACCGTTACGTGCTGCTGGATGTGCCCTACGGCGGCGACACCCTGGCCAATCAGCTGCGGCGGGAGTACGGCGTTTCCCTGCTGCTGTCCCCCACCCGGCAGCAGATGGAAGAGGCGGATGTGCTGGTGCTGTTCGCGGCCCGGACGGACCTGCGACGGCGGGACCCGGCAGTGCTGCGGCTGTATGATGAGGCGGCGCCTCTGCCGCCGCTGCTGCTGCCGCCGGTGCTGGAGGGCCAGATGCCCCCGGGCCTCTGCCGCCCTCAGCTGCTGGCCGTACTGGTGGAGAGCGGCGTCCTGCGGCCGGGGCAGATCACCGTGGGCACGGCGGAGAGCTGACACCGCAGAGAATTTTGCAAAACCGCAGGCGGCATCGCTTGACATTCTCAAATCCACACACTATAATACTACTCTATGATAATATAGCATCATTATGTGCAGGGGCGGCCGCATCGGCCGCCCTGCCAAAGGATAGGAGAGATACGGTCCACATGGAAAGAGAGTACAAGATGAGCGCGGCCCGCGCCCAGGAACTGCAGGAAGAGCTGAACTATTTGAAGACCACCCGGTCTGACGAGGTGGCGGAGCAGATCAAGGTGGCCCGGGGCTTCGGCGATTTGAGCGAGAACAGCGAGTACGACGAGGCAAAGAACGAGCAGGGCAAGCTGTATTCCCGCATCGCAGAGCTGGAGGAGATCCTGCAGCACGTGGTGATCGTGGACGAGAGCAACGCCCCCACCAACGTGGTGACCATCGGCTGCAAGGTGACGGTGGCGGACAAGAACGGCAACACCATGCCCGCCTACCGCATCGTGGGCTCTCAGGAGTCCGACCCCATGAACGGCATCATTTCCGAGGAGTCTCCCTTCGGCAAGGCCCTGGTCGGAGCCAAGGAGGGGGACACCGTTACGGTGGAGGCCCCCAGCGGCGCCATCGTCTACACGGTGCAGAAGATCGAGCGGTAAAGGAGAGCGGACATGTCTGAACAGAAGACAACCCAGCAGCCGGAGCAGGAGCTGAGTGAGCAGCGCCGCGTCCGGCGGGAGAAGCTGGCGGCCCTTCAGGCCGCAGGCGAGGATCCCTTCCAGCAGACCCGGTTCGACTGGGACGCCACCTCTGCACAGATCAAGGAGCACTTTGACCAGATGGAGGGCAGGGCCGTGAAGGTGGCCGGCCGCCTGATGAGCAAGCGGGGCATGGGCAAGGTCAGCTTCTGTGACCTGCAGGACCGGGACGGCCGCATCCAGCTGTACGCCCGCCAGGACGAGATGGATGAGGCGGTCTATAAGAAGTTCAAGAAGTTCGACATCGGTGACATCGTGGGCGTCGAGGGTGAGGTGTTCCGCACCCAGCGGGGCGAGATGAGTGTCCGGGCCAAGAACATCACGCTGTTGAGCAAGGCGCTGCTGCCCCTGCCGGAGAAGTTCCACGGCCTGACAGATCTGGAGCTCCGGTACCGCCAGCGGTATGTGGATTTGATCGTGAACCCGGAGGTGAAGCGAAACTTCGTCATCCGGTCCAAGTTCATCAAGCACGTCCGGGACTTCCTGGATGAACGGGGCTATATGGAGGTAGAGACGCCGGTGCTGAACACCATTTCCGGCGGCGCCACTGCCCGGCCCTTCATCACCCACCACAACACTCTGGACATCGATATGTATATGCGTATCGCCACAGAGCTGCCCCTGAAGCGGCTGATTGTGGGCGGCCTGGACCGGGTGTATGAGATCGGCCGCATCTTCCGCAACGAGGGTATGGACCCCAAGCACAACCCGGAGTTTACCACTGTGGAGCTGTATCAGGCCTACACGGACTTCAACGGCATGATGGATCTGTTTGAGGACCTGCTGTCCTCTGCCGCCCAGAAGATCCTGGGCACCTATCAGGTGGAGTGGCAGGGCGAGCAGATCGACCTGACCCCCGGCTGGCCCCGGCTGACCATGCATGAGGCCGTGAAACAGTACACCGGCATCGACTTCATGGCTATCTCATCTGATGAGGAGGCGGTGGCCGCTGCCAAGGCCATCGGCGTGGAGCTGCCGGAGACGGCGGACCCCACCTGGGGCAATGCCCTGTATGAGACCTTCGATCAGAAGGTGGAGGAGAAGCTGGTACAGCCCACCTTCATCACTATGCACCCAGTGGATGTGAGCCCTCTGGCCAAGCGTTCCCCGCAGGATCCCCGGCTGACGGAGCGGTTCGAGCTGTTCATCTGCCGCAGCGAGATGGGCAACGCCTTCTCCGAGCTGAATGACCCTATCGACCAGAAGCAGCGGTTCCAGAAGCAGGTGGAGCTGCGGGCCAAGGGCGACAGCGAGGCTGGCATGATGGACGAGGACTATATCAACGCCCTGGAGTACGGCCTGCCCCCCACCGGCGGCCTTGGAATCGGCATCGACCGCTGCGTCATGCTGCTGACCAACTCCGACACCATTCGGGAAGTCATTCTCTTCCCCACGATGAAGCCGCTGGAATGAGCGCATCCGGCCGGAGAGCCTGTGCTGGCAAACGTCCGGCTAAGGCCGGATTTGCGGAGAGCTGCAAATGGAGAAGTTGACCCGGCGGGGCCTTTGCCCCGGCGGAAAGAGGGGGAGTACGCCGCTGGCCGGCGTACTCCTCCGTCTGCTGTCAAGGCAAAAACCGCCGGCAGAAAAACGGAATCCTCTCCGGATATGCGCACCGGCTCTGGATTTAGAGCGGAATGTGTACGGCACCGGGGCGGTCGAACAGTGGACTTGAGAAGCAGAGGCACCTGCGCCGCAGGGGGAGGAGAGAGATTCCGGAGGCGATAAATGGGAGAGCACGAAGGCGGCACCCTTCCGGAGAAGGCCGGATCCGGAGCTCCCACCTGGGCTCCGGGCTGTTGAATCTGTAACGGCCGGGCTGCAGCGGCCGGTGTTTTTTTATTTATAAGGTATGAAATTCCAGGGTGCTGTGAAAAAAATCGTTGACTTGAATCACAGAAGAGCTTATGCTATACTTGCTTTTGTATAAATCCCCACAGCGGTTTCCATGAAATTCCATGGACTGCGGCGGCCAAGGGCTGCCGAATGGGACCTTTCGCGCTCTATGTCCCACCGGGCATAGAGCGCATCCCCGTCTCCGGACAGCACCTGGAACGGATGGACGCACGGGGAGCAGAATGACCGGAAAAGGAGGCGCGCCCTATGGAGATCATCACCAGCCGGACCAATCCGCTGTGCACCCATCTCCGCAAGCTGGCGTCCTCCGTTTCTTATCGCCGGGACTGCGGGGAGTTCCTTTGCGACAGCCCCAAGTTGCTGGAGGAGGCTTTGCTGTGGAGAGCGGGCCTGCGGACAGTGGTCTGCACGGACCCCGCCGCCCTGCCTGCCCTGCCCGATACTGTCCGCCGCGTCCAGGTACCCGGGGATTTGATGAAATCCATCTCTCCCGCACAGACGCCCCAGGGCGTCCTCTCCGTGTGCGGCCTGCCGGGCCGGACGCTTCCGGAACAGTTGACCGGCCGCCGGTACGTGGTCCTGGACGGGGTTCAGGATCCGGGGAATGTGGGGACGATCCTCCGGACGGCGGACGCCTTTCACGCCGACGGATTGTTTTTGGTGAACGCCTGCGCGGACCTATACAATCCCAAGACCGTTCGGGCCTCCATGGGTGCGGTGTTCCGCTGCCCGGTGTGGACCTGCGGGCTGGAAGAGCTGCGGGCGCTGCTGACGAAGAGCGGCCTGCCCTTGTATGGCGCGGCCCTTCGGAGCGATACGGTGGACGTGCGGCGGGCGGACTTCTCTCACTGCGCCGTGGCCGTTGGCAGCGAGGGGAAGGGCCTCTCGGCGGACGCGCTGGCGGCTTGTGACCTGACGGTGAGGATCCCGATGAGCGGTCACTGCGAGTCCCTGAACGCTGCTGCTGCGGCGGCCGTGCTGCTGTGGGAGGCGGCGAGAGACGACTGAGGAGGGAAGTCCATGTCCGCGCTGAAATACTGGCTGTGGCTGACGGAGCTGCCGGGGCTGACGAACCAGACCCGGCTGGCGCTGCTGCAGCATTTCCCCACGCCGGAGGACGTGTACTACGCGGAGGCGGAGGAGGTGCTGCTGACCGAGGGCATCACCCGGGAGCAGGCGATCCTGCTGGAGAACAAGGACTGCGCCGCTGCGGACCGGATTTTGGCGGACTGCCAGCGGCTGAATGTGAACATCCTCACCCTCCAGGACGCGGGGTATCCCAACCGGCTGCGGAATATTTACGACCCGCCCTGTCTGCTGTATGTCCGGGGCCGCCTGCCGGCTTTTGACGATGAGGCGGCGGTGGCTGTGGTGGGCACCAGGGACTGCACGCCCTACGGCGTCTCCTGTGCGGAGAAGCTGGGCCATGGCTTGGCCGCCGGCGGAGCCGTGGTGGTCAGCGGCTTGGCCCGAGGCATCGACTCCGCGGCGCTGCGGGGCGCCCTGCGGGCCGGCGGCACGGTGGCGGCGGTGCTGGGCAACGGCACGGATGTGATTTACCCACCGGAAAATCAATACCTATATGAGGATGTTGCGGCGGCTGGCGCGCTGGTCAGCGAGTACCCGCCGGGCACGCCGCCGGATGGACGGCATTTCCCGGTGCGCAACCGCATCCTATCCGGCCTCTCTCTGGCAGCCCTGGTGGTGGAGGCGCCGGAGCGCAGCGGTGCGCTCATCACGGCGGGCACCGCCCTGGAGCAGGGGCGGGACGTGTTCGCTGTCCCCGGACCCATTGATGCTCCGGCCAGCGTGGGCTGCAACCGCCTGATCCGCGACGGCGCCGGGCTGGCGTCCGACGCCTGGGACATCCTGCGGGAATACGAGGCCCGGTTCCCGGACAAGCTGCGCCGGGAGGGGACGCAGGACGCGCCCCCTGTGCTGGGCTATCAGGCCCGACAGAAGACGGAGCCCAAGCCGGTGGCTCCGTCGGTGAGCCTGTCCCACAATAATCTGAGTCTGACCGACGACCAGATCTGCCTGCTCCGGACGCTGACGGAGGAGCCCATGCTGGCAGACGACCTGATCGAGCTGACGGGCATCCCCACTCGGCGGGTGCTGTCGGCCCTGACCGTGCTGGAGATCGAGCATCTGGTGACACAGCACAGCGGGAAGCGGTACGCCCGCGCGGTGAATTTGACGGAATAAACACGCGCCCGATCCTGGGCGCTTGGAGGTAACTATGGCAAAACACAGCCTGGTCATCGTGGAGTCTCCCGCGAAGGCCAAAACCATCGGAAAATACCTGGGCAAGGAGTTTGAGGTGAAGGCCTGCATGGGCCATCTGCGGGACCTGCCCAAGAGCACCCTGGGCGTGGACCTGGAGCACGACTTTGAGCCGGTCTACAAGCCCATCAAGGGCAAGGAGGACATCATCGCCGACCTGAAGAAGTCCGCCAAGAGTGCGGAGATGGTCTACCTTGCCACCGACCCGGACCGGGAGGGAGAGGCCATCTCCTGGCACCTGAAGCAGCTGCTGAACCTGCCGGACGAGAAGACCCGGCGGGTCACCTTTAATGAGATTACCAAGAACGTGGTGCAGGAGAGCATCCGGGAGCCCCGGGACATCGACCAGAAGCTGGTGGACGCCCAGCAGGCCCGCCGCATCCTGGACCGGATCGTGGGCTATGAGCTGAGCCCCCTGCTGTGGAAGAAGATCCGCCGGGGCCTCTCCGCCGGGCGGGTCCAGTCCGTGGCCACCCGCATGGTGGACGACCGGGACCGGGAGATCGAGGAGTTCAAACCTGAGGAGTACTGGACCTTGGATGCCAACCTGTTCGGCGACGACGCGAAAAAGCTCCCCTTCGCCGCCCGCTACCACGGGAAGGACGGCAAGAAGGCGGAGCTGAAGTCGGCGGAGGACGTGGATGCTGTGGTCCATGAGACGGAGCACGCCCCCTTCACCGTCAAGACCGTGAAGCGCACAGACAAGCAGCGCAGCCCCTCTCCGCCCTTCACCACCTCCACCATGCAGCAGGAGGCGTCCCGCAAGCTCTCCATGACGCCCCGGCGGACCATGGCCATCGCCCAGCAGCTGTACGAGGGCGTGGATATCGAGGGCGAGGGCACCGTGGGCCTCATCACCTATATGCGTACCGACTCCCTGCGGATCAGTGAGGAGGCCCTGGCCTCCGCCAAGACCTTCATTACGGGCCGCTACGGCGAACATTACGCCCAGACCCACCGCTACAAGGCCAAGGCGGGCGCCCAGGACGCCCACGAGGCCATCCGCCCCAGCAACGTCAACTGGACGCCGGAGCAGCTGAAAAAGGACCTGACCGGCGAGCAGTACCGCCTCTACCGCTTGGTGTGGAGCCGGTTCGTGGCCAGCCAGATGGCCAACGCCGTGTACGACAGCGTGGCCGTGGAGGTCGAGGCGGCGGGACACAGCTTCCGGGCCAGCTCCTCCAGCCTGAAATTCTCCGGCTACACCGCCGTGTATGAGGAGGGCAAGGACGAGGAGAAAGAGGAGAAGGAATCCCCCTTGCCCGCCCTGCGGGAGGGCGAACCTCTGACCCTGAAGGACTTTGACCGGGAGCAGCACTTCACCCAGCCCCCGGCCCACTATACAGACGCCACGCTGATCCGGGCCATGGAGGAGCAGGGCATCGGCCGCCCCTCCACTTACGCTCCCACTGTGTCCACCATCCTGGACCGGGAGTACGTGGTGAAGGAGGGCAAGTACCTCCGCATCACCAACCTGGGCCGTGTGGTGACCGCCCTGATGAAAGAGCGGTTCTCCGACATCGCGGATCTGAAATTCACCGCCAATATGGAACAGCGGCTGGACTCCGTGGAGGAGGGAAAGACCGCCTGGAAGGACGTGCTGCGGGAGTTCTACGGGGACTTTGAGCAGGACCTGGAGAACGCCGAAAAGGCTCTGGACGGCGCCCGCATCAAGGTGCCCGACGAGGTCAGCGAGGAGATCTGCCCGGAGTGCGGGCGGAATCTGGTGGTAAAGTCCGGCCGGTTCGGCCGCTTCCTGGCCTGTCCCGGCTACCCCGAGTGCACGTTCACCATGCCGCTGGTGGTGGAGATGCCGGGCCGCTGCCCCAAGTGCGGCGGGCGGCTGATGAAGCGCACCGGCAACAGCAAGAAGACCGGTAAGCAGTATACCTACTACTGCTGTGAGCATGTGAACAGCAAGGACGAGACGGCGAAGTGCGACTTCATGACCTGGGACGTGCCGGTGAAGGACGACTGCCCGGTCTGCGGCCACACCATGTTCAAGAAGGCGGGCCGGGGATTCAAGAAGCCCTTCTGCATCAATCCGGAATGCAGCAACTTCCTGCCGGAGGAGAAGCGGGGCTATCCCAGGAAGAAGGCCGCGGACAGCGCCGAGGGCGCGGAGTCTGCCGCTGCGGCGGAGGAGACAGCGGAGAAGAAGCCCGCCAGGCGGACAGCCGCAGCGAAGAAGGCGGACACCGCTAAGACCGCCGCGAAAAAGAGCGCCGCCAAGAAACCGGCAGCCGCCAAGACTGCCGCAAAGAAGCCTGCGGCCAAGAAGGAGACGGCCTCCAAAGCGGCGGCCAAGACCACATCCAGCAGAAAGACCGCGGCCAAAAAGACGGTCGCGTCAAAGGCGAAGAAGCCCGCCGGGAAGGAGTGACAGCTCCCGGGCCAGGCGGAAGCCGGAGCGGAAGAGGAAGCGCTCCTCCTGCTCCGTGCAGCGCCAGGCGGCGGCCTGATAGGACTCCAGCAGTTCGATCTGCTCCGGGGTCAGGGAGGCCAGCAGAGCATTCTCCAGGCGGCTCTCCCGCTGGTAGAGCGGCCAGCAGGTGCCGGGGAGGTTTTCGTCCAGGTGCTCCAGGAGGTTCTCGAAGAGAATGTCCAGAGGGTCAGTCATGATGAATCATCTCCAAAATCGTAGTTTAATTTCGTGTTTACAATATACACGAAATTAAACTGCAAGTCAAGGGGTGGGGCATGGAAAATTTTGCACAACGGGTCAGACAACTGCGCAAGGAGTCTGGCAAGACACAGACACAGATGGCTGCTGTTTTTGAAATCAGTGCTCGCCAATACCAAAATTATGAGGGCGGCGGGCATTATCCGGATGTGCCGGGATTGATGAAAATGGCGGACTACTTCGGCGTTACTACCGACTATCTGCTGGGACGCAGCGACCAGAGGAGCTAAGGTGATACGGGCCGCCGTCCGGCGGCCACGGGGACTTCTGCTCCCGCAGGGGGCTGGTCCAGCGGGATGCACCCCCCATTTTCTTTTCCCTCTTGTGGAAAAGAAAACGGGCCGTGCACGGTCCAAAAGAAAAGACCGCTTAGACGCGCTCCGGCGCGTTCGCGCCTCCGCGCGACGGGGGTCGGCGGATCGGTGCAAGCGCCGATTTTGGCCTGCCTTCGGGCACGCTTTTCCCTTCTGCAAGTTTGTAACTGCCGTCCCGTGGCGGATGGTGCGGAGATCGTCGGGGTGGTCATCGCATTGAGGTGCTTCTCTTTTCGCTGCCGCTGGCTTGGCGGTTGACGGGAGCTGGTGCAAGCTCCCACGACCGCCGGGGCAGCGCGTAGCGAAGCGGAACGCGCGGAAAGAGAATCTGGTCAAATGCGTCCTTGCACCCCGATTTTTGTCGGAACCGCGCCGCGGGAGTCAGTGTTCAAGTCTGCACCGTACTCCGCCGCGCCCGTCGGGAAGCCCTCGCAACCCCGCAGGCACCATCTTACGCCGACCCCCGTACAGCAACTTTGCACGCACGTGCAAAGTTGCGACCAAAAGCGATTTTTTCTCTTCCACCGGGCGCGGCGCATTCTCTTTTTGTCAAGAACAAAAAGAGAATGGGGGGCGCATCCCCCGTGGAAACGGCCCCCTGGCGGGAGCCAGATTCCCCGTCCCATGGGACGCACCATCAACCAACGATAGATAAAGGATCCAAACTATGAATGTAACAGTTATCGGCGCCGGCCTGGCCGGCTCGGAGGCTGCCTGGCAGCTGGCCCAGCGGGGTATCGACGTCACCCTCCGGGAGATGAAGCCGGAAAAAAAGACCCCCGCCCATGAGACGGAATACTTCGCGGAGCTGTGCTGCTCCAACTCCCTGCGGAGCGACCAGCTGGAAAACGCTGTGGGCCTTTTGAAAGAGGAGCTGCGGCGGCTGGGCTCCCTGATCCTCCAGTGCGCCGACGCCACCCGGGTGGAGGCCGGCGGCGCATTGGCGGTGGACCGCCACGGCTTCGCCCGCATGGTGACGGAGCAGATCCGCAGCCACCCCCATATCACCGTGGTGCCCGGCGAGGTGACCGAGATCCCGGAGGGGGAGGTGGTCATCGCCTCCGGCCCCCTGACCTCCGACGCCCTGGCGGAGCGGCTCCAGTCCCTGTTGGGGGCGGACACCGCCCTCCACTTCTACGACGCGGCGGCCCCCCTGGTCACCGCCGAGAGCGTGGACATGGACAAGGCCTGGTTCGGCTCCCGGTATGACCGGGGAACGGCGGACTATGTCAACTGCCCCATGACCGAGGAGGAGTACGACGCCTTCTGGAAGGAGCTGACCACGGCCCAGGAGGCCCCGGTCCACGGCTTTGAGGACAAGATGGTATTTGAGGGCTGTATGCCCGTGGAGGTCATGGCCCGCCGGGGCCACGATACCCTCTGCTACGGCCCCCTGAAGCCCCGGGGGCTGAAGGATCCCCGCACGGGAAAGGAGCCCTACGCCGTGGTGCAGCTGCGGCGAGACAACGCCGACGGCACGGTGTACAACCTGGTGGGCTTCCAGACCCACCTGAAATTCCCGGAGCAGCGGCGGGTGTTCTCCATGATCCCCGCCCTCCACGACGCAGAGTTTTTGCGCTACGGCGTCATGCACCGGAATACCTTTTTGAACTCTCCCCGGCTGCTGGACCGGTACTACCGGCTGAAAGCGGAGCCCCGGCTCTCCTTTGCCGGCCAGATGACCGGCGTGGAGGGATATGTGGAGTCCGCCGCCTCCGGCTTTCTGGTGGGGGTGGAGACCGCTCGGCGCCTGACCGGCAGGCCGCCCGTCGATTTCCCCCGGGAGACCGCCATCGGCGCTCTGGGGCTGTATGTGTCCAATCCCTCCGTCACGATGTTCCAGCCCATGAATATCAACTTCGGCATCATGCCGCCCCTGGACCATCGGGTGAAGGGGAAGCGGAATAAGAACGCGGAGCTGTCGGCCCGTTCACTGGCCATCATCGACCAAATCAAGCAGGAGGTGCGGGAAGCATGAAGATCATTGTAGACGCAATGGGCGGAGACAACGCGCCGCTGGAAATCGTCCGGGGCGCGCTGGACGCCAACCGGAACCATGGGGTGGAGATCATTCTGGTGGGCCGGACGGCGGAGGTGCTGAAGGCCGTGGAGGCCTGCGGCCAGAAGAGCCTGCCCGCAGGGGTGGAGATCAAGGACGCCAAAGAGGTGGTGGAGATCGCGGATGACCCCGCCATGGCCTTCAAGCAGAAGCCAGACTCCTCCCTGACCGTGGGATTGAACCTGCTGAAGGACGGCGCGGGAGACGCCTTTGTCTCCGCCGGGTCCACCGGGGCGCTGCTCTCCGGGGCCACGCTGGTGGTCAAGCGCATTCGGGGCATCCGCCGGGCCGCCATGGGGCCCCAGATTCCCACCGCCGGGGGACGGGCGGTCCTCTGCGACTGCGGCGCCAACGCCGAGTGCACGCCGGAGTACCTGCTCCAGTTTGCGTACCTGGGCAGCTACTACGCCCAGCGGGTCATGGGCATCGAAAAGCCCCGGGTGGGCCTTCTGAACATCGGTGCGGAGGAGGAGAAGGGCGACACCCTGCGCCATGAGACCTACGCCCTGCTGAAAGAGGCTGGGGAGGCCGGCCGCATCCACTTCATCGGCAATGTGGAGGCCAACGAGGCCATGATGGGCACCGCCGATGTGATCGTTACCGACGGCTTCACCGGCAATGTGATGCTGAAAACCATGGAGGGCGTAGGCAAGTTCCTGCTCAAGTCCCTGAAGGAGATGTTCCTCTCCAGCACCAAGACCAAGCTGGCCGCCGGTCTGGTGAAAGGGGATCTGGGGCAGATGAAAAAGCTGCTGGATCCCAGCGAGGTGGGCGGCACACCCTTCCTGGGGATCCAAAAGCCGGTGATCAAGGCCCATGGCGGTTCCAACGCCAGGGCCATCGAAAATGCGGTGCTGCGGGCCAAGGAGTATGCGGAAAGCGGTTTCATCGCGGACATTCAGGCCAACATCGAACACATGCGGGTCCAGCCCGGCATGGAAAAAAATTGATTTCCTATTGACACCGCCGTAGAGATTGCCGTATGATTACCCCAGCAAGGCACAGAACCATTTTTCCTTGAGGGGTGAACGACATGTCGAATGAGGAAATTTTTCAGACCATGAAGGATTTGGTGTCCGAGCAGTTTGGTATGGAGCTGGACGAGGTGACGCTGGAGACCTCCTTTGAAGACGACCTGGGCGCCGACTCTGTGGACCTGGTGGAGTTGGTGATGGCCATGGAGGAGGAGTTCGAGCTGGGACAGACGGCGGAGGACGAGGTCAAGGCCATCAAGACCGTGGGCGACGCGGTGAATTACGTGGCAGGCAAGCTGAACGGATAACTTGCAGGAACGCCCCGCGCAGAGCGGGGCTTCCTTTTGGGAGTGGACGATATGCGGGATCTGGAGAAAAAACTGAATTACACCTTCCGCAACCAGGCTCTTCTCGAGGAGGCGCTGAACCACAGCTCCTACGCCAACGAGCACCGGGCCGGTGGGCTGCGCAGCAATGAGCGGCTGGAGTTCCTGGGGGACTCCGTGCTGGGCTTTGTGACAGCGGAGTTTCTCTTCTGCCAGCACCCGGACCTTCCGGAGGGGGACCTGACCCGCATCCGGGCGGCCCTGGTGTGTGAGCAGAGCCTGTATGAAGTGGCGCAGAAGCTGGGCCTGGGCCAGTATCTGAAGCTGGGCCGGGGCGAGGAGGCTGGCGGCGGCCGGGAGCGGATCTCCATCCTGGCAGACGCCACGGAGGCGGTGTTTGCCGCTGTGTACCTGGACGGGGGGATCGAGGCGGCCTCCGCCCTGATCCACCGCTGCCTGCTGGACGCAGAGAAGGAAGAGGTAGTGGAGGAGCGCCGCCGGGACTACAAGACGGCTCTGCAGGAACTGGTCCAGCGCCAGGCGGATCAGGTGCTCACCTACCACATGACCGGCGAGGCGGGGCCGGACCACGACAAGACCTTCCAGGCGGAGGTGCAGCTCAACGGACTGCCCATCGGCGCCGGTTCCGGCCACAGCAAGAAAGAGGCCGAACAGGCGGCGGCCAAGGCCGCGCTGGAGACGCTGGAGGAGACGTGAACCGCCTTCGGCCGCTGCATACAAATGAGCAGACCGGTCCTGAACGGCCGGTCTGTTTTTTGCTTTTCTCCGGGCTATGCGGAAATATGACTGGAATTTTCAGCCTGGCCGTGATATACTCAAGCATGTATGTGCGATTTTAAATGACTGGGGGATTGAATCCATTGTCTTTGCTGTCATCCATCCTGCTGGGCCTGATCCAGGGCCTGGCGGAGTTCCTGCCCATCTCCAGCTCCGGCCATCTGGCCATTGCGGAGCACTTCCTGGGCCAGGCGGGCGTTCCGGCGACGCCGGACTTTTTTGACGTGCTGCTGCACCTGGGAACCCTGGTGGCAGTGTTCGCGGCCTACTGGCAGGATATCCGGGACATGATCGTGGAGCTGATCGACGGCGTCCGCGATCTGGTTCGCGGCACCACACCCAACCCCATCCCGCCGGCACGGCGGATGATCCTGCTGATTATCGTGGGCACGCTGCCCCTGTTTGTGGTGCTGCCGGTGAAGGATCTGGTGGAGGGCCTGTCCGGCAATATCTATTTCGTGGCGGGGGCTCTGATCGTGACGGGCTTTCTGCTGTTCGCCAGCGACCGGGTAAAAAAAGGACGCAAGACGGAGCGGAGCGCCAAGCTGCTGGATGTGCTGCTGGTGGGCATTGCCCAGGCCATCGCTACCTGCCCCGGCATCTCCCGCTCCGGCACCACTATCACCGCCGGCTGCTTTGTGGGCTTTGACCGGAAGTTTGCGGTGCGCTTTTCCTTCCTGCTGTCCATCCCTGCCGTCCTGGGGGCCAACATCCTGACCTTGAAGGACGCCATTCAGGAGAATTCCATCATCGTATCGGATATTCCCGTGTATCTGGTGGGAGTGGCGGTGGCCGCCGTGGTGGGCTATATCTGTATCCGCCTGCTGAAGATGATCGCCGATAAAGGCAAGTTCGGCTGGTTCGCGTATTACTGCTGGGCAGTGGGCCTGATCGTGCTGGCGCTGACACTTGTGCTGAAGTAACTTGCCTTTGGTGCGCAGAGCACGTCCGCGGCGGAAGCGGCATCAGGCGTCCGGCGGAGCCAGACCCTGGAACGGGCAGGTTCGGCCAGGCCGCTCAGGAAAGGGCCTCTGGAAAACCGAAGATTTTGCGGCGCATCTCCGTTGCGCTGCATTGACGGTAAACAAAGGAGATTGGAACCTCGAAGGAGAGAAGCATGGCATCCTCAACGCAGAAGAAGACGACAACGAAAAAGAGCGGCAGCCGCTCCGGCTCACGCACGGCCAAGGGTAAGCAGCCTCAGAAGCGTCCCATCCGCCGGGAGGTGGGGGGCGTGATACTGCTGGTGCTGGCGCTGTGTGTGCTGGTGAGCTACTGCGGCGTGCAGGCGATCCTCATCGACCTGCTGGCCAAGCTCCTGAAGGGACTGTTCGGCTACGGCTACTGGCTGGCCGGCCCTGCCATGCTGCTGGCAGGAGGGATCCTGCTGCTGCACCGGGGCCGCCCGGTCACCCTGCGGGCCACCTGCGCCCTGCTGCTGCCGCTGCTGGCAGGAGCGCTGTTCCACACCATTTTCGCAGGGGGAGACTATGCGCTGAACGGCTGGGGCGTTTTGAAGAATCTCTGGACGGCGGGCCTTGCCCTGAAGGCGGGCGGCGCCGTTTCCGGCCTGCTGGCGGAGGCGGCGGTGCTGGCGGTCTCCAAGGTGGTGTCTCTCTTCCTCTTCGGCTTGCTGCTGGCGGTTCTGCTGCTGGCGGCCCTGCATGTGACGCCTTCCGCCGTTCTGGAGATGGTACGGAACCGGCCGGAGTACGAGGAGGAGCCGGAGCCTACGCCCGCCGTCCACATCGCTCCTGCGGAGCCGCCCCAGCGGCGGGGAGAGCGCCAGAGCAGGCCCGCCATCGACATTCCCCTGGACGGCGAGGAGCCGTCCGCACAGCCGGAGGAAGAGTCCGGCCGGTTTACCGGCTTCTTCCGGCATAAGTCCGACAAGATGAAGACGCCGGACCAGGTGCTCTCCGACAAGGAGGCGGAGCAGGCGGCGCTGGAACCTGCGCCGTCTCCGGCCCGCGCCAAGGCCGCTCCCACCCCGGCGCCCGTGGCGGAAGAGGTATCCGTTCCGGAGCCCGCCCCCGCGGCGCCTGCCGCCCCGCCTGCCCCGGCGGCGGGGAAGAAGGCCGTGGCCCAGGAGGTAGCCGCTGCTACGGCAGCGGTGACCGCGGAGATTGAGCAGAAGCTGACGGAGGATGCGGACACCTATCAGTTCCCCCCCATTACCCTGCTGCAGGAGAGCCGGGAGGAAAACTATGCCGAGACCGGCGCAGAGCTGCGGAACAACTCCCGCCGCCTGGCGGAGACCCTCACCAGCTTCGGTGTGGACGCTACTGCCGGAGACGTGGTCCACGGCCCCTCCGTCACCCGGTATGAGTTCGTGCTGGACCAGGGCGTGAAGCTCAGCAAGATCACCAACCTGTCGGATGATATCGCCCTGGCCCTGGGGGCCTCCGGCGTGCGGATCGCCCCCATTCCGGACAAGATCTCCGTGGTGGGCATCGAGGTGCCCAACAAGCAGGTGACGCCGGTGCTGATCCGGGACGTGATCGAGTCCCGGGAGTTCACAGAGCACAAGTCCAAAGTGGCTTTCGCCCTGGGAAGGGATATCGGCGGCCGGAACATCGTGGGGGATATCGAGCGTCTGCCCCACGTGCTGATCGCCGGCACCACCGGATCCGGCAAGTCCGTGTGCACCAACTCCCTGATTGTGTCGCTGCTGTACAAGTCCACCCCGGATGAGGTCCGCTTTATCATGGTGGATCCCAAGATGGTGGAGCTGGCCCCCTACAACGGCATTCCCCACCTGCTGATCCCGGTGGTGACGGATCCCAAAAAGGCCGCTGGTGCCCTCCAATGGGCGGTGTTCGAGATGATGAAGCGGTACAAGACCTTCTCTGAGCATGGTGTGAAGAAGCTGGAGGAGTTCAACCGCCTGGCCCGGGCCAGTGAGGACCTGGAGACGCTGCCCAGCGTGGTGGTGGTCATTGATGAGTTGGCCGACCTGATGTTGGTAGCTGCTAAGGAGGTGGAGGAGTCCATCTGCCGGGTGGCCCAGATGGGCCGCGCCGCCGGCGTCCATCTGGTGATCGCCACCCAGCGGCCCTCCGCAGATGTGATCACCGGCCTCATGAAGGCCAACATTCCCAGCCGCATCGCCTTTGCTGTGGCATCCTCTCTGGAGTCCAGAATCATCCTGGACAACACCGGCGCGGAGAAGCTGGTGGGCAAGGGCGATATGCTCTACGCTCCCCTGGGCCAGGGCAAGCCCACCCGCGTCCAGGGCTGCTTCATCTCCCCGGAGGAGATCGAACGGGTGGTGGAGTTCGTGAAGCAGTCCGGTGAGGCGCATTACTCCGATGAGGTCATGGCCAAGATCGAGGAGTCCATGCAGGAGAAGGAGAAAGGCGGCAAGGGCGCCGCGGCCGCGGCGCCGGAGGCCGGAGAGGACGAGGGGGACGAGCTGCTCCCCGCCGCCGTGGAGGTGGTGCTGGAGACCGGGCAGGCCTCTGTCTCCATGCTCCAGCGCCGGCTGAAGCTGGGCTACTCCCGGGCCGCCCGCCTGGTGGACCAGATGGAGGAACGGGGCATCGTGGGGCCCTTCGAGGGCTCCAAGCCCAGGCAGCTGCTGATCACCCGTGCCCAGTGGCAGGAGATGCAGATGGGCGGCGCGCCCGCCCCGGAGGCGGACGAGCCTCCCTTCCCGACGGAAGAGGAGACCTGACGGATGCAGGCCTTCAGCGGAGATTTCTGAAAACCTCTGCTTGACAAATCCCCGCAAAGACGTATAATGGGACTATCATAAACGCGATGACAGAGCCAGCCCTGCGAAACCGGCTTAGAAGCGAGGGGGAGACGGTGCAAGCCCCCAGCCCACGCCGCACGGCAGCCACTCTGGAGCAGTCCGCGAGGAGCGGAACGGCCCATCCCCGTTACCGGATGACATGAGATGCCTCCCATTCGGAGGCAGATCAGGGTGGTACCGCGGAATGGAATGTTCGCCCCTGACAGAGATGTCAGGGGCGTTTTTTATTGCCGGCCGCCGTAAATGAGATTACAAAATCCGACCAAGGAGGTCTTTTTTATGAAATTTTCCAGCAAGATTCAGCGGTGTGAGCTCTCTCCCATGCGGAAGTTTCTGCCCTATGAGCTGGCGGCAGAGGCCAAGGGCCGCAAGATCTATCATCTGAATATCGGCCAGCCGGACATTGAGACGCCCAAGGCCTTCTTTGACGCGGTGAAGAATTTCCAGGACCCAGTGCTGGCCTATGCGGCGGCCCCCGGCGTGTCTGAGTTTCTGACGGCGGTGCAGGGCTACTACGCCAACCTGGGCATCCACCTGGAGCAATCGGACATCTACGCCACTGCCGGCGGCAGCGAGGCGCTGCAGATGGCCCTGACCTGCATTCTGGACGAGGGAGACGAGATCCTGATCCCGGAGCCCTTCTATCCCAATTACAACACCTTTGTCAGTGTCACCGGCGGCGTGATCCGGCCTATCCCCACAACTCCGGAGGAGGGCTACCGCTACGCCGACCGGGCGCGAATCGAGCCCCTGATCAACGAGCACACACGGGCCATCCTGGTGACCAACCCCGGCAACCCCACCGGCGTGGTCCTCTCCCCGGAGGAGATGCGCCTGATGGCGGACATCGCCAAAGAGCACGGCCTGTTCCTTATCAGCGACGAGGTGTACCGGGAGTTCGTCTACGGCGGCGAGCCTCTGGCCTCCATGGCCCAGTTTGACGATGCGGCCGAGAACGTGGTGGTGGTGGACTCCATCTCCAAGCGGTTCTCCGCCTGCGGCGCCCGGGTGGGCATCCTGGTGTCCCGGAACCGGGAACTGATGGCCCAGGCCCTGAAGATCTGCCAGGGACGCCTGTGCGCGGCCACGCTGGACCAGCTGGGCGCTGCCGCCCTGTACGGCGTAGGCTCCGACTACTTCTCCGCCGTGCGGGAGGAGTACCACAGGCGGCGGGATACCTGCATGGAGGGCCTATCTCAGATCCCCGGCGTGGTGTGCGAGTGCCCCAAGGGCGCTTTCTACCTCATGGCCAAGCTGCCGGTGGATGACACCGACAAGTTCCAGACCTGGCTGCTGGAGGAGTTCCAGGACAACGGGGAGACCGTCATGTTCGCACCCGGCGAGGGCTTCTACGGCACCCCCGGCAAGGGCCGGGACGAGGTCCGGCTGGCTTATATCCTGAAGCAGGCGGATCTGCGGCGGGCCATGGAGGTCCTGGCCCACGGCATTGAGGCATACAACAGCCGGAAGCTGTGAGAAACGAGCAGAGGAGAGCGGCAAAAGCCGCTCTCCTCATGTTTTTATGATTCCGGTGTCCAGAGGCACTGTTCCAGATCCACCGTGCCGTCCAGGCGAAAGGCCACACCCTCCGCCTCCAGCAGGGCCCGCTGGGTGCCGGGGGCAAAGGTGTCGAAGGCCGCCTTGGTGCCGCCGAAGCGGTCCACCACCCGGTGGCAGGGCACGGTTGGGTCCTGACAGGACGCCATGGCATATCCCACCAGCCGGGCGCTCCGTGGCATCCCGGCCAGCCGCGCCACCTGGCCGTAGGTGGACACACTTCCGGCGGGGATCCGCCGGACCACGTCATAGAATGCGCCGAAGACTGTGCCGCTCACTTCTCCCGCACCTCATACAGATCCGTCCGCCGGGCGGAGAGGATGGGCAGCTGGGCCCGTACCGCCTCCAGCCGTTCCACGTCCAGGTCCGCGTACAGGGTTGTCTCCTCCGCCCCGGCCCGGCAGAGCACGGCGCCCCAGGGATCCACGGCGATGGAGTTGCCGTAGGCCACGTAGGAGCCCTGTTCGTCCCGGGCGGGGGAGACCCCCACGGTGAAGCACTGGTTGTCCACTGCCCGCTGGCGGAAGAGAAGTTCCCAGTGGGCGGGGCCGGTAGTCATGTTGAAGGCCGCCGGCACGAAGATCACCTTTGCCCCCCGCAGGCACATGCACCGGGCCAGCTCCTCGAACCGCAGGTCGAAGCAGACGCACAGCCCCATGGTGCCGAAGGCCGTCTCGAAGGTGGTGATGGCATTTCCCGGGGAGAGGGTGTCCGACTCCCGGAACCGCTGTCCCCCCTGGACGTCGATATCAAACAGGTGGGCCTTCCGGTGCTTGGCCAGCTGGCGGCCGTCGGGGCCGTAGACGTAGCTGGTGTTGTAGATCCGGCCCTCCGACAGCTCCGGCACAGTCCCGCCCACGAGGTAGAGCCCCAGCTCCGCTGCCAGGTGGGACAGGGCCGTCTGGGCCTCGCCGCCCTCCGGTTCGCCGTAGGCGCCGAAGCAGCTGTTGTCGTAGGGGCAGCAGAACATCTCCGGCAGCACGGCGAAGTCCGCTCCATTCTTGGCCGCCTCCCGGATTTTGCCGCAGGCGGTCTGGATATTTTTCACTTTGTCTGGAAGCACCGGCATCTGGATCAGCGCAATGCGCATAGGCGCACCTCCTCAATCATTCCGTCATTTCCCGCAGCACCAGATCTGTGGCGCCCCCGTCGGGGGAGCGGAGCAGGCGCTTCACCTGCGGGTGGTGCCCGTATTCCACCTGGAGAAAGTCCCGCAGGGCCGTGCCCTGATGACAGCCATGGATCAGGCGGAGCCGGTACGTCCCGGCCCCGGCCCGGCGGAGCAGGGCATCCACCGTGACCTTGGCCTGATAGGTGTTCCTGCCGTGGAGGTCCACGGTGACGATTCCGCACTCCATGGGCGGCTGCCTCCTCTCTCCCGCCGGAGGGCGGGGAATGCTCTTCTCCCATTGTAACATGGGCGGAACTGTGTTACAATGCAAAAAACAGAGGAGGCATGGAAGATGGCAGTTTACACGGAGAAAAAGACATACCACACCAAGGCCCACATGGGCATGATCGACGTGACGGAGGACTTTCAGCACGCAGTGGAGGAGGCATGCCGGCAGCACGGCATCTCTGCCGGGACGGTCACCGGCTTCACCACCGGCGGCGTGGCGGGCCTGACGACCCTGGAGTTCGAGCCGGGCATTGTGAACCACGACCTGAAGGCGGCGCTGGATGTGTTCTCCCCCTATCTGGATGAGAAGGGGCGGGTGGTGCCTTACTGGCATCATGAGACCTGGCATGACGACAATGGATCCTCCCACATCAAGGCGGCGCTGCTGTCCCCCTTCATCACGGTGCCTTTTGTGAACGGCAAAATCACCGTAGGGCCCTGGCAGAACCTGACCCTCATCGAGTGCGACACCCGGGACCGGGTGCGGGACATTGTGTTCCAAGTGATGGGAGAGTGAGTGCAGCGTGGGTGCCGAGCGTCCGGCATTCAAGCGTTCCGGCGGAGCAGGGACCTTGGCGCGGGCGGGCTCTGCCTGCCCGCACCAGTGAGATGCAGGGCCCCCGGCCGCGCCAAGCGGCTGGGGGATGCGACACCCGGGACCGGATGCGGGACATTGTGTTCCAAGTAATGGGAGAGCAAGCAGCTCGGCGCTTACAAAAAAGATCACAGCATGACCAAAGAAACACGCCCCGGAATGGGGGCGTTTTTTTTGCATACTGCTGTCGAAAAGCGCAGAAAATAGATTGCAATTTGTGCAGAGTTGTGGTATCCTTCTTCTACTGCCCTTTAAAGGGATGCCACAGGAAAGCTTTAAATAGAGAAAGGGGAGAGCCATGGAAAAGCGGTACGGCCTGCCCACGGCCATCTGCATGGTAGTGGGAATCGTCATTGGCTCCGGTGTGTTTTTCAAGGCGGAAAAGGTGCTCCAGGCCACCAAGGGCAACATGCCTCTGGGGATCCTGGCGTGGGGAATCGTGGGCGCCATCATGATTATTTGCTCCTATGTGTTCGCCACCATGGCCACCCGGTATGAAAAGGTCAGCGGCCTGGTGGACTACGCCGAGGCCACCGTGGGGCGGCGGTACGCCTACTACGTGGGCTGGTTCATGGCAGTGCTGTACACGCCCTGCCTGGTGTCCGCCCTGGCCTGGATCTCCGCCCGGTACTTCTGTGTACTGCTGGGCTGGGACATCACCGGCGGCGCCTGCATGACCATCGCCGGGGCGATGCTGTGCCTGGACCACGTGCTCAACGCCCTGGCACCCAGGCTGGCAGGCAGGTTCCAGGTGTCCACCACTGTTATCAAGATGATCCCCCTGGCGCTGATGGCCGCCTGCGGCGCGGCGGTGGGCATGATGAACGGCCGCATGGCGGAGAACTTCGCCACCATGAGTACCGGCGCCATCTCCACCGGCGAGGGGCTGATGGCCTCTACCGTGGCGGTAGCTTTCGCCTATGAGGGGTGGATCTTGGCTACCTCCATCAACGCGGAGCTGCGGGATGCCAAGCGGACCCTGCCCCGAGCCCTGGTGGTGGGCTCTTTTATCGTGGTGCTCACCTATATTCTCTACTACATCGGTCTCACCGGCGCAGTGACGACGGAGGAGCTGATGGCCAGCGGCGAGGCAGCGGCCAAGATGGCCTTCCAGCGGGTGTTCGGGGAGACGGCGGGCACAGTGGTGTTCGTGCTGATCGTCATCTCCTGCCTGGGGACCCTGAACGGCTTAACGCTCTCCTGCTGTCGGGGGATGTACGCTCTGGCGGTCCGGAACGAAGGACCGATGCCGGAGCTGTTCCGCCAGGTGGACCCGGTGACCAATATGGCGGGCAACTCCGCCCTGGTTAGCCTGGGCCTCTCCGCACTGTGGTTGGTGTACTTCTATGGCGCCAATGTGGGCGGACCCTGGTTCGGCGCCTTCAGCTTCGACTCCTCGGAGCTGCCGATCATCACCCTGTACGGCATGTATGTGCCCATGTTCATTCAATTCATGCGGAAGAGCACGGACCTGAACCCTTTCCGGCGGTTCGTCATGCCGGCTCTGGCCCTGTGCGCCTGTGCTTTTATGGTGTATGCCGCCTTTGCCGGGTATGGAGTGACCGTGCTGTACTATCTGGTGGTGTACGCCGCGGTCATGGGCATCGGCTGGCTGTTTGACCGGCGGAAAAAATGAAAATAGTGGAAGATTAGGGATTGACAATGTGGGGAAAATGGAGTATAGTGCCTTCAGTACCAAAAGGGAGTAGCTGGCACATTTGATTGTGTACCCAACGGCGTCAGTACGGGCTTCGGCCCCGCTTCGGGTTGAAACGGCGAGACTTTTGTATCAATGCAGAGGCATTGACGCAAAAGTCTCGTCTTTTTTGCGTCTTGCCGGAAAGAAGGAGTTTTATGAAAACGGAAAAGACTATCTGGCAGAAGAGCCGGGAAGAGCTGTTTCAGGAGTTGAGCAGCACCCCGGAGGGCCTGACTGGCGCGGAGGCCGCCCGCCGCCTGGAGCATTATGGCCCCAATGAGCTGCAGGAGGGCGGGAGGAAGAGCGTCCTGCGGATTTTTCTGGAGCAGTTCGCGGACTTTCTGGTAATCATTCTGATCTTAGCCGCCGTCGTCTCCGCCATCCTGGGGGATGTGGAGAGCATGGCGGTCATCCTGGCGGTCATCACCATGAACGCCATATTGGGCACGGTGCAGACGGTGAAGGCCACCGCGTCCCTGGACAGCTTGAAGCAGATGTCCGCCCCCACCGCCAAGGTGGTGCGGGACGGTCAGGTGGTCCAGCTCCCCGGCCGGGAGGTCACCGTGGGCGACGTGGTGGTGCTGGAGGCCGGCGACTCCATCTGCGCCGACGGCCGGTTGCTGGAGTGCGCCAGCCTGAAGTGCGCGGAGAGCGCCCTCACCGGCGAAAGCCTGCCGGTAGAGAAGGACTTGGCGGACATCGACGGCGACGTGCCGCTGGGAGACCGCAAGAACATGGTGTTCTCCGGCTGCTTCGTCACCTACGGCCGGGCCCGGTTCCTGGTGACATCCACCGGTATGCACACAGAGATGGGCAGGATCGCCGCCCTGCTGAAGAGCACGGAGGAGAAAAAGACCCCTCTTCAGGTGAGCCTGGACCAGTTCGGCCGCAAGCTCTCCATCGGCATTTTGGTCATCTGCGCCCTCCTCTTTGCCGTCAGTGTGTTCCTGCGGGGCGAGAATGTGATGAACGCCTTCCTCTTTGCCGTGGCCCTGGCAGTGGCCGCCATTCCGGAGGCCCTCAGCTCCATCGTCACCATCGTACTGTCCTTCGGCACCCAGAAGATGGCCAGGGAGCACGCCATCATCCGCAAGCTCCAGGCGGTGGAGGGCCTGGGCAGCGTGTCCGTCATCTGCTCCGACAAGACCGGTACCCTGACTCAGAACAAGATGACTGTGAAGAAGCTCTGCACCGGGGGCCAGATCATCCCGGCGGACGGGGCGGACTTCTCTCGCCCGGAACAGCGGGAGCTGCTGCGTGCCGCCCTGTTATGCAGCGACGCCACGGTGAACGAATCCGGAGAGGTGGGAGACCCCACAGAGACCGCCCTGGTGCGCCTGGGCGAGAGCTACGGCTTCGACGAGGCGGAGGCGCGGGGCAAGTATCCCCGTCTGGCGGAGCTGCCCTTTGACTCCGACCGGAAGCTGATGAGCACAGTCCACCAGTTGCCGGACGGCCTGACCATGCTGACCAAGGGGGCCGTGGACGTGATGCTGGGCCGCACTCGCCTCTCTCCGGAGGAGAAGGCGGAGATCGAGCGGATGAACGAGGAGCTGTCCCAGCAGGGCCTGCGGGTGCTGGCCTTCGGCAAGCGGATGCTGACCGCCCCCGCCATCGGCCTGGAGGATGAGAACGACCTCCAGTTCCTGGGCCTCATCGCCATGATGGACCCGCCCCGGGAGGAGTCCAAGGCGGCCGTCGGTGAGTGCATCGCCGCCGGTATCCGGCCCATCATGATTACCGGCGACCACAAGGTCACCGCCTCCGCCATCGCCAAGGAGATCGGCATCCTCACCCCCGGCACCGAGGCCGTGGAGGGTGCCGTTATTGAGTCCATGAGCGATGAGGAACTGCGGGAGTTCGTACCCAGGGTCAGCGTGTATGCCCGGGTGTCCCCGGAGCACAAGATCCGCATCGTCCGGGCCTGGCAGGAGCGGGGCAATCTGGTGGCCATGACCGGCGACGGCGTCAACGACGCCCCGGCCCTGAAGCAGGCGGACATCGGCGTGGCCATGGGCATCACCGGCACCGAGGTGGCCAAGGACGCTGCCGGTATGGTGCTGACGGATGACAACTTCGCCACCATCGTCCAGGCCGTCAAGAACGGCCGGAATGTTTATACCAACATCAAGAAGGCCATCCAGTTCCTGCTCTCCGGCAACACAGCAGGCATTCTGACGGTACTGTATGCCTCTCTCGCGGGGCTGCCGGTGCCCTTTGCAGCGGTACACCTGCTGTTCATCAATCTCCTGACGGACTCCCTGCCCGCCATCGCCCTGGGCCTGGAGCCCCACAGTGACGCGGTGATGCAGGAAAAGCCCCGTCCCCGCAGCGAGGGTATCCTGACAAAGCCCTTCCTGTTGAGCGTGGGCACGGAGGGCCTGGTGATCGCCCTGGCCACCATCATTGCCTTCCACATCGGCCTGGCCAGCGGCGGCGCTGCCGTGGCCAGCACCATGGCCTTTGCCACCCTATGCCTGAGCCGCCTGTTCCACGGCGTCAACTGCAAGTCCGGCCATCCGGTGCTCTTCACCCGGGCCTTCTGGAACAACAAGTTCCTGCTGGGCGCCTTCGCCGTCGGCGCGCTGCTGCTGGCGGCCGTGCTGCTGATCCCACCGCTGGAGCCTCTGTTCCAGGTGGCGGAGCTGTCTATCGGACTGGTGGGCTGCATTGTGGGGCTGGCCTTCGGCTCCATGGTGGTCATTCAGGTCTTAAAAGCCATCCGCAGCATGGGCAAGAAGTAAATCCACTCCAAATCAAAGCGGCAGGGCCGCCCCTTATGGGGCGGCCCTGTTTCCTTACGCGCCGGTGTAGGTCCGGACGGCATCCCGCAGAAAGGCGGCGCAGCCGGGGACTTCCCGGTCATAGTAGGCGGTGAACCGGGGATCGGACACATACAGCTCTGCAAGGCCCACATGGGCCTGGGGCGTGTAGGACTCCCAGGAGTAGGACAGCCACCGCCGATGGAGCGCCGCAATCCGCTGGCCCTCCGGCCCGGCGGGGTCCGCCCCTGCTTTCACGGCTGTGACGAGAGCGGTGTGGATCTCACCCCCCAGGGACTTCCACTGGGCATACTCCTCCTGGGTCAGCGCCAGGACGCAGGCGTTGGCCCGGTCCATCTCCTCATCTCCGTATTTCTCCCGGATCTCCTGCCCGAAGGCGGTCTCATTGGCCTCTACCGTGCGGCGCTTGAAGGCTTCAAATTTCTCCTGATCGGTCATCTTCGTTCCTCCCTTGATGTCGTTAATCGTTCGCTGGACAGTCAGGATCAGATCGTCCAGTCGGGCCCGACGGGCCTCCAGCTCTGCCAGGTGGCTCTGCAGCGCCGCCTGGCGGTCAAAGGCCGGGTCGTCCAGAATGGTCCGGATCGAGGCCAGGTCCAGTCCCAGCTCCCGGTAGAACAGGATGTCCTGCAGGCGATCCAGTTGCGCTGGGCCGTAGAGGCGGTATCCGGCCTCCGTGGTCCGCAGAGGTTTCAGCAGTCCAATCCGATCATACCAGCGCAGAGTCCTGGGCGTGACGCCGGCCAGATCGGCCAGCGCCTTGACGGTGTATTCCATAGAGATCCCTCCTGTCGATTGGCAGTATAACAGTTGACGCTGCGGCAAGGTCAAGGGGGTTCACGAAAAAAACCAGGCTTTCTTTTTCCATGGCAATGAACTATAATAGGATAACACCATTTCAAGGATCACGGAAGGGGGGATGGCAGATGATCAATTCCACCCTCTGCTATCTGGAGCGGGGCGACGCTTACCTGATGCTCCACCGGGTGAAAAAGAAGGGCGATCTGAACCATGACAAATGGATCGGCGTGGGCGGCAAATTCGAAGATGGGGAGAGCCCCGAGGACTGCATCCTCCGGGAGACCTGGGAGGAGACGGGCCTGACGCTGACGGACTACCGCTACCGGGGCCTGGTGACCTTTGTGTCCGATGAGGCACCCACCGAGTATATGCACCTCTTCACCGCCACTGGCTGGACCGGCACGCCCCACCCCTGCGATGAGGGAGAGCTGGCCTGGATTAAAAAAGCGGAGCTGCGGGGCCTTCCCATGTGGGAGGGGGACAAAATTTTCCTCCGCCTGCTGGAGGAGAACGTCCCCTTCTTCTCCCTGAAGCTCCAATACCAGGGAGACCGGCTGGACCGGGCGGTGCTGAATGGGAGGCGGATTGTATGATACCCGCTCTGACACTGGAGCCGCTGTCCTGGGACGATCTCCCAGAGGCGGCGGTTCTGTGGGCCGACCCGGCGGTGATCCGATGGACCAACATTGCTGCCCCCTGCACGGAGGCGGGGGCGGCAGACCGGCTGGAACACCTGCTGGACTGCCAGCGGGGGTTGCCGTTCCCCACGGTCTTTGCCCTCCGGGAGGGGACGGCATTCCGGGGACTGGCCGGCTGCCCGCCGGTGGATACGGCCGCCGGGATCTATGGGCTGTTCTACCAGCTGCTGCCCGCCTGCTGGGGCCGGGGCTTGGGACTTGCGGCTGCGGCGGAGGCACTGCGGCGCCTGGAACGGCTGGCACCGGCCCTGGTGCTGGCAGACACGGTGGCAGAGAATACCGCCAGCGTCCGAATTCTGGAGCGGCTGGGCTTTGTCCGCACCGCCGTCCACCACAGGGCTTTCTGCCGGGAGGGGCGGATGCTGGATATCTGGGACTACGCCCGCCGCTGGGCTGGTCCGGCGGAGACCGTCTGACCGGGACGGCCCCGTGCAACATGAAGAAATGAGGAATGTTCATGAGCAGAAAACTGCTGCTGTTCGGCTTTGAGGAACTGCCCACCATTCTGGCTGCCGCGGCCGCCGCCGGGCCCTTCGGGGCGGAGGTGGTGCCGGTGGCCCGGCAGGACTACAACAAGCCCCTGGCGGTGCTGGCGGGGCTGGATGATGACCCCGGCACGGTACTGCCGTTCAACGGCGGCCCTCTGGGTGGGCGGATGGTGGTGCTGTGCGGCCTGGAGGACCAGGTGGACTGCCTTCTGCCGGCGCTGAGTCAAGCGGGGATCGGGCGGGACTGCCTGAAGGCGGTGCTGACGCCCCACAACCGGACCTGGACCGCTGTGAAGCTCTATCAGGAGCTGCTGCGGGAGCACCAGGCCATGAACGGGCGGTGAGAAGATGCGGATCCTAATCTCTGCCTGTCTGCTGGGGGCCCGCTGTCGGTACGACGGGGTCTCCAAGCTCCAGCCCTGGATCTCTGATCTGGCGGAGCGGCACATCCTGGTCCCCGTCTGTCCGGAGCAGCTGGGGGGTCTGCCCACACCCCGTCCGCCGGCGGAGCGGCGGGGAGACCGGGTGATGACCCGGGACGGTGGCGATGTCACCGCCCAATACCGCCGGGGCGCGGAAGAGGCCTTGCGTCTCTGCCGCCTGCTGGGATGCGAGGCGGCGCTGCTGAAAGAGCGGAGTCCCTCCTGCGGCAGCGGGATGGTCTACGACGGCACCTTTACCGGCGTGCTGACGGCGGGAGAGGGTGTCACGGCGGAGCTGCTGCGCGCCCAGGGCATTCCGGTGTACGGAGAGTCCCGGGTGGCGGAGTTGGCGGACCCCATCTGAACAGGCCAGACAGCCACGGACGGCGCAGCGCCCGGAGAACGGGGCGGCGCCGTTCTTTTCCTCCCCGACACGGTTTACAACCAGGGGAAAACGTGGTAGACTCGAAGCCATGAATATGGGAGAGGAGAGAGAAACATGAGCCGACAGGATGTCCTGGCCCTGCTGCGGGAACAGGAGGGGGCGTTCGTCTCCGGCGAGGAGATCAGCCACCGGCTGGGACTGAGCCGCGCGGCCATCTGGAAGGCGGTGGATGCGCTGCGGAGGGAGGGCTACACTGTGGAGGCCCGCACCGGCCGGGGCTACCGTCTGCTGGATGCGCCGGACGTGCTGACGGAGCCGGAGATCCGCCGCTTTCTGGGGGAGACGGCCCGGGTGGGCCGGACCTTGGTGTGCCTGGCAGAGGTGGACTCCACCAATCTCCGGGCCAGACAGCTGGCAGCGGAGGGCGCAGCGGACGGCACTGTGGTGGTGGCGGACCGCCAGACGGCTGGCCGGGGCCGACTGGGCCGGAGCTTTCAGTCCCCCGGCGGCCAGGGGATCTACCTGACGGCCCTGCTGCGGCCGGATCTGCCGCCGGAGCGGCTGTCGCCGGTGACGGCCATGGCTGGAGTAGCGGTGTGTCGGGCCGTAGAGCGGCTGTGCGGCGTCAGCCCCGGCCTGAAATGGCCCAACGATCCGGTGCTGGATGGGAAAAAGCTCTGCGGTATTTTGACCGAGCTCTCCCTGGAGGGGGAGACGGCCCGCGTGCAGGAGCTGGTGCTGGGCATCGGAATCAATGTCTCCCAGCGGCCGGAGGATTTCACGCCCGAGGTGCGGGAGATCGCAACCTCCCTGGTCCAGGCCCTGGGCCACGCTGTGTCCAGGCCCGCCCTGGCGGCGGAGATCATCCGGGAGGTGGACCGCCTCTGCGCAGCCCTGGCGGCAGGGGAGACTGGTCCTTATCTGGCCGAGTACCGGCGGCGGTGCGTGAATCTGGGCCGGACCGTGCGGCTGCTGCGCCCGGACGGAGGCGGCGAGACGGCGGAGGCATTGGACATCGATGAGGAATTCGGCCTGGTGGTGCGGAGGCCGGACGGCGCGGTGAAGACCGTGCGGTCCGGCGAGGTGTCCGTCCGGGGCCTGTACGGATATACAGAGTGAGAGACAGGGGGAGATAGGGTTGAAAGAGCTTTGGACATTGTTTTGGACCTTCGCGAAGATGGGGGTCATGACCTTCGGCGGCGGCATGGCGATGCTGCCGATTCTCCAGCGGGAAGTGGTGGAGAACAAGCACTGGGCCACAGAGGAGGAACTGACGGACTACTATGCCATCGGGCAGTGCACGCCGGGGATCATCGCTGTCAACACGGCCACGTTCATCGGCCAGAAATACAAGGGCATCGCCGGGGGCATTGTGGCCACCCTGGGGGTGGTGTTCCCGTCTCTGGTCATTATCTCCATCCTGGCGGGGCTCATCAACAACTTCGCGGACCTGGCCTGGGTCCAGAACGCCTTTGCGGGCATTCAGGTGTGCGTGTGCGTCCTGATTTTCAACGCTACGGTGAAGCTGCTGAAGAAGTCCGTGGTGGATAAGCCCACGGCAGCGATTTTCCTGGCAGTGCTGGTGGGCAGCGCGGTGATGGATGTGTCCCCGGTGTGGTTCATCCTCGCGGCCGCAGTGCTGGGTATCCTGCTGAAGAACTGGGAGGTGAAGGGGGCATGATCTATCTGCGCCTGTTCTGGGAGTTTTTCAAGACCGGACTCTTTGCCATCGGCGGCGGTATGGCCACGCTGCCCTTCCTCCACGACATCGGGGAGGCCACCGGCTGGTTCACCCAGGCCCAGCTCATGAACATGCTGGCGGTGTCCGAGTCCACCCCCGGCCCCATCGGCATCAACATGGCCACCTATGTGGGCTTCACCGTTGCCGGTGTCCCCGGCGCGGTGATCGCCACATTGGGAGAGGTGACGCCCTCCATCATCGTGATCCTGATTATTGCCGCCCTGCTGCGGAACTTCCGGGAGAACCGATATGTAGACCGGGCCTTCTACGGACTGCGGCCTGCCTCTACGGGGCTGATCGGCGCGGCCTGCGTGTCCGTGGTACTTGAGGTGCTCACCAACATCGTGGTGGCGTCGCCGGAGACGGGGCTGTTCAACCAGTTCCAGCTGGGGGACGGCGGCCTGGCGGGCCTCATCAGCTGGCCGGGCCTGATCCTGGCGGCGGTGCTGCTGGCACTGACCAATTGGGTGAAACCCACGAAGAATCTCCATCCCATCGTGTTCATCGCCGCCTCTGCCGTGGTGGGCGTGGTGTTCCGCTTCGCGGGGGTATGAGGATAGACCGCCAGGACCTGTATGCCCTGTTGCGGGCGCGGAATATCCCCTATGAGGAGACGGCGCACCCGGCGGTATGGAGCATGGAGGAGCTCCACGCACTCTGTCTGCCGGGGGAGGAGCGGATCTTGAAAAACCTCTTCCTGCGGGACGACAAGAAGCGGCGGTACTATCTGGTGGCCATAGACGGCGGCCGGACGGCAGACCTGAAGGCCCTGCGCCGGACACTGGATAGCCGTCCTCTGAGATTTGCGGACGCCGCAGACCTGGAGCGGCTTCTGGGCCTGCTGCCGGGACAGGTGACGCCGCTGGGGGCCCTCCGGGCGCCTGCCGGCACGGTCACCGTGGTGTTGGATGCGTCTTTGCGGGGCCGGACCGTGGGCGTCCATCCGCTGGAGAACACCGCTACCACGTTTTTGAATCTGGACGATCTGGCCGCGCTGCTGGAGGACCATGGTGTGCCGGTGATCTGGTGTCCGCTGTAATACGCACAAGCCGCCCGCCGGAGAATCCCGGCGGGCGGCTTGTGCCCATCTGGCGGCGGGCCGTCACTTCCCATCGATGTGGTGCTGGATCCGCTGCATGATCATGTCCAGGGCCACCAGGTTGTGGCCGCCCTCCAGCACCACGATGTCCGCGTACTTCCGGGAGGGCTCCACATACTGCTCATGCATGGGCTTCACAGTGGTGAGATACTGGGAGACCACGGACTGGAGCGTCCGGCCCCGCTCCTCCACATCCCGCAGGGCCCGGCGGAGGATCCGCTCGTCCGCGTCCGTCTCCACAAAGATCTTGATGTCGAACATATCCCGCAGAGTGGGGTTCTGGAAGATCAGAATGCCCTCCACAATGATGACCTTGGCGGGCTGGATCTCCACGGTTTGGTCGGTGCGGTTGTGCTCCACAAAGGAGTAGACGGGGCACTGGATGGAGCGTCCGGCCTTCAGCTCCTGCAGGTGGCGGATCAGCAGGTCCGTGTCAAAGGCGTTGGGGTGGTCATAGTTCACCTTGGCCCGCTCCTCATAGGTCCTGCCCACCTGGCGCTTGTAATAGCTGTCATGGCCGATGACGGTCACGTCTTTGCCGAAGTGTTCCTTCAAATGCCGGGTCAGAGTGGTCTTTCCGGAGCCGGTGCCTCCCGCAATCCCGATCAGGATGGTGTTCATGTTCCCGATTCCCCCTAAAATCTCCCAGTTCTGTGAAACAAAACCGCGTTCTTTTGCGTCCATTATAGAAGAGGCGCTCCCCAAAAGCAAGCGGAACCGCGGAAAAAGCGTAAATTTCCCAGGGAATCGACGCTTCCGGTCTTGACGGCACTGGGAAAAGCCGATATTATGTAAATTATGAAAAGCTGTTACGCGGGAGGATGACCCATGGCCATGAAACGCTGCCCCATCTGCGGGGAAAAGTATTCCGATACATACAAGAGCTGCCCCTTCTGCGAGGAGGAAGAGGCGCTGCAGAGCGGTGCACAGATCCGCAGGACCGCCCCCGGACGGGGCGGCAAACGGACGGCCGCCCGCGGCCGCCAGCCCAATCTGCTGAGTCCCATTCTGATTGTGCTGATCGTCATTATGGCGGCGCTGCTGGTCTACCTGCTCTTCGGCGACCGGATCGCCCAGCGCCTCTCCGGCGGAGAGGAGACCCAGGACACTTCCACAGAGGATGTGACGCCCCAGCCGCCGGACCCTGATACGGCGGACCCGGAGGGGGGAGACGGCGTGACCATGCCGGAGAGCGGCGGCACCGGCGAGATGGAAGACCCGAATGACGGCGGCACCACCACACCCGCCCAGACGGATCCCTCCACCCTGCCGGAGACACTGACCATCGCCTACCTGGGTTCCCCCCGGACGGAGTTCACCATGTCCGTGGGAGATGAGCCCATTCCCCTGACTGTCTCCGGCGGCAGCGGCACTTATACCTGGAGCAGCAGCGATGACGGCATTGCCTCCGTGGATTCCACCGGCCGGGTGACGGCCATCTCCTCCGGACAGGCCACCCTGACGGTGACGGACGGCTCCGGCAAGGGCACCTGCCTGGTGCGGGTCCGGGGCGGCAGCACCGGCACATCTACGTCTGCCAGCGGCGGCAGCACCGCGTCCGGCAGCACGCTGACAGCGGGGACCGCGGTGGTGGTCAACGCCGGGAACGGCGTGCGGGTCCGCGCGCAGGCCAACACCAGCAGTGAGATTCTGGCGACCCTCTCCAACGGCGACTCCGTCCGGGTGGTGCAGAGCGCCGGGAACGGCTGGTATCAGATCAGCTTTGTGGCCTCCGGCGGCGTAACCACCACCGGCTATATGATGGGCGAGTATTTGTCCAATTCCTGAAAAAACAACATGGCGATATCCCCGGATGTTGGATGACATTCGGGGATATTTCATTGCGCGCGGGGGAAAAGTGTGCTATCATTTTTTAGATATGAATTGATAAAGAAAAAGGAGAGTACCATGACGACCCGACAGTTTCAGGAGAGCTCCGCCCTGCGGATCTTCCTGTCCTACTTCAAGCCCCACCGGAAGCTGTTTTTCCTGGATATGTGCTGCGCCCTGATGATCGCCGTGATCGATCTGGCGTTTCCCTACGTCTCCCGGTGGTGCATGTACCAGCTGCTGCCTGAGAGCGCCTACCGGACCTTCTTCGCCGTGATGGCGGTGGTGTTCTGCGCATACATCCTGCGGTCCGTGTTCACCTATATCATCTGCTATTACGGCCACACCTTCGGCATCCTGGTGGAGGCGGACATCCGCCGGGACCTGTTCCGCCACATGCAGGAGCTGAGCTTCGACTACTACGACCGCAACCGCACCGGACAGCTGATGAGCCGCCTGACGGCGGACCTGTTCGACATCACGGAGCTGGCCCACCACGGACCGGAGGACATCTTCATCTCCGGCGTTACCATTGTGGGCGCGCTGGCCATCATGTTCACCATCCAGTGGCAGCTGGCTCTGGTGATCGCCTGCATCATCCCTGTGTTCTTCCTGGTGGTGTGGAAGTGCCGCAAGTCCATGCAGGACGCCTCGATCAAGGTGAAGCAGCGGACGGCCACCATCAACGCCGACATCGAGTCGGGCCTCTCGGGCATCAAGACCGCCAAGGCCTTTGCCAATGAGGAGGCGGAGCTGGAGAAGTTCGACGTGTCCAACGACAGCTTCAAGACCTCCAAGCGGGCGTTCCACCGGGCCATGGGCCGGTTCAACGCGGTGATGGAGTTCTTCCTGTGCATCCTCTCCGTGGCGGTGATCTCCGTGGGCGGCTTCCTCATCATGCAGGGCCGGATGGACACGGTGGACCTCATCACCTTCAGCCTGTATATCACGACCTTCGTGAACCCGGTGCGCAAGCTCTCCACCTTTGCGGAGCTGTTTGCCAACGGCACCGCCGGCTTTGCCCGGTTTGTGGAGCTGATGCGGGAGGAGCCTGCCATGCAGGATGCCCCCGATGCCACCACTCTTTCCCGGGTGGAGGGGCGCATCGACGTGGACCATGTGTCCTTCGCCTATCAGGATGACATGGCGGTGCTCCACGACGTGGACCTCCACATTCGCCCCGGCGAGACCATCGCCGTGGTGGGGCCCTCCGGCGGTGGTAAATCTACTCTGTGCCAGCTGATCCCCCGGTTCTACGATGTGACGGACGGCGCGGTCCGCATCGACGGCCACGACGTCCGGCAGGTGACCCAGGAGTCCCTGCGGCAGAATGTGGGCGTGGTGCAGCAGGATGTATTCCTCTTCGCCGCCAGCATTCTGGAGAACATCCGCTACGGCAAGCCCGGCGCCTCGGAGGAGGAGGTGGCCCGGGCGGCGAAGCTGGCGGAGATCTATGACGACATCGTGGCCCTGCCGGAGGGGTTCAACACCTATGTGGGGGAACGGGGCACCCTGCTCTCCGGCGGACAGAAGCAGCGCATCTCCATCGCCCGGATCTTCCTGAAGGACCCGCCGGTGCTGATTCTGGACGAGGCCACCTCCGCCCTGGACAGCGTGACGGAGGCCAAGCTCCAGGAGACCTTTGAGAAGCTGGCCCACGGCCGCACCACCATCATCATTGCCCACCGGCTTTCCACCGTCCGCAATGCGGACCGGATCGCCGTCATTGAGGACGGCCGCATCACGGAGCTGGGCAGCCACGACCAGCTGATGGCGAAAAATGGCGCTTATGCGGAGCTGGTGCGGACGCAGGAGCTGATCGGCCATGGAAAAGAGTAAGTTGCTGGACCGCTGCGGGGCCGAGGGGGAGGACCGGCTGCTGCTGGCCAAGGTCCTGGACCGGGCTGCCCAGGCGGAGGAGCGCAATATTCCCGCCTGTACGGACTTTCTCTCCCCACAGCAGCAGATGATGGCCGGGGACCTGCTGCGTCTTGCGGGCATCCCGGAGACCGCTTGGCTCCGTCAGGGAGGCTACCAGGGAGCGGAGCGGAACATCCTGCTTTTCCTGCCGGACTGGATGGAGCCGGAGACGGCGGAGCCCCCGCTCCGATGTCTGCGGGGGGCCTTCCGGCCGGACGACCGGCTGAACCACCGGGACATCCTGGGCAGCCTCATGGGTATGGGCATCGTCCGGGAGAAGGTAGGGGACATTCTGGTGTCCCCGGAGAGTGCGGACCTGATCGTGCTGGACACGGTGGCGGATTTCCTGCTCTCCAGCTGGAACAGCGCCGGCCGGGCGAAGCTGACGGTGACGGAGATCCCCGCCGCCCACCTCCACATCCCGGAGGTGCGGTGCGAGGAGGTGCGGGACACGGTCAGTTCCCTGCGGCTGGATGCGGTGTGTTCCACCGGTTTTCGGATGGCGAGAGGGAAGGCGGTGGATATGATCTCTTCCGGCCACGTCCAGGTGAACTGGCGGCCCTGTACGAAGGCGGACAAGCTGCTTACAGAGGGGGACACGGTCTCCGCCCGGGGATTTGGAAAATTTCAGTTGGCGGCGGTGGGCGGCGTCACGAAAAAGGGCCGCACCGCCATTGTGGTGAAGCGATATATTTGAGAGAGGAGGGTGCAGCGTGCTGGAATACGAGTTTGAAGAGGTATCCTGCGGCGAGGTCTACGGGTTTTACTTGCGGGAGACCGCTGCTCATCGGGAGGTCATCGTCCGCCGGGCGGCGGATGGCTGGCGATATGTGGGATGCATCCCCAAAAGCCAGCGCCGGCCTTACGGCTTTATCGAGAGCATCGACCTGGTATTCGAGCGCCAGCGGCCTGAGACCTGACAGGAGGAGCGAAACATGGAGCAAAAGCAGATCGACCGCATCAACGAGCTGGCCCGGAAGGCCAAGACACCGGAGGGCCTGACGGAGTGGGAGCGGATGGAGCAGGCGGCATTGCGGCGGGAGTACATCGACTCCGTGCTGGGGAACCTGAAGAGCCAGCTGGACCACACCTATGTGGTGGATGACCAGGGCAACAAGCGGAAACTGAAGCAGAAGGAGGACTGAGTGCCGTGGCCGGAAAGAAACAGAAGCAGGAAGGCGTTGGCGCTTGGATAGCCATCGTAATCCTCTTCGCCGTCGGCCTGTGGCCCATCGCCCTGGTGATGCTGCTGGTCAAACTCTTCGGAAACGACGGGCAGAAGCGGAGGCAGGCCCCGCCCCCGCTGCAGACGGCGGCGCCGGAGCCGGCGGCCGCCGCATCCGCCGGGACTGCCGGCAGGACCAAAAAGGCCGTGCGCAGCGCCATGAAGTCCCCGGCGGTGAAGAAGTCTAACGCCAAGTGGCTGAAGATCATTGGCGCGGTGCTGGCGGTCTGCGGCCTGGCGGCCTGCTGGTCCACCATCGAGATGATGATTTGGCTGGGCGGCGTGGAGCCTTGGTATATCGAAGAGCTGCTGTGGGCCTTAGCCATTGCTGCTGCCGGTGGGGCTATGTTCTGCAGCGGGGTCTCCATCGGCCGCAGTCTGAAGCGGTACAACAAGTATCTGGCCGTGGTTGGGAATTACGAGGCTATGGCAGTGGAACAGCTGTGCCGCACCCTGGGCTATTCCAGGGACCGGGTGGAGAAGGACCTGCAGAAGATGATCGATAAAGGCTACTTCGGGGATGAGGCGTATCTGAACATGGAGCTGGGGTATCTCTTCCGCAGCGGCCAGGCGGACGCGGACCTGAAACAGAAGCGCCGGCAGGAGGAGGCGGCCGCGGCGCCGCCCCCCAAGGAGACGGAGGAGGGCTGCTCCGGAATCCTGCGGAGGATCCGCCGGGCCAACGACGCCATCGCGGACCCGGGACTCTCTGCCAAGATCGACCGGCTGGAGACCATCACCGCCAAGATCTTCCGGGCGGTGGAGGAGGACCCGAAGAAGCGAGACCGGATCGATACCTTCCTGAACTACTACCTGCCTACTACCCAGAAGCTGTTGGACTCCTACGCGGAGTTTGAGGCTGCCGGGGTGGAGGGGGAGAACCTCCGCCAGGCCAAAGCCCGGATCGAGTCCACCATGGACCTGATTATCAAGGGCTTTGAGCACCAGCTGGACGAGCTGTACAAGGCCGACGCCATGGATGTGGACAGCGACATCCGGGTAATGGAGACCATGCTGGAGCGGGATACTGCCAGTGTGGAAAAGGACTTTGGCCTGGGAGAGTTCGCAGCGGAACAGAAGCCGGAAGAGACGGAATAAAAAGGGACCCGGCGCGGAAATCCGCGCCGGGTTTCTTTGCGTCGGGGACTTACTTGCCCCAAACGTCCGCTACCAGATTTTTGTACATCTCTACATAGAACAGGGAGTCCATGCCCATGGTAACGCTGTCAAAGCCCTCGGCAAACCGCTGGCGGCTGGCTGCCGCACTGCCGGTAAAGATGATGGAGAGCTTGCCGCTGCGCTTGCAGGCCGCCTGGACCCGCAGGATGGCGTCATGGACCACCGGTGCGTTGAACTCGCCGGGGTGGCCCAGGGCAATGGACAGGTCAAAGGGCCCCACAAAGATGCCGTCTACACCGTCCATAGCGGTGATCTCCTCAATGTGCTCCAGGCAGCCCACAGTTTCGCACTGGGGCAGCAGCAGCGTCTCCCGGTTGCTGGTCTCCATATAGCCGGAAATGGAGACCGCATGGGCGGCGTGGCCCCAGCCGCCGTCCCGGGTGGGGCAGAAGCCCCGGTTCCCCAGAGGCGCGAACTTGGCATACCGGACCAGCTCCCGGACTTCCTCCACGGTCTCCACGCAGGGGACCACCACACCCTGGGCACCCACGTCCAGCAGCCGCAGCACTGCCGTGCGGGAGATCTCATTGGCCCGGGCCAGGGCCGTCAGGCCTGCGCCCTGGGCGGCGGCGATCTGGGCCGCAGCGGATTCGATCCCGGCGGGGGAGTGCTCCGTGTCCACGATCACATAGTCCAGTCCGGTATAACGCAGGCTCTCCACCGCCAGGGGGCTGCCGATGGCGGAGAAGGTTCCCAGGCTCTGGCGGCCCTGGTGAAATTTTTCTAAAACAGTATTTTCCATAGCATCCGATCCTCCTGAAAATCATTGATTCTATTATACCCCCCGGAGGATGCCTGTCAATTCCGGAGCAGCGGGCAAAACCCTCCAAAAATCATGCCAAAAACAGCAAAAGGGTTGGCCCAAAGGCCAACCCTTCGTACTGATATGGAGAGTGCGGAAGGACTGCTTACAGCTCGCAGAGCTTGAGGAGCTCCTCCCAGTTTTTGTCCACTTCCTTCTGGACCTCTTCGATCATCCACTCGTTGCCGGGCTTAAACATGTGGGCAAAGCGGCCCTGCATCTTCAGGTACTCCTCCACCGGCAGCTTGTTCTTGGGCTTGTAGCTGAGGATGTACTTGCCCTCAACCACCTCGTACAGCGGCCACACGCAGGTCTCCACCGCCATCTTGGTGACCTCCATCAGCTTCTCGCTGGGATACCGCCAGCCGCGGGGGCAGGGCGCCATCACGTTCAGGAACGCCGCGCCGGGGGTGTAGATGGCCTTGTGGGCCTTCTCCGTGATGTCCTTGAAGTTTCCGATGAACGTGGTCTGGGCCACATAGGGGATCCCGTGGGCCACCATGATCTTCGTCAGGTTCTTCTTCTGCTGCATCTTGCCGGGGATCACCGTGCCCTGAGGCGTGGTGGTGGTGTCGGCAAAGTGGGGGGTGGAGGAGGAACGCTGGATGCCGGTGTTCATGTATGCCTCGTTGTCGTAGCAGACATACACCATGTCGTGGCCGCGCTCCATGGCGCCGGACAGGCTCTGGAAGCCGATGTCGTAGGTGCCGCCGTCGCCGCCGAAGGCGATGAACTTGTACGTATCATCCAGTTTGCCCCGCTTCTTCATCGCCCGGTATGCCGTCTCCACGCCGGAGATCGTGGCCGCCGCATTTTCAAAGGCGTTGTGGATGAAGCTGTCCTTCCACGCCGTGTAGGGGTACATGAAGGTGGAGACCTCCAGGCAGCTGGTGGCGGAGCACACCACCGCCTTGTCCTCCGGGTTCAGGGCACGCAGCACCGTCCGCACCGCGATGGGAGAGCCGCAGCCCGCGCACATTCTGTGGCCGCCGGACAGGCGGTCCTCTTTCATCAGGTTTTCTTTCAGACTATATGCCATGACTGTTTTCCCTCCTTATTCCCGGACGTCCAGGTAGCGATAGGTCTCGCCCACCTCGCCGGTGGCCGCGATCTTCTCCAGCTCCGCGAACACGTGCTGGATGCTCTCCACCCGCACGTCGCGGCCGCCCAGGCCGTAGATGTAGTTGATGCCCTTGGGGCCGCTGATGCCCGCCGCGTACAGGCTGGCCGTGACCTCCGCGAACATGGGGCCGCAGTGGGCGTTGAAGCTGTCGTCCTTGTCCATCACGGCGAAGGCCTTCACGTTCTTCAGGGCTTCGCAGATATCCTCACTGGGGAAGGGACGGAAGGAGCGGACCTTGATCTGGCCCACCTTCTTGCCCTGGGCCCGCAGCTCGTTGATGGCCTCCTTGGCGGTGCCGGCGGAGGAGCCGATGATGACGATGGCCTCCTCAGCGTCGTCCATCATATAGGTCTCGATCAGGCCGTAGGTCCGGCCGGTCATCTCGCCGAATTCCTTGCCCACCTTGCGGATCACGTCCTTGGCGTCCATCATGGCCTGGGCCTGCTGCCGCTTGGCCTCCATGTAGTACACGGGCGTGGCGTAGGCGCCCACGGCCATGGGCTCGCCGGGCTTCAGCAGCGCGTGGGCGGGCTTGTACTCACCCACGAACTCCTTGACCTTCTCTGTCTCCACCAGCTCGATGTTCTCGATGGCGTGGGAGGTGATGAAGCCGTCCTGGCACACCATGATGGGCAGGCTCACCGCCTCCGCGATCCGCATGGCCTGCAGGTAGTTGTCGTAGGCCTCCTGGTTCGTCTCCGCAAACAGCATCAGCCAGCCGGCATCCCGCACGCCCATGGCGTCGGAGTGGTCGTTGTTGATGTTGATGGGGCCGGACAGGGCGCGGCAGGAGACGGCCAGCGTGATGGGCAGCCGGTCGGAGGCCGCCACGTACAGCATCTCCGTCATGTAGCACAGGCCGCAGGAGGAGGTGGCGGAAATGGCACGGCAGCCGGCAGCCTCCGCGCCGATGCAGGTAGACATGGCGCTGTGCTCGCTCTCCACCGCGATGAACAGCGTGTCCACTTCCCCGTTGTCCACGTATGTAGAGAAGTACTGGGGGATCTCCGTGGACGGCGTGATGGGATACGCGCCCATCACATCCGGGTTGATCTGCTTCATGGCATAGGCGACCGCCTCATTGCCGGAAAGTCTTTCTCTGATTCCCATTGTTCCTTCCCCTCCTTATTTCTCGTCCTTGACCATAGTGATGGCCCCGAAGGGGCAGGTGTTGGCGCAGATGCCGCAGCCCTTGCAGAAGAAGTAGTCGAAGTCCTCCCGCTTGCCCTCGCCGTTCACCGGGATGGACATATCCGGGCACACCGGTGCGCACAGCAGGCACTGCCGGCACTTGTCCCAATCGATCACGGGCTTCATGGTCCGCCAGTCGCCGGTCTCCACCACGCTGGACGTGCCGCCCTCATAAATGTTGCAGCCCGGGGTGATGTCCTTCCAGGTCACGTCCGGGGTCATATCCTTCGCCAGATGGCTCATCCTACCTGCACCTCCTCCAGAGATCTCTTCAGCGCCCGCATGTTGCCCTCGATGACCTGGGGCTTGCTGGCGAACTTGTGCTTGAAGGAGCCCTCCATATCCTTGATGAACTCCTCTTCCCCGATGACGCCGGACACCCTTACGATGGCGGCCAGCATGGGGGTGTTGGGGAAGTTCTTGCCCAGCTCCTCCTCGCTGATCTTACCGGCGTCGATGGTGCAGACCCGGCCCTCATAGCCCTTCAGCAGGGGCCGCAGCTCCGCGGGGGACTTGCTGGAGTTGATGACGATGGCGCCTTCCTTCTTCAATCCGGCGGTCACGTCCACGGCGGACAGCAGGGTCTCATCCACGACCACCACATAGTCCGGGAAGTAGATGTTGGAATGGACGGTGCTCCGCTCGGAGCTGATCCGGTTGTAGGCGGTGATGGGCGCGCCCATGCGCTCGGGACCGTACTCCGGGAAGCCCTGGACATACTTGCCCGTGTTGAACGCCGCGTCCGCCAGCAGCAGCGACGCCGTTTTGGCGCCCTGGCCGCCCCGGCCGTGCCATCGGATCTCTACAATGTCTTTCATGCTTGATCCTCCTCGTTCGGTTTGGCCCCCAAGCGGGGGCCGTCTCGAAATTTGCCGTTTTGAGTGCTTGTCAGCATGTATAGTATAGTCCCTTTCTGCGAGGAATGTCAATTCTATAACAAATTAGACAGTATAGAAATCTGTGAATGCCAGCGGCTTC
>NZ_JAOQKG010000008.1:40343-51480 GCF_025567605.1 Oscillibacter acetigenes | reverse complement strand
GCCGGGAGCCGCGGGATGTATTTGAAAGCCGCTTACCGGGCCGCCTGGAGCAGCTTTTCTGCAATGACCTCTACATCTTCACCGGAGGCCACAAAGTCCATGACATTGGGCAGGGAGAGGGAGCGGCGCAGCAGCGCCGTGTAGTAGCGCATCGCCCATTCCCGGCCGGTGACAGAGCAGTGCTGGATGATTTCCACAAGCTCTACCAGTTCCTCCCGGGACAGGTCGGGGATACAGGGCGGTTCCGGCGTCAGTGTGAGCCGTGCCAATGTGTCCAGGTCCGTCCAGCTCCAGTATTCCGCAAATTCCACATCAGTGTGGACTTTGCCCGTGAGAGCGGCCAGGTCCTCCAGCTCCGCGCCGGCGGTACCGGGTTCTTTGTCTGCAATGGCTGCAATCAGGGCCTCCACCGCGTCCAGCTTGCCTTCGTCGATTCGGGGAAACTCCAGTGCCTTTCTCATGGTGCGCCTCCTCTGAAATCTTAGCGTTTTCTTAACTTTACCAGAGTTTTGCAAGTTTGCCAAGACTAATCCGCTGCATGGGACTCGCAAACCGGACCTTGCATTTGAGGACGAGGTGTGCTATACTGCATAATCTGAAAACAATTCTCATTTTCAAAGGAGATCAGACTGTGGAAAAACGTATTCGGTTGTGTGCCGCGCTGGCGATGGTGCTTCTGTTGACCGCCTGCGGACAGGCTCCGGCGGAGCATGAGAGGGAAGAGCGGCTGACAGTGGTGGCTACGGTATTCCCCGCCTATGATTTCGCCCGGGCCGCCGGGGGAGAGCTGGCAGAGGTGCGGCTTCTGCTGCCGCCGGGAGCAGAGAGCCATTCCTACGAGCCCACCCCGGCGGACATTCTGGCAGTGCAGGAGTGCGATCTGTTCCTCTATCTGGGCGGCGAATCCGACGCCTGGGTGGAGACGATTCTGGAGTCCGTGGACATGCAGGGCGAGGCCCTGCGGATGGTGGACTGTGTGGACCTGCTGGAGGAGGAGACAGTGGAGGGCATGGAAGACCACGAGGGCCATGACCACGACCATGCGGAGGGGCCCGGCCTGGGAGAAGTGGTGGGCTACGATGAGCACGTGTGGACATCCCCGAAAAATGCCGCCGCCATCACCCGGGCGGTGGGGGACAGGCTGGCGGAGCTGGACCCGGCCAATGCCGGGACTTACGCCGCCAACACGGAGGGCTACGCCACCCGGATCGAGGCCCTGGACCGGGAATTCGCGGACTTCTTCGCCGGAGTGGAGGACCGGACCATGGTGTTCGGGGACCGATTTCCCCTGCGGTACTTCGCGGAGGAATTCGACATCGACTACTACGCTGCCTTCCCCGGGTGCAGCACCCAGACAGAGCCCTCGGCAGCCACCATCGCCTTCCTGACGGACAAGGTGCGGGAAGAGGGGATCCCCACGGTCTGGTACATTGAGTTCTCCAATCATCTGGTGGCGGACAGCATTGCGGAGGCCGCGGGCGTCAAGACGGCCCTGTTCCACACCTGCCACAATGTATCCACGGACGAACTGGAGGCGGGGGCCACTTACGTGTCCCTGATGGAGCAGAATCTGGAGACGCTGCGGGAGAATCTGTGATCTGAAAAGAAGAGCGCCGGGGCTGCAGCGGATGTCGCAGCCCCGGCTTTTTTATGGGAAACGGCGGAGAAGCCTTTGACAGGGGCGTGCTTCCGCCGTATCATAGGAGTCAGAGAGGAGAGATGGTATGCTGGCTTATACCTATTTGGAAAAAGGAACCTTCCGGCTGACGGACAAGCCGAAGCCTGTGCTGCGGGAACCTGGAGACGCGCTGGTCCGGGTGACGCTGTCCAGCATCTGCACCAGCGACCTGCACATCAAGCACGGCTCCGTGCCCCGGGCGGTGCCCGGTATCACCGTGGGCCATGAGATGGTAGGTGTGGTGGAATCGGTGGGTCCCGGCGTCCGGACGGTCCGCCCCGGCGACCGGGTGAGCGTGAATGTGGAGACGTTCTGCGGCGAGTGCTTCTTCTGCCGCCACGGGTATGTCAACAACTGTACGGATCCCAGCGGCGGCTGGGCCCTGGGCTGCCGGATCGACGGGGGACAGGCGGAATACGTCCGGGTGCCCTACGCGGACCAGGGTCTGACGAAAATCCCGGAGAGCGTTACGGACCGGCAGGCACTGTTTGCCGGCGACATCCTGGCCACCGGCTTCTGGGCGGCCCGCATCGCGGAGATCGGGCGGGAGGACACGGTGCTGATCCTGGGAGCGGGCCCCACAGGCATCTGCACTCTGTTGTGCGTGCTGCTGAAAGCGCCTAAGCAGGTCATCGTCTGCGAAAAGGACCCGGCGCGTCTCCGGTTTGTCCGGGAGCACTATCCCCAGGTGCTGACGGTGGGGCCGGAGGAGGTGCTGGCCTTCACACAGGCCCACAGCGACCACGGCGGCGCGGACCGGGTGCTGGAGGTAGCCGGGGCGGAGGAGACCTTCCGCCTAGCCTGGCAGTGCGCCCGCCCCAATGCGGTGGTGACGGTGGTGGCGCTTTACGATAGGCCCCAGCTCCTGCCCCTGCCGGAGATGTACGGGAAGAATCTCACCTTCAAAACCGGCGGCGTGGACGGCTGTGACAGCCAGGAGATTCTGGACCTGATCGCGGCGGGAAAGCTGGACACCACGCCCCTCATCACCCACACTGTCCCTCTGCGGGATATCGCGGCGGCCTATGACCTGTTCGAGCACCGGCGGGACGGTGTCATCAAGGTGGCGGTGGACTGCAGCATGGCGTGAGGACAGCAGGACAACAGCTCCGAAGAGACAGAGAGGAGAGAGGCAGATGGATGATGGGATGCAGTGGCTGGCGGGAACGATCCTGTCGGCGGTGATCTCCAGCGTGATCACCGTGGGCTTCCTGTCCGCGCTTGTGACACGGCTGCAGATCCGGATCGACCACCGGAATAACGGGATCAAGCGGGTCTATGCCCCGGGAGAGCACAGCCGAGCACTGAAAAAGCAGCTGGCAGAGGCACGGGCGATCCAGCTTCTGGCATTGTCCGGCTATGGGTTCACCCATGCATACAGACGCATCCTGACCGACTGCGTGGCCAGGGGCGGGACAGTGGAATACCTGCTGGCGCAGCCCGGAACCGCCTATATGAAAGATGCGGCTGAGATCGAGGGCAGAGGGGCGGACTCCATCTCCGAGGAGGTCGGGGAGACCCTGAAGCTGCTGGAGGCCATCCGGCGGGACGCCGCGGAAAAGGCAGGGAAGCAGAAAGCGGAGCCGGGCAGAGTTCTCGTCAGGTATTTTCACACGGAGATGCGCGAACAGCTGATTCTCTGTACGGATCAGAGCGGGCGGCGTACGGCCTGGCTGTCGCTGCTGATCCCGCCGCTTCCGGCGCTGGAGTGCAACATGATCGAGTACAGGGACGCGGAGGACTGTGTGGATTATTATGAGGCCGTGAAGAGGCGCAGTGAGCCTTGCCCAGTCGCCGTCCCCGGCAGGATGCACGGAAAGGACTGAGACACCGGGCGCGGGCCGGTCCTCACCAGGCTATGCGGCGGTACTCGATGGCCCTGCACTGGCGGACCACTTGGGCACAGAGAGCGTTGTAAAATTGGAGATACTGTTTCTTGGCCTGGCGCTGGGCGCGCTGCTTCTCCTGAAACAGCCGCCACTGAGGGCAGGTCTTGTGGCAGCCCTCCCGGTAGGACGGACAGCCGGTTTGGCAGGGCAGCATGGGACATTCCTCCGATCTCGGATATTCTCCGCCCGGACACGGCCGGGGCAGGACTCTGCTGTCAGTGTAGCCTTTTTCCCGACGGCCTGCCACCTTGAAATGGTAAAGCGGGGGTAAAACCTCTGCGCAGGCGGAAAAACGGGGCTTGACACCCCCCGCGGTGGCATGGTAAAGTATTGACTGTTCATCGGAGGGCTTGTGGCCGCAGTCACAAAGCCGGATAAGATGCTGGGGGGCGCCCGGTTTCTTGTCCGGCTTTTTTTCGCGCCTTTCCGGAGTTGAGGAGGGACGTCATGGAAACAGAACAGACCTTTACACGGGGGCCGATCCTGTCGACCCTGCTGAAATTCGCCCTGCCGGTGCTGCTGGCTCTGCTGCTGCAGGCCATGTACGGCGCAGTGGACCTGCAGGTGGTGGGCAAATTCGGCACTGCGGCGGACATCTCGGCCGTCTCCACCGGCAGCCAGATCATGCAGACCGTGACCATCGTCATCACAGGTCTGGCTATGGGCATCACGGTCCTGCTGGGACAGAAGATCGGTGAGGACAGGCCGGAGGAGGCGGGGGCGGCTGTGGGCAGCGGCATCTGCCTGTTTCTGGTGGTGGCAGTGGCTGCCACAGTGGCGCTGGAGCTGGCGGCACCTCAGCTGGCAATGCTCATGCACGCCCCGGCGGATGCCTTTGACGGCACGGTGGAATATGTGCGGATCTGCTCCGGCGGCGCGGTGTTCATTGTGGCCTACAACCTTTTGGGCAGTATCTTCCGGGGGATCGGAGATTCCCGGGTACCGCTGATCACTGTGCTGATTGCCTGTATTCTGAATATCGGCGGCGACCTGCTGTTGGTGGGGGGCTTCGGCCTGAATGTGGCTGGCGCAGCCATCGCCACAGTCTTTGCCCAGGCAATGAGCGTGGCGCTGTCCCTGCTGCTGATCCGTGGAAAGCACTTGGCCTTCATACTCCGGCGGCAGGACATCCGGTTCAACGGTGCCATCATTGGACGGATTTTGAAATTGGGCAGCCCGGTGGCGCTCCAGGACCTGCTGGTGAATATCACCTTCCTGGTGATCATCGCCATCGCCAATTCTATGGGCACCATTCCCTCCGCCGGGGTGGGCGTGGCGGAGAAGCTGTGCGCCTTCGTCATGCTGGTGCCCTCTGCCTATATGCAGTCCATGTCCGCCTTCGTGGCGCAGAACATCGGCGCCGGGCTGGAGACCAGGGCCCGGCGGGCGCTGCTGTACGGCGTGCTGTCCTCCCTGATGGCGGGCCTCCTCATGGGCTGGGCGGCATTCTTTCACGGAGATGTGCTGGCGGGTATTTTCGCGGACGACCCGGCGGTGATCGCCGCCGCCTGGGAGTATCTCAAGGCCTACGCCATTGACTGCCTGCTTACCAGCTTCCTGTTCTGCTTTGTGGGCTTTTTCAACGGCTGCGGGCAGACGCTGTTCGTCATGGCGCAAGGAATGGTCGGGGCCCTGGGGGTCCGGCTGCCGGTGGCGCTGCTGGTGAGCCGGGCGGCGGACAGCTCTCTGTTCCATCTGGGGCTGGCCACCCCTGCCTCCACGGTGGTGCAGATTTTCCTGTGCGGAATCTGGTACCTGCGGCGCTCCCACCGGCTGAACCGGCTGGGGCTGATACGGAAATAAAAAGATGCCCCGGCACCTTCGTGCCGGGGCTTTCCAGCGTGCCTGTCCGCAGGCAGCGTGGAGTGCAGGACAGAAGACCTGCACTTGTCCCTTTGATGGACAGGCTCAGTAGTTCCGCTCCATCTCCTGGATCTGCTGGTACAGCCAGTCGTTGACAGGGACGGAAATGCCGTGTTTGGCGGCCAGCCGGCGAATGGTGCCTGCAAACAGCTCCACTTCGCTCTTCCGGTGGTTTTTGCCGTCCTGCCGCATAGAGGTCTCACCGTTGGAGGGCAGGTGGTCAATGATGTCCACCCATGCGGCCACGTCCTTCTCAGAGAGCGGGACGCCCTCTGCATTGGCCACGGCGGCCACCTCCCGCATGGCGCCGATCATGGTGTCCCGGGGCTTTCCGGGCACCTGCAGCGGGCCGTAATCGCACTGGAACACCAGGGCGGTCTGGTTGCAGCCGGTGTTGCACAGCAGCTTGCTCCACATGTGGGTGCGGATGTCCGCCGGTACGACATAGGGGAAGCCGATGCTGTCAAAAAACGCGGTGAGCCGCTGGAGGCGGCTGGTGTCCTCCCCGGCGGGGACGCCCACTGCCAGTTCCCCAATGGGGTCGCAGACGACACGGTTGCCCTCCTTCTTGGCGGCCATCCGCTCCGCCACGCACCAGACCACATGCTCCGGACCAAAGGCATCTCCCAGGATCTCCTCGCTGGAGATGCCATTGAGGACCGAGATCACGAGCGTGTCCGGTCCCACCAGGTGGCGGCAGGTCTCGATGGCGTTCTGCAGACCGCCGAACTTGACGGCGAACAGCAGTAGGTCCACCGGCTCTGTGCGAGCGGCGGCATCGGTGTAATTGAAGTCGCAGGGTGCGTCGTTGTACCAAAAGCCCTGCTTCCGGTAGCGGGCGATCCGTGCGCCGTCTGCCAGAACGGGGACCTGCTCCTTGCCGAGCGCCCGTGTGAAGAGCGTGGCGTACAGGACGCCAAGGGAACCCAGGCCGATGACGCCGGCTGTTTGAATGGGTTTCATCAATCATTCCTCCTGTTCATCAAAACAGGGCGGCGGAATGCTCCGCCGCCCCTGTTGCTTACGCGATCCGAGCCAGCCACCGCAGATCGTAGGGCTCAAACACGACCTTTTCATAGGCGTCCACATCCAGGGGCGTGCCGTCCCAGTCGGAGTGGATGTCGCCGTTCTGCTTGATGAGGATGTCGTAGAGGATGTCGTAGGTGACGCCGCTCACCGGGTCCGTCTCCACGATGGTGGAGTAAGGCAGCGTCTTGTGGTATGTCAGCTCCATTCCCTTGTAGTCGAAATGGAAGCCGCAGCGCATCCGGCAGCCGTCCAGTCCCGTGTACCGGGCCACCTTCTTCAGATCCTGGAGGATTTTGTCCCCCTCCTCCTCATAGAGGTTCTCCGGTGTGGTGGCGGTGTAGTCGAACCGGAACTGAATGGAGGCGCCCGGGAGCTTGCGGAACCGCTCCATATAGGGCACCAGCTGCTCGGCGGGATAGTTCTTGTACAGCACGCAGTTCACCCGGAAGGGCACCGGCAGCTTGGAAAGCAGGCCGTCGTTGGATTCCACCACATAGTGCTGCATGTGGCGGGAGACGTTGATGCAGGTGATCTTGTGTCTGTTCCGCTCCGCAAATGCCAGAATGTCCGCCTCGGACTGGTGCTCGGAGACGGGAAGGGTGGTGTTGATATATACCTTGTGGGTAGTGGGGATTTTGTCCAGCATCACCTGGAGGGACTCCAGGTTGGCGAAGGGCTCACCCCCGGTGAAGACGAAGTCGCAGTCGGGCGTGATGGCGTCCATCCGCTCGATGCTCCGGCAGATCTTCTCCAGGGAAAAACCTGTCATATCCGCATACTCGCCTTTATTGATGCAGAAGGGGCAGTGGTTCTTGCAGTCGTAAGGGACAAAGATCGTCACCGTGGCGCCGCCCTCCCGCGTCTTATAGGGATGTTTCATATCGATCGGCCTTTCAGAGTAAAATGGAAAATCCGTGAAAAAATGGTCTCCAAAAACCGCGTTGAAGGTCTTGCAGACAATGTTATATTTTAAAGGATTTTTCAACAGAGGTCAAGAGTAAAAGGGAAATTCCCCGTGAGAAACTCCGAAAAAACGCTGACACTTCTGGAAAACCTGCACAAATCCCGCCTGCAGCGCCGCCCCAGTGGAAAGATGCCGGTGAAGGCAGGGCTGTACATTTCCCGGAGAAAATGCTATAATAACAAACTATGCAATTGTGTTTCAAGAGAGGAGGCGGACCCATGGAGATTCTGCAGGGGCTGCTGGACAACCTGACGGCCCTGCTGGCGGCACATCCGCTGGCGGGGGAGTGGTATATGGCCTTTGTGCGCTTTCTGTTTCCGGCTCTGGCCGTGCTGATCCTGTACCGGGCGGTCCGCTCTCTGCTGCGGATTCCCCACACGCCGGAGAACTGGGGCCAGCTGAGCCTGCCAAACGGCACGTCCCTGCCCCTGACCCACTGGGAGAACATCCTGGGCCGGAGCAAGACGGCGGACATCTATCTGAACTATCCCAGCATCTCCCGGCAGCATGCCGCCCTCTGCCGGGGCGAAGATGAGAACTGGACGCTGTACGACCTGGGGTCCAAGGGCGGCACGGCGGTGAATGGGGAGAAGGTGGCGTCCTCCGTTCCCGTGAAGCTGGGGGATACCATCACTTTAGGGGGCGTGCCGTTGATCTTCCTGCCTCAGACCGTGGCGGAGCGGGAGGAGCAGGAGGCGAAGCGCCGGGCGGAGCGCCCCGCCGCCATCTGGCCGTCTTTCCTGTGGCTGACGGTGTTTCAGGTGCTGGCCTGTCTGCAGCTGCTCGTGGCCGCCGGGACTGAGGCCACCATCGCCATCCCCCTGGCCTTCCTGGGGCTGACGGTGCTGATGTGGCTCTATTACGCGGCCCTGCGGGCCACTCGCTGCGTGGGCTTTGAGATGGAGACCATCGCCTTCTTCCTCTCCACGCTGTCACTGTCCATCACTGCCTCCAGTGCCCAGAGCAGTCTGTTCAAGCAGTTCCTGGCTATTTTGCTGGGGCTGGCGCTGTTTTTGGTGCTGGGACTGTTCCTGCGGGACCTCAGCCGGGTGCAGAAGAACCGCTGGCTCATGGCGGCCGCCGCCATCGGCCTGCTGGGCATCACCCTGGTGATCGGCAACTCCAAATACGGCGCCGTCAACTGGATCTCCATTGGCGGCATGTCCTTCCAGCCGTCGGAGATCGCCAAGATCTGCTATATCTTCGCCGGCGCCGCCACACTGGAGCGGCTGTTCCACAAGCGGAACCTGACCCTCTTCATCGTGTTGACAGGCGTGTGTATCGGCCTGCTGGGCCTGATGAGCGACTTCGGCACCGCGGCCATTTTCTTCGTCACCTTCCTGGTGATCGCCTATATGCGGTCCGGGGATTTCGCCACACTGTCTTTGATCTGCGGCGGCGCTGTGTTTGGAGCGGGCATCATTTTGAAGTTCAAGCCCTATATCCTCAGCCGCTTCGCCTCCTGGGGCCACGCTTGGGAGGCCGCCTCCACCACCGGCTACCAGCAGACCCGCACCATGTCCGCCGCCGCCTCCGGGGGCCTTTTGGGTATGGGGGCCGGCAACGGCTGGCTCCATAACGTGGCGGCGGCGGACACAGACCTGGTGTTCGGTATGCTGTGCGAGGAGTGGGGGCTGCTGATCGCCGTGCTGGCAGTGGGCGCCATCATCACGTTGGCGTTTTTCGCCGCACGGGCCTGCCGGGTGGGGAGGTCCAGCTTTTACACCATCGCAGCCTGCGCGGCATCGTCCCTGCTGGTGTTTCAGACCTGCCTGAACGTGTTCGGTTCCGTGGACCTGCTGCCCCTCACCGGCGTCACGTTCCCCTTTGTCTCCAACGGCGGCTCCGCTATGATGTCCGCGTGGGGGCTCCTAGCCTATCTGAAGGCCACAGATACCCGGGAGAACGCCAGCTTTGCCATCGCCCGCAAGCACCAGCGGCGCCTGACCCAGGCGGCCCGCCGGCGGGTGGAGCCGATAGGGGACCCCTTCGGCACGGAAAAGGAGGAACGCCATGAAGAAAATTGAGCGGCGGGCCTTTGTCTGTCTGGCGCTGGCGCTGCTGCTGGCGGCGGGCCTGGGATTCTTCCTGGTGAAATACTTCCTGGACGGCGGCAGCTGGGCGTCCTCCGCCTTCAACCGCCACCTGTACAATAGCAGCGGCCAGCTTGCCAGCGGCACGGTGCTGGACCGGGACGGGGACGTGCTCTCCGAGGTGGTGGACGGACAGCGCACCTATTACGACAATGCCACCGTCCGCAAGGCCACTCTCCATGCGGTGGGGGACCTACAGGGTAATATCGGCACCGGGGCCCTGAATGCCTTTGCCGACAAGCTGACCGGGTACAGCCTGCTGAACGGCGCCTTCGGCGCCCAGCGGGGGAACGACCTGTATCTGACCATTGACGCCCGGTATAACTATACCGCCTATGAGGCGCTTGGCGGCAAGTCCGGCACCGTGGCGGTCTACAACTACGAAACCGGAGAGATTCTGTGTATGGTCTCAGCCCCCAGCTACGACCCCCTGAACGTGCCGGAGGACATCACCACCAACGACCGGTACAAGGGCGCCTATCTGAACCGTTTCCTATCCTCTACTTTCACGCCGGGATCCGTGTACAAGACCGTGACCCTGGCGGCGGCTCTGGAGGATATCCCAGACCTGGCGGATCGGACCTGGACCTGCTCCGGCAGCGTCCAGATGGGGGACGAGACCATCATCTGCTCCGGCACCCACGGGGAGCAGGACATCGCCTCCGCCTTCGCCAACAGCTGCAACGTGGCCTTCGCCCAGATCGCCCAGGAGCTGGGGCCGGGCACTCTGGAGAAGTACACGGAGCAGGCGGGCCTGACCGGCAGCTATTCCATCAGCGGCCTGCCTACGGCAAAGGGCTCCTTTGACTTTGACAACATCACCGACGGTCAGCTGGGCTGGGCCGGCGTGGGACAGTACCACGACCAGGTGAACCCGGCGGCGCTGATGATCTACATGGGCGCCATCGCAAACGGCGGCAAGGCGGCGGAGCCGTATCTGATCCTCCGGACCGAGAGCGCCCTGGGTCTGCCGTCCCTGCCCCACTTCACCACCAGGACCGGCACGCTGATTTCTGCCGATACGGCGGCTGCGCTGGCGGACCTGATGGCCAACAACGTGACCCAGACTTACGGCGCCAGCCGCTTTCCCAATATGGACATCTGCGCCAAGTCCGGCACCGCTGAGGTGGGGGAGGGCCAGACGCCCCACGCCTGGTTCGCCGGCTTCCTCCGGGGGGAGGAGACGCCTTACGCCTTTGTGGTGCTGGTGGAGAACGGCGGCGGCGGGTCCTCTGTGGCGGGCGGCGTGGCCGCCAAGGTTCTGGATGTCATCGTCAACGGATATTGATACGAAAGCGGGAGCAAGATGAACGACAAGAGAAAGGGTCTGCTGTTTCAGACCAAGAAACAGATGAACAACGGAGCTATCGCCACGGGGTTGGGATTCGTGCTGTACCTGGCCCTGCTGGCGATGGGGCTGGAGCTGCCGGCGGACTTGGTGGCCGTTGCCTTCGGCGTGGTGGGAATTTTCAACTCCTTCTCCGTGCTGGAGGGGCGGCGCAAGGACAAGGAGAATATCTCCTACAATCTGCTGTGGGGACAGCTGGCGCTGACCATCTTCCTGGTGGCCTGCGCGGTGCTGGCCGTCAAGCAGCGGCTAGGGCTGTAAAAGGAAAAGCGG
>NZ_JAOQKG010000008.1:568-40325 GCF_025567605.1 Oscillibacter acetigenes | reverse complement strand
CCCGCCGCTTTTTTCTTATTCGGAAACGGTCTCCTCTTCCAAAGTGGGGGGGACTTCCACCGGCGCGGGCGCGCCCTCCGGCAGCAGCTGGCGCTTGACCTTTTTCATGGCCCACAGGAAACAGATCACGTGGACGCCGAAGGTAATAGCCCAGCTGATGGGATAGGACCAGTAGATCGTCTGGATGGTGTGGAACTGGGGCAGCTGAAAAATGGTGGCGATCCACAGCAGCCGCAGGCCGCAGGCGCCCACCAGGGACACCAGCATGGGCATGATGGAGTAGCCGATGCCGCGCAGGCCGCCCACCATCACGTCCATCATGCCGCAGAGGGCATAGGTGGTGCAGACGATGCCCATCCGCACCAATCCGGCCTCAATGACCGGGGGACTGGTGGTGTAGATGGACAGCAGTACCCGACCTGCCAGCGTGGCGGCGTTGCCCAGCACCAGCCCCACCACCAGCACGCAGCCCTGGGCGCGGATCATGATCTTGCGGATGCGGTGGTAGTTACCGGCGCCGTAGTTCTGGCTGGTGAAGGAAATGGTGGCCTGATACATGGCGTTCATAGACACGTATACGAACTGCTCAATGTTGGCCGCAGCGGAGTTGCCAGCCATGATGACCTCACCGAAGGTATTGACGGAGGACTGGATCACCACGTTGGACAGGGAGAAGAGAATCCCCTGGAATCCGGCGGGCAGGCCGATGCGGAGGATCTGCCGCATGGCCTGGGGGTGGAGCCGCATCTTCTTGAGATCCAGGTGCAGCGGGCCGGTATCCTTCACCATGCAGCGGAGCACCAGGGAGGCGGAGATGCACTGGGAGATCACGGTGGCGATGGCCACACCTGCCACGTCCAGCTTGCAGACGATGACGAAGAAGAGATTCAGCACGATGTTGACGACTCCCGCCAGGGAGAGGAAGTACAGCGGCCGCTGGGTATCGCCCTCCGCCCGCAGCAGGGCGGCGCCGAAGTTGTAGACCATGGTGGCCGTCATGCCCAGGAAGTAGATCCGCAGATACAGCGTGGCCAGATCCAACACGTTCTCCGGGGTCTGCATCCAGATCAGAATGGTCCGGGCACCGAAGACGCCCACCACTGTCAACACCAGGCCGCTGATGATGCTCAGTAGGATGGAGGTGTGGACTACCCGGTGGAGCGCGTCTCTGTCTCGGGCGCCGTAGTATTTGGCCGCCAGGGTATTGGCACCCACGGCCAGACCTACAAACAGGTTGGTCAGCAGGCCGATCAGCGCGGTGTTGGACCCCACTGCCGCCAGGGAGTTGTCCCCGGCCCAGCGGCCCACCACCACGATATCCGCCGCGTTGAACAGTAGCTGCAGTACGCTGGAGCACATTAGCGGGATGGAGAACCGCAGCATCTTGGAGAGAATAGGGCCGTTGCACATATCGATCTCATAATGAGTCTGCTGCTTGCCTGCCATGTCAGAAAACCTCGTATATGTCCCAGAATTTGCGCTGTATGACGCAAGCCATATTCTAGCACGGAGCGTCTGGAAATGCTACTGGTTTCCACGAAAAATTTTACACGATTTTAACATTGGAAATTCTCAAAAAGCTGTGCCGGAGAGACAAAGCCTCTCCGGCACAGCTGAATTGAAAGGAAATGATCTTAGAAGGCAGGTACTACGGCGCCGTCGAAGGTCTCGGTGATGTAGTCCCGGATGGTGTCGGAGTGGAGAGCATCCACCAGGGCCTGAATAGCCTCGTTGTTCTCATTGCCCTCCTTCACCACCAGTACGTTGACATAGGGGGAGTCGCTGGACTCGATGGCCAGAGCGTCTGTGGTGGGGTTCAGGCCGGCGCCCAGGGCGTAGTTGGAGTTGATGACGGCCAGATCCACGTCCGCAAGCACGCTGGGGATGGTGGCGGCCTCCAGCTCCTGGAACTCCAGATTCTTGGGATTGTCCACAATGTTGTTGGGAGTGGCGGTCAGGTTGGAGCTGTCGTCCAGGGTAATCAGGCCCTGGGCCTCCAGCAGCAGGAGGGCGCGGCCCTCATTGGTGGCATCGTTGGGAACGGCAATGACGGCGCCGTCGGGCAGATCCTCCAGGGAGGAGACCCGGCCCGCATAGATGCCCATGGGCTCGATGTGGACGCCGGCCACGCTCACCAGATGGGTGCCGCGGGTCTCGTTGAACTCCTCCAGATAGGGCAGGTGCTGGAAGTAGTTGGCGTCCTCGTCGCCGTCCTCCACGGCGGTGTTGGGCACCACGTAGTCGCTGTACTCGTTGACCACCAGCTCGATGCCCTGCTCCGCCAGGATGGGCACGCACTGGTTCAGAATCTCGGCGTGGGGGGTGGGAGAGGCGGCCACCGTCAGGGTGACGGTCTCAGCGGCATCGCTGCCGCAGGCGGCCAGGGACAGGCACAGGGTCAGGCCCAGCAGCAGGGCCAGCAGCTTCTTTTTCATGTTTCGTTCCTCCAATAAAATATCGTTTATGATGTATTTCAAACGCTTGCCGGATTTTCAAGAGACAAACGATGAAAACGCCGGGGGTCACTTGGTATGGGCAAAGCGGGGCAGGAGATCGAGGGGGCCGGATTTTTTGGCGCCGGACGGCTGGTCCAGCCGCTTATCGATGCGCCGGGACAGCCAGTTGAAAATCAGCTGGACCACCTGCACCAGGATAATCAGGAACACCACCGTCACCCACATAACGGAGGTGATGCCCCGCTGATGGCCGTACCGGACGGCGATGTCGCCCAGGCCGCCGGCGCCCACGGTGCCAGCGATGGCGGTATAGGCCAGAATCGTCACCAGGGAGATGGCGCCCCCCAGGATCAAAGAGGGCTTCGCCTCCGGCAGGTACACCTTCCAGACGATCTGGAGGGTGGAGGCGCCCATGGACTGGGCGGCCTCGACCACACCGGCGTCTACCTCGTTCAGGGAGGTCTCCACCATCCGGGCGATGAAGGGGGCGGCGGACACCACCAGAGGTACGATGGCGCCTTTGACGCCGATGGTGGTGCCCACCACCATCCGGGTGAAGGGCATAATGGCCACCATCAGAATGATGAAGGGGACGGACCGGCCGATGTTGACGATCCAGTCCAGCACCCGGTAGACGCCCCGGTGGGGCCGGATGCCGTGGGGCTGGGTCAGGATCAGGGCCACCCCCAGAGGGAGGCCGATCAGATAGGCGAATGCGGTGGAGATCACCACCATTACCAGGGTATCCCAGACACCATCTGTCAACACATTACCGTATTCGGCCCAGAAGGCTGCAATAGACTCAAACATGGTATTCCACCTCCTCCGCAGAGACATTGGGCTGCGCCCGGATATAGCTGAGGGCTTTGGCGGCCTCATTGGGGTTGTCCGGCAGCCCAAGCAGCATGGTGCCGAAGGCCCTGCCCTCGATGTTGCGGGTGTCGGCACCCAGAATATTGACCTTCACCCCCAGGTCGATGGCGAGAGACGCGATCAGGGGCTGATACGCCGTACCGCCGTTGAAGGCCACGCGGACGGCGTGAGTACCTGCCGGATACTGTTCCAGGCTGACGCCACCGGGGTACACCAGCCGCCGGGCCGCATCCGTATGGGGATTGGAGAAGATGTCCTCCACCTTGCCCTGTTCAGCCACCACACCGCCGTCCAGGATCGCCACCCGGGAGCAGATCTCTTCGATGACGCTCATCTGGTGGGTGATGACCACCACGGTGACCCCAAGCTTCTCGTTCAGGTCCTTCAGCAAGGCCAGGATGGAGGCGGTGGTGGTGGGATCCAAGGCGGAGGTGGCTTCGTCACACAGCAGGACCTTGGGGTCCGTGGCCAGGGCCCTGGCGATGGCCACCCGCTGCTTCTGTCCGCCGGAGAGCTGGGAGGGATAGGCATCCGCTTTCTCCCGCAGGCCCACCAGGTCCAGCAGCTCCAGGGCCCGCTTTCTGGCCTGGGCAGCGGGGGTACCGCTGAGCTCCATGGGGAAGCAGACGTTTTTCAGCACCGTCCGCTGCATTAGCAGGTTGAAGCTTTGGAAGATCATAGTGACGTTCCGACGGGCCAGCCGCAGCTCTTTTTCGCTAAGGGCCGTCATATCCTTCCCGTCCACGATCACGGTGCCGGAGGTGGGACGCTCCAGCAGGTTCATGCACCGCACCAGGGTGCTCTTGCCGGCGCCGGAGAGACCGATAATTCCGAAGATCTCCCCCTTCTGGATGTCCAGGCTGATGTCCTCCAGGGCATGGACGGCGTTTTCACCCGTTCCAAAGGTCTTGTACAGGTGCTGAATTTGAATGATAGACACGGGATAACGCTCCTTTCCGGTGAATTCTGGCAATAAAAAAGTCCTTGAGACAAAAGTCTCAAGGACGACGGAATTCGCCGTGGTACCACCTTGATTCGCACGCTTCCTCACGAAAGCGGCCTTGGGGAGTGCAAACACACTCCTGCGCTGTGACGTGCGCCCACGTCGTGACCTATGCCGGGACGGCGGTCGGCCACGCAACTCCGAGACCATGTTCTCCAAGCCCTTCCAGACCTCTTCTCACCACACGAGGCTCTCTGCGCTGTATCTGCCTGGGTACTCTTCTCTTCATCGTCTTTTGCTATCAGGTTATTCAATAACTGTCTCATAGTTTATCTGATAACACCGGAAAAGTCAACAGGGCAACCTGCATAGAAATCCAGGCAAAAGACATGTGGTTCTGTGAGTTTCCACAAAGCGGCGTCGGGCGCTGTCGAAACCGGGAATTTTTTCAAGAGAAGAGGCAGTATCGGATTGCAACTGCTGGGCAAAACTGCTATCATAAAATCCACAAGACCCAGGAGGATGGAGGAACGGCGTTGAGGCGGAAGCGGGATCGGAATTTTGGCATACGCTGGCTGCGGGACCTGCTGTGCGGCGTCCTGATCGGGGCCGGCGCCATCCTGCCGGGGGTTTCCGGCGGGGTGCTGGCGGTGGTGTTCGACATCTACCGTCCCTTTATGGAGGTGCTGACCCATCCCCGGGAGGCCATCCCCAAATACTGGCGGTGGTTTCTGCCCATCGGGCTGGGGTGCGCCATCGGCTTTCTGGGCTTTGCCAAGGGCATCGCCGCGGCCATCGACGTGTCCAGCACCGTCACTACCTGGCTGTTCATCGGCCTGATCGTGGGCACGGTCCCATCTCTCTTCCGGGAGGCGGGGAAGGAGGGACGCAGCATCGGCTCTTGGGTCAGCATGGCGGTGTGCGCCGGCGCCATCTTCTTCAGCCTGTTTTACGTAGGAAAAGTGATTTGCGTCACCGTGGAACCCAATTTCTGGTGGTACAACTTCTGCGGCGCCCTTTGGGGCATGAGTCTGGTGATTCCAGGGCTGACCTCCTCCTCGGTAATGATGGCCCTGGGGCTGTACCAGCCCATGCTGGAAGGGCTGGCCCGGCTGGACTTCCTGGTGCTCTCCGCCTGCCTGCCGGGGATGGTGCTGACAATCCTGCTGCTGGCAAGGCTGGTGAGCTGGTTCTTCCGGAAGCACTACTCCATCGCTTTCCACGGGATCTTCGGCATCGTGCTGGCCTCCACATTGGTTATCATCCCCACCAGTTATGTGGGCGCGTGGGAGATTGTGCTGTCGGCGGTCTGCTGCATCGGCGGCTTTTTGCTGGCCTACTTCATGGCCCGGCTGGACCGGCGGATCCAGGAGAACGGCAGGGCCTGAAACATGAAAAAAGTCCCCTCTGTGTTCCGGCACAGGGGGGACTTTTTCATTACAGATCGAACACGCCCATGATGGCAATGCCCGCCACGATCAGCGCGATCATGGCGTAGTGCTTCCAGGAGAGCTTCTCCTTCAGGAAGATCCGGCTCCACAGCACGGAGGCCGCGCAGTAGGAGGCGATGATGGGCGCGGACATGGCCAGATGCTCCGTGTCCGCGATGGCGTAGATGTAGGCGAACTGTCCGGCGGTCTCGCAGACGGCGCCCAGATACTTGGGGGCCTCCATCTTCGGCACCAGCCGGTCCCGCTTGATGAGCACCACATAGACGAAGCACACCACGGCGGCCAGCAGGAACGTCAGCTCATAGGCCACGTTGGCGCTGGCCTCGTAGTCCTCCACGGTGCGGCTGATGATCTCCAGCACCCGGCTGTCGGCAAAGGTGCCGGCAGCGTCCAGCACGCAGTAAGCCGCAGGCATGGCCAGGGCCATGAAGCTCTTGGTGTACTTGTAGTTGCTTGCCTTCTGCCGCTCGATGCGCAGTTCGTCATCCTCCCGGGCCTCCACCACACCCAGGCCCACGGCGCCCACACACACCAGCGCCACGGCGAACAGGGCCAGGGGGGAGTATCCGGCGATGCCGTCAAAGAGGATAGCCAGCACAGCTACCAGGGCGCCGGAGGAGTTGCAGATAGGGGAGGAGATGGACAGCTCAATGTACCGCAGGCCCACATAGCCCATGGCCATAGAGAGAATGTACAGGATCGAGACGGGCAGGTATGTCAGGATGATGTCCAGATTGATGACCGTACCGCCCACAAAGACCTCGTAGGCCGCGTGAAGGCCCATGACAACGCCCACGGCCATCACCATTTTCAGGTGGCTGTACTTGTCCCGGGCATCGCGGCAGCCGATTTTGGAAAAGAGGTCGGAGCCGCTCCAGCAGAGCAGCGCGATCAGAGAGAGCCAAAACCACATATTACGTTTTTCTCCTAAATCACTGTATTCAAAGCGTTATTTACTTTCCGGCAGAGTTACCAGACCCGCCTCCACCAGCTTCTGCAGGGACATGAGGATTCCCAACTTGGCGTGGTACCAGGTGAGGCCGCCCTGGAAGTAGACGGCGTAAGGGGGGCGGATGGGCCCGTCGGCGGAGAGCTCGATGGAACTGCCCTGGACAAAAGCGCCGGCGGCCATGATGACGTCGGAGTCATAGCCCGGCATGGCCCAGGGCTCCGGGGTCACGTAGCTGTCTACCGGGGCGGCGGCCTGGATCCCCTTGCAGAAGGCCACCATGGCCTCGGCACTGCCCAGGGTCACCGCCTGGATGATGTCATGGCGGCTCTCCGTGGCGTTGGGGACGCAGGCGAAGCCCAGTTCCTCATAGATGTTGGCGGCAAAGACAGCGCCCTTCAAAGCGCCGGACACCACCGTGGGGGACAGGAACAGCCCCTGGTAGAGGGCGGGCATCAGACCCAGGTTGGCACCCACCTCTTGGCCCAGTCCCGGGGCGGAGAGCCGGTAGGCACACCGGTCCACACACTCCTTGGTGCCGCAGATGTAGCCGCCGATGGGGGCAAGTCCTCCGCCGGGGTTCTTGATGAGGCTGCCCACCACCATGTCGGCCCCCAGATCCGAGGGCTCGATGGTCTCCACGAACTCGCCGTAGCAGTTGTCCACCATGATTTTCACGTCCGGCTTGATCCCCTTGCAGAAGGCGATCAGTTCCCCGATCTGCCGGACCGAGAAGGAGGGGCGGGTGGCGTACCCCTTAGACCGCTGGATGGTGATGAGCTTGGTGCGGCCGTTGATCTTCTCCCGGATGGCGTCGTAGTCGAAGGTTCCGTCGGGCTTCAGGTCCGCCTGGGCATAGGTGACGCCATACTCCTTCAGGGAGCATTTGCTCTCCCGGATGCCGATGACCTCCTCCAGGGTGTCATAGGGGGCTCCCACCGGGGACAGCAACTCGTCCCCCGGCAGCAGGTTGGCGGAGAGGGCCACTGCCAGGGCATGGGTGCCGCAGGTGATCTGGGGACGGACCAGAGCCGCCTCCGTGTGGAACACATCGGCGTACACTCGCTCCAGGTTGTCCCGGCCGTCATCGTTGTAGCCGTAGCCGGTGGTGGCGGCAAAGTGGGTGGCGTTTACCCGGTTTTTCTGCATGGCGGCCAGGACCTTGCCTTGGTTGTACTCTGCCGTCTGATCAATGACGTCGAACCGGGGCCGCAAGTCCCGGAGCACCGCCTCGCCGTATTCATAGACCGCCCGGCTGACGCCGAGCTGTTCATACATGGTCACAATTTCCATGGTCTTCCTCCGTTGTTCCCAAAATTTCATCTGCCAGGTCGCTGAGGACCTGGGGCTTTGTCACCACCAGGCCGCTGACCTCATTGCCCAAAATCAGCAGGGTGTCTCCGGGAGAGATGCCAAAGAACCGGCGGGCCTCCTGCGGGATGACGATCTGTCCCCGGTCGCCCACTTTGGCAGTGCCAAAGACCCGGTTTTTGGACATGCCCAGCATGTGTTTGCCTCCAGGCATGGAGCTACCTCCTTGAAATCATACTTTTCACACAAGTGTGAATCATAGCACAACCGGAAGAACTTGGCAAGAGGAAATTTTTCAAAACGGAAAATGGTGCAAAATGCTTTGGAGTGTGTTATCATACCTCCAAAGATCAAAATGAGGAGGAGCACCTATGAATTGGCGGACGGTGGACATGTCCCGGGAGTCCCGGCGGGACCAATTTGCGTATTTTCAGACCCTGTCCAACCCCTATGTGGGGGTGACGGTGCAGGTGGATGTGACGGAGCTGGCAGTCTGGTGCCGGGAGAGTGGAACGAGCTTCTTTCTGGCGGTGCTGTACGCTGCGGTCCGAGCGGCCAACGGCGTGCCGGAGCTGCGGCGGCGCATCCGGGGCGATCAGGTGGTGGAGTACGACCGCTGCCCCTCCTCCCATACGGTGGCTCTGCCGGACGGGACTTACTGCTACTGCAGCCTGGAGGTGGACCGGCCCTTCCGGGAGTTCCTGCCCTACGCGGCGGCGGAGCAGGAGCGGGTGAAGGCGGCGCCCACCCTGGAGGACGGAGAGGACGGGGAGAGCCTGTTCTTTGTCTCCTGTGTCCCGTGGCTGTCCTACACGGCCCTGACCCAGCCAACCCCAACGCCGGCGGACAGCAATCCCCGCATCACCTGGGGCCGCTGGCACCGACAGGGGGGCCGGACTCTGCTGCCTATGACGCTGCTGGCCAACCATGCTTTGGTGGACGGCATCCACATCGCCCGGTTCTATGAGAATCTGGATCGGGAGCTGGCCGCCCTCTGCGGCGGGGAGAAAACAGAGTACTGAATCAGGAAAGGAGAGAGCGGCAGGTGAGGCGCTGCATTGTGGTGGCCGGGATCGCATGAATCAAATTTGAAAGGAGAATTTCCTCATGCAGATTCCGGCGAATACCATCTATCCCCGCACAGGCGACCGGGAGACCATCTATCTGAATGCAGTGGTGTCAGACCCCAATATTTCTGTGGGGGATTACACGATCTACAACGATTTCCTCCGGGACCCCACGGAATTCGCGCGCAACAATGTGCTCTATCACTACCCCATCAACGGCGACCGGCTGGTGATCGGAAAATTCTGCTCCATCGCCTGCGGCGCGAAATTCCTGTTCACCAGCGCCAACCACACGCTGAAGTCCCTGTCCACCTATCCCTTTCCCATCTTCTACGAGGCGTGGGACACGTCTGTCTCGGAGATCACGGAGACCTGGGACAACCGGGGGGACATTGTCATCGGCAGCGATGTCTGGATCGGCTATGAGGCCGTCATCCTCTCCGGCGTGCGGATCGGTGACGGCGCCATCGTGGCCGCCCGGGCGGTGGTGGCTGGGGACGTGGAGCCCTACACCATCGTAGGCGGCGTACCGGCGAAGCCCATCCGGAAGCGGTTCACACCGGAGACCATCCACCGTCTGGAGCGGCTCCGGTGGTGGGACTGGCCACGGGAGAAGCTCCAGCTGCTGCTGCCCCTGCTCCGCCGGGGTGACCTCACGGCACTGGAGCGGGCCGCGGAGAAATTCTAATCCACACAAAAACCGGGCGGCACACAACTGTGCCGCCCGGTTGGATATTTACTCTTAAAACTTACACCTGGATACCGCCCACAAAATAGGTATTGTAGTACCCGCTGGTCAGGCTGCTGACGATGACACCGCCGCTGCGGGAAGAGGAGGAGTGGATGAACTGCCCATCTCCCGTGTAGATACCGGCATGGGAACATGCCTTGCCGGCGTTGCGGCTGGGATCGTTGAAGAACACCAGATCGCCGGGCTGCAGCTCGGAGATAGAGTATACCCGGGTGCCCAGGCCACTCTGCCACTGGCTGGTGGCGGAGTGGGGCAGGGAGTAGCCGTGCTGGCTGTACACGTACATGGTGAAGCCGGAGCAGTCAAAGCCGCGGGGAGAGGCGCCGCCGTACACATAACCCGTGCCCAGGTACTGCTTGGCGGTGGCCGCGATGTCGCTGTTGGAGGAGGAAGACTCCGTCAGGTCCAGGAAGTCGCTGCGGATGTAACCCTCGGTGCCGTACTCACAGGTGACGTCGTACCAGCCGTCCACCAAGCCGTTGACCGTGACGATGGCGTCCTCCTCAATGGTGGCCAGCACAGAGCTGTCGGTAGAGGCGTCGGAGCGGACGTTCACGCCGTCGGAATTGACGCGGCCGTATGTAGTGAAGACATTGTCCTGATCTACGTTCAGGTAGTCAGCAGACACATAGCCGGTGCTGCCGTTGTAGGCGATCTTGTACCAGCCGTCCACGGAGTCATCCAAGATCGCCACCGCCACACTCTTGTCCAGCGTGGTGACCACGGAGGCGGAGGTAGAGGGCTCGGCCCGCAGCCGCAGGGAAGAACCTGTGGTGCAGCCGGCGCCGGTGGCGATGTCCGCTGCCAGGGCGGTGGCCGCCAGCAGCATTGCGGTGAGAACGGAGAGGAACAGGACCTTGCCTGCTCTGCCTGCGAAGTGCGTCATAGGTGTACGTTCCTTTCGTCAGTCTTTTGTAGCGCGGGGAAAAGGTCCTGTTTCTTACAGCTTGCCAGCAAGAGCACGATCCAGCCAGACGGTGGCGATGTCCATCGCCGCGTAGAGGCTGTCCTTCTCGCTCTTCTTGACCACACGGTCCCGGGACTTCAGCTCCGGGTCCGTCAGCTGCAGCTGGATGGAGACCTTGGTGGCCACCTCCATGTCCTGCTCCTTCTTGGTGTTGAGGATCTGCATCATGATGATATATTTCTCAGCCATCGTGCCGTAGTAGATCAGATTGTCCACCCGGCGAAGGGGATGGCCCTTGTATGTCAAACCTTCTGCCTTCTTGGACTTGCTCTCTGCCATGGAAACACTCCTTCAAAAGTTGTAACCGAATTGTAACAGATTTTATCCGCTTTGTCAACGTTTGGTCACAAGAAATTACAGCCAATTCCTGGGAAGAGACCTGCCTTCGGCCCCTGGACGCAAAAAATCCCGCAGGGAAGGTCGCCGCGCCATTCGCACGGATGCCCTCTCTGCGGGGGAATGCAGAAGGAAAACGGTTACTGCCCCAAATATCTGCGGACCAGCACCTGCAGCAGCTCGTCCCGGTCGATCTTGCGGATCAGGGTCCGGGCATTGTTGTGATTGGTGATGTAGGTGGGGTCCTCGGAGAGAATATAACCCACGATCTGGTTGATGGGGTTATAGCCCTTTTCCTCCAATGCCCGATAGACGGTCGAGAGAATCTGATGGATCTCTGCGTCCTTCTCCGTGGCAATATTGAATTTCCTGGTAAAATCGTCCATACAGACACCACCTTTCCCGAAGGGAGCACCACTTCATAATACAAAACTAGTATACTCGTTTTTTGAAAAACTGTAAAGCGTTTTCCGCATGAAATTTGAAAAAATACGCCCCGTAATCGCTGGGAGGGCGCTGGACCGAAAGAACAGGGGGGTCCAGTGCAGCAGAACGGCCTTCGGCCCGCCTCACAGCGCCTCCGGGAGCGGCGTCTGCATCGGCGCTGCTGGGGGATTGGATTTGAGCCGGGCGGAACGCATCCGCCCGGCTCAAGGTTTCTGTCTGCGCAATAGCACCTGGACGCGACGGCACACAAGCCCGCTGTGCAGTCCGCAGGCGGCCGCATATTACCGCAGGACGGCGTTCAGCTCTGCCTTCAGCGTCTCCAGGATGCTCTTCACATCCTCATCGGCCTCCTGAGCGGTGAGGCTGCGGTCGTCGGAGCGGAGCGTCAGGTTGAAGGCCACGCTCTTCTTGCCCTCCGGGATGCCGGAGCCGGTGTAGATGTCGAACAGGGACACATCCTTCAGCAGCCCCTTGGCGCCCCGGCGGATGCAGTCCTCCAGCGCTCCCACGGTGACGGCCCTGTCGCACACCACGGCGATGTCCCGGGTGACGGCGGGGAACTTGGGCAGGGGGACATATTCCGGGTCGGCCCCCTTGGCATTCTCCAGCTCGTCCATGGCCAGCTCTGCGCAGTAGAATTCCGCGTCTACGCCATAGTTCTTGGCCACCAGGGGATGGATCTGGCCGAACCAGCCCAGGCAGTCGCTGCCGCTCCACACCTCGGCAAAGCGGCCGGGGTGGTAGGAGAGCTCCTCCGGCAGGCCGCTGCCGATGCGGAAGGTCACATCCTTCACCCGCAGTTCCTGGAGGATCGCCTCAATGGCGCCCTTCATAGCGTAGAAGTCCATGTCGCCGCCGTAGGCGCCCAGGGTCAGTGTCTTGGACTCGATGGCCAAGCCGTCCTCGCCGCCGGGCAGGTACGTCCGGCCCACCTCATAGAGCTTCACGTCCTGATTGCGGTAGTTGTAGTTCCGGGTCAGGATCTCCAGCATGGAGGGCAGGGTGGTGGTCCGCATGATGGAGGTATCCTCCCCCAGGGGGTTCAGGATCTTGAAGGAGTTCCGCCGCTGGTAATCTTCCGGCCAGCGGATCTTGTCGTACTGGGTCGGGGAGATGAAGGAGTATGTGATGATCTCATCGTACCCGAAGGCCCGGCACACGCTGGACACCCGGCGCTCCAGGATCTCGGCGGCGCCATAGCCGCCCAGGGTGGTCTGGCCCCGCATCAGGGTGGTGGGGATGTTGTTGTAGCCGTAGAACCGGGCCACTTCCTCCGCCAGATCGGCGATGCCCTCCACGTCGCCCCGCCAGGAGGGGATGGTCACGTCGGCAGGGCCGCCGGGGCAGCTGTCGTCCGCTGTGCGGATGTCCACCCGGGCCAGATACCGGTACTGCTCCGCTGCGGGGATGTCGGTGCCCAGCAGCGCGTTCACCCGCTCCGGGTCCATGCGGATGGTGTGGGGCTGGGGCACGTAGTTGAGGATGTCGATGACGCCGTCCACTACCTCTCCGGCGCCCAGCAGCTCCACCAGCTCGCAGGCCCGCTGGACGGCGGGCAGGGTATTCAGGGGATCCAGACCCTTCTCGAACTTGGCGGAGGCCTCGGTCCGCATCCCCAGGGACAGAGCGCCCTTGCGGATGCAGGTGCCGTCGAAGCAGGCGGACTCGAACACCACGTCGGTGGTGTCCGCCACGATCTCGGAGTTCAATCCGCCCATGATGCCCGCCAGGCCCACGGCCCGGTGCTCGTCGGCGATGACCAGGTGGTTGGCGGTGAGCTTGCGCACGTTGCCGTCCAGGGTGGTCAGTTCCTCGCCCTCCTCGGCCCGGCGGACGATGATGTGGCCGCCCTTCACATAGCGGTAGTCAAAGGCGTGCATGGGCTGGCCGTACTCCAGCATCACATAGTTGGTGATGTCCACGATGTTGTTGATGGGACGGACGCCCATGCTCCGCAGCCGCTCCCGCATCCACTTGGGGGAGGGGGCGATCTTCACGTTCCGCACCATCCGGGCGGTGTACCGGGGCACCAGATCCGCGGCAGGGGTCTCGATGTCCAGCAGGTCCGTCAGCACGCCGTCGGCGCCGCCCTGTACCTCCGGTTCGTGGAGAGTCAGGGGCTGCTGGTAGGTGGCGGCCACCTCCCGGGCCAGACCGATGACGCTGAGGCAGTCGGGGCGGTTGGGGGTGATCTCGAACTCCACCACATGGTCATCCGCGCCGATAATGGGCTTGATGTCATCGCCGTTCTGGATCCCTTCCTCGTGGAGGACGAAGATGCCGTCGGGGATGCAGTGGGGGAACTCCTTCTGGTCGGCGTGGAGATCCTCCAGGGTGCAGATGGCGCCTGTCTTGGTGTTGTAGGCCACCAGGTCCCCCTCGTGGAGGTTGGGGCAGATGGTGTCCGGCACAGCGGTGGAGCCGCCCAGGTCCAGACAGGTGTGGAAGGTGTAGTCCGGCTGGCTGGCGCACTCCAGGATCTTGGCGCACACCACCGGCCCGAACACCTTGTCACCGGGCTGGATGTCGGCGGGGATGGAGGGCTTGTCCTTGTCCAGGGGGTGGTAGTCGTTCAGGATGGCGGCGGGGACGATAGCGGCGTAGGGGAAGTCCCGCTCATCCAGACCCAGCTCATAGAGGCCGCACATCATGCCGTTGGACTCCACGCCCCGCAGCTTGCCCTTCTCGATCTTCTTGCCGCCGGGGAGGGTGGAGTGGTCCAGGGCCACGGGTACCATATCGCCGGGGTGGATGTTCCAGGCGCCGGTGACAATCTGGATGGGCGCGCTCTGGCCCACATCCAGCTGGCAGATCCACATGTGGTCGGAATCCGGGTGGCGCTCCATGGTGAGGATGGTGCCCACCACGATATTGGAGATCTCGGCTCCCCGGTCCTCGGTGGTCTCCACCTTGGAGCCGGAGAGGGTCATGGCCTCGGCAAAGTCTTTATCGTTGGCGTCGACGTGCACAAACTCGTCCAGCCACTTTCTGCTCAGTAACATATCTTCTATAACTCCTTTATATCGGAATGCGGGAGTGCCCCGCAAAAGCCTCGCAGAGTTTCACGCCGCCGGCGTGAAAAAATATCCAGTCATTTTCGGAAGGACACGTGCCTGCCGAAAATTCCCTGACTCAGCCGCCTTGGGCGGCGTTCACCAGTGACCGATGTCACTGGTGAGGGGGAATCTAAAGGGGGGACGGGATCCCCTCTTTAAGAACTAGAACTGTTCCAGGAATCGCACGTCGTTCTCAAAGATCAGCCGCAGGTCGGCGATCTTGAACCGCCGCATGGCGGTGCGCTCCAGGCCGATGCCGAAGGCCCAGCCGGAGTATACCTCCGGGTCGATGCCGGACATCTTCAGCACCTTGGGGTGGATCATGCCGGCGCCCAGCAGCTCGATCCAGCCCTCGCCCTTACAGGTGGGGCAGCCCACGCCGCCGCACTTGTGGCACTGGACATCCATCTCGCAGGAGGGTTCCGTGAAGGGGAAGTGATGGGGGCGGAACCGGGTTTTGGTGCCCTTGCCGTACAGCATCTCCACCACCGTGTTCAGGGTGCCCTTCAGATCCGCCATGGTGACGCCCTTGTCGATGACCATGCCCTCCACCTGATGGAACATGGGGGAGTGGGTGGCGTCCACCTCATCTTTCCGGTACACCCGGCCGGGGGCGATGATGCGGATGGGCAGCTCCATGGTCTCCATGGCCCGGACCTGCATGGGGCTGGTCTGGGAGCGGAGCATCACCCGGCTGTCCTCGTCAAAGTAGAAGGTGTCGCTCCAGTCCCGGGAGGGGTGGCCCTCGCCGGCGTTCAGCTTGTCGAAGTTATAGGTGGCCAGCTCCACCTCCGGGCCGTCCAGGACCGTGAAGCCCATGGAGATGAAGATCTCCTTGATCTCATCCAGCGCGGTGTACATGGGGTGCTTGTGGCCCAGCTTGTGGGCCTTGCCGGGGACGGTGATGTCCAGCGCCTCGGCCTCCAGCCGCTCCTCCAGGGCCTTTTCCGCCAGGACGGCGGACTGCTGCTCGATGGCGGACTCCACATCTGCCCGGACGGCGTTGGCCAGCTGGCCCATGACGGGCCGCTCCTCGGCGGAGAGCTTGCCCATCTGCTTCAGAACGGCGGTCAGTTCTCCCTTTTTGCCCAGGTACTGGACCCGGAGGGCCTCCAGCTCTCCGGTGTTCCCGGCGGCGCCGATGGCTGCCAGCGCGCCGGCGCGAATGGCTTCCAGTTGTTCCTTCATACGTCAGACTCCTTTTTTGAGTTAGGAGCGTGGAGATCGGAGATAGGAACTGGGGCGGCCGCTGTGCGGCTCTATTGGGATCATCCGGCTTTGCCGGATACCAAAACTCCTATCTTCTATCTCATATCTCCTATCTTTGTGATAACAAAAAACGCCTCTCGTCCCATCCCTGGGACGAAAGGCGAATCCTTCCGCGGTACCACCCGGATTCGCGCCAAAAGCGGCGCGCACTCGTGGCCCCGGTAACGGAGGGCGGACCGGCCGTGTCTCCACGGCGGCTCCCGGGCGAACCAAACCGGGCGTCCGCAGTCTGGCTTGCAGCCGGTGGCCAGACCTCTCTCGGCGGCGTATCACGGTTATTTTCCCGTTCATCGCTGATAACAATTAACACTTATAGCACAGAAACGGGACAAATGCAAGCCCCGATTCGCCGAAATTCAGCGGATCGGGGCGGAAATTTTCAGCTCAAGAGCCGGCCGTCCACCAGGTCCTCCACCTGGATGGCGGACACCTCGCCGTCCGTGATGAAAAAGGAGATGTGCTTGCAGTAGGACAGGCCGCCGGGCTCGTGGATCAGGGCGTAGTCGGCGCCGAACTGGTCCTCGCCCACCGCCTCCATCTGCACCGCACCGGTGTAGACGGCTTTTACATCGTCCTCCGAGTCCCCCACCTGGATGCCTCCCAGGGTCCGCGGCCCCGGCACCGTGGTGGTCATGCGGTAGATATTGTCGGTTCCATCCGCATCCAGATACGCCACATCCACGCCTCCAAAGGAAAACGTGAAGAGCGATTCCCCGTTGTCCCCCGTCCCGGCGGACTGGGGCGTCTCCGGGAGACCCTCATAGTCCCAGGGGTATCCGCCCTCTTTGCGCCCCAGGGAGAGGAACTGCCCCTCCGTCACCAGACAGAAGGAGGCGGTGGCGTTTTCCGTTGCCCGCTCGATGGCCTGGGGCCGGGCCTCCTTCAGGGCGTCCAGCAGGGCCTGCTGGGCGTCGTTTTCCGGCTGGTAGGTGTCCAGGATCTCTGTCAGCCGGTCCTGCTCCTCCTGACCATACCAGGCGTAGGTGTCGTTCACCGGGGCGGCCACCACAATGTCGGCGTGCTCCCAGGGGCTGTCCGGGAAGACGGACAACGCATCGAACCAGGTGTCCGGGTCCTCCAGGAACCGCCTGGTTAAATAGTCGGTGGCACCTTCGGAATAAGCTCCGTCCGCGTGGAGCAGCCAGCAGGCCAGCTTCAGGTCGGACCAGGTGTCGAGGTTACCGGCGTCATCACGCATGAAGGTATCAATATCATAGGTGAACTGGAACACCGTCTCCGCCTCCAGGTCCAGCCCGTCGGAGGGAACAAAGGAAGTGAATTTCCAGCCGTCCGCCGTGTGTTCCAGATCCAGCACCGCCTGGGAGTAGCCGACGGTGGTACTGGGTTTCTCAAAGGCCCAGCTGTCGGCGTAGAAGGTGACCGTCACCGTCCAGTGGTCCGCATCCACCTGCTCCGCCGCCACGGTCTTGTCCAGCAGGTACAGGTTGCTCCCTCGGCCCCCGTCGGTGGCGTAGAGAACGCCGTCGAAGTCCTTGTAGTGATCCGGGGACAGGGCGAAGAGGTTGTCCACAATCTCCGGGGAGAAGTAGGACTCCGCCGTCTCCCGCAGGTCTGCCAGGGACGTGATCGTGACCGGCTGCGGCTGCCAGGGAAGCGCACTGTCCGTGAGCTCTGCCACGGTAGAAACGGGCAGGGAGAGATTCTCCGCATCCACCCGGTAGTAGGTCAGGTCTCCCTCTGTGCGGGCGTCCTCCATGTCCAGGGGCAGGGTGGTCAGATCAAACCAGTCGTATACCGCCGACGCGGCGGTATACATATTGATAACGTCCTGTTCCGTCAGAGCGGTCTCCGGGGCCTCATCGGGCGAAACCGGAGATTCCCGCCCGCCGCAGCCGGCGAGCAGCGTGATGGTCAGGAGAAGAAGCGCCCCAAAACGCCTCATGGGCAGCGCCTCCTTTCGTTCCTTTTTGAAGCATCATATCACATTCCACCGGAAAATTCATGACGATCTGGTTACAAATGATTGCAATCCGGAGCGGGAATTCCTATAATAGGCACCAGAAAACCATGAGGAACACAGGAGGTTACGGCCATGAAGCTGACGACGGCGGAGCAGATGAAGGAGCTGGACCGGCAGGCCATTGAAGAGCGGGGCATTCCCTCCATCGACCTGATGGAGCGGGCGGCGGCAGGCGTGGCAGAGGCGGCGCTGGCGCTGCTGCCCAAGCGGCCGGGGAAATGTCGGGGGGCGGCCTTGTGCGGCGCGGGCAACAACTGCGGCGATGGAATCGCCGCAGCCCGGCTGCTGTTTTTGAAGGGGCTGAAGGTCCGGGCGTTCCTGGTAGGGGACTATGAGAAGCTGACGCCGGACGCCCTGGAGGAGACCCGCCGTCTCAGCGAGTGCGGTGTGGAGCTGGAGCGGTTCGACCCGGCGGACGAAAGCCAGCGGGCCTGGGTGTTGGGGTGCGACGTGGTGATCGACGCCCTCTTCGGCGTGGGCCTCTCCCGGCCCATCGGGGCAGGCACGCCCTTTGCCGCGGCGGTGGACTGGATGAATGAGAGCAGGGCCGCCGTGGTGGCGGCGGACATTGCCAGCGGCGTGTCGGCGGACACCGGCGCCGTGCTGGGCCGTGCGGTTCGGGCGGATCGCACTGTCACCTTCACACTGCCCAAGATCGGTCAGGCAGTGGGGGAGGGGGCCGCCCTCTCCGGGAACGTGGAGGTCCGGGACATCGGCATCCCGGCGGATCTGGTCCGGGGCCTTGTCTGCCGGGCCCAGACGGTGGAGCGGGACTTTGCCCGTGCGGCCCTGCCGCCCCGGAGGGCGGACGGCCACAAGGGAACCTTCGGCAAGGTGCTGATCGTCGGCGGCGCAGTGGGCTATACCGGTGCGCCTTATCTCACTGCCGCGGCGGCGGTGCGGACCGGGTGCGGGCTGGTGTCCCTGGGGGTGCCGGAGACCATCTGGCCGGTGGAGGCGGCCAAGTGCGTCTCTGCCATGCCATTCCCTCTGCCGGACAAACATGGGAGGCTCTCTCCCAAGGCGAAAGAGGAAATCCTGGAGCGGGCTGCCGGCTGTGACGCAGTGGCTCTGGGCCCTGGACTGGGCCGGGGAGATGGCGTCACGGAGCTGGTGCTGGATCTGCTGCAGAAGATCCAGCAGCCGATGGTGCTGGACGCCGACGGCATAAACGCCCTGGGGGGACATATAGATGTACTGGACGCCCGGCGAGACCGGATCACGGTGCTGACGCCCCACGACGGGGAGTTCACCCGCATCGGCGGCGACCTCACCGGCAGCAACCGGCTGGGGGCCGCCCGGGCCTTTGGAGCGGCCCATGGCTGTGTCCTGGTGCTGAAGGGCCACCGGACCCTCACCGCCGCCCCGGCGGGGAACGTGCTGGTGAACACCACCGGAAATTCCGGCCTGGCCAAGGGCGGCAGCGGCGACGTGCTGACGGGGATTGTCGCCGCCCTGCTGGCCCAGGGGGCGACTGCCGTTCGGGCGGCGGCGGTCGGCGTGTGGCTCCACGGCCGGGCCGGGGACTTGGCGGCGGAGCGCCTGACGCCCTATGGTATGACGCCGGAGGACGTGGTGTCGTCACTGCCGGCGGCCATCGGGGAGATCCTATAAAAGACGGAGGTTTTTGCGGTGCGCAGATGGGCTTGCATACCAATGATGACCCTGTGCCTGCTGCTGACGGCCTGCGGCGGCACAGGCGGAGAGGCGGGGGATGCGGCGGATGCCCGGATGCCCTATCGGAACATGGCGGGCTGCGTCATGGAGGCGGAGGTCTCCTGCACGCAGGACGGCGCGGCCTGGGAGGCCACGCTCCAGTGCGACTACGTGCCGGAGGGGGAGACCACTGTGGAGGTCCTGGCACCGGAGACCATCGCGGGCGTGAAGGCAGTGCTCTCCGACGGGGAAGTGGAACTGGTGTACGAGGACCAGTGCCTGAACGCCGGGAACCTCAGCAGCCAGGAGGTGAGCCCCATGGCCTGCCTGCCCCAGCTGATGAGCGCCCTGCGGGACGGGTGGCTGCTGGAGGAGAGCGAGGAGGACTGGCAGGAGACGTCCTGCTTCCGTCTGACGGTGGACCAGACCGGAGAGCAGAATGGGAAGATCCTCTCCACCCTCTGGCTGCGGCAGGAGGACGGTACGCCCCTCCGAGGGGAGATCGCCGTGGATGGGGAAATCATTTTGACGGCAGACTTTACGAGCTTTTCCTTTTATGATACAATAGAAAACCAGGAATGACTTCGGCGGGAGGACCCCTCCCGCCGCTTCCATAGACTGACGGAGAAGGTGACCGACACATGGAGGAACCGATTCTGAGACGGACCTGGGCGGAGATCGACCTGGACGCCCTGGCCCACAACTATCAGCAGGCCCGCAGAAAGATCGGGCCCAACGTGAAGTATTTGGGTGTGGTGAAGGCGGACGCCTACGGCCACGGGGCCATTCAGGTGTCCCGCAAGCTGGAGCAGCTGGGGGCGGACTATCTGGCGGTGTCCAGCTTGGACGAGGCGAAAGAACTCCGCCGGGCCGGCATTCAGGCGCCCATTCTGATCCTGGGCCACACGCCCCCGGCCATGGTGCCCCAGCTGATCGAGTACGGCATCACCCAGGCGGTGTCCGCCCTGGCCAAGGCGGAGGCGTACAGCGCCGCAGCCGTGGAGAGCGGCGGCACACTGAAGGTCCACATCAAGGTGGACACCGGCATGTCCCGGCTGGGTTTCCTGGTGCGGGAGGGGCACTTTGACACAGGCGTGGAATCCATCGCCGCCGCCTGCGCCCTGCCGGGACTGGAGGCGGAAGGCATCTTCACCCACTTCGCCGTCTCCGACGAGGACGACAGAGACAGTGAGGCCTATACGAGAGCGCAGTTCGACGTGTTCACCCGTGTGCTGGATGCATTGGCTGCAGGGGGCAGAACCTTTGCCATCCGCCACTGCGCCAACAGCGGCGCTCTGGCCCGCTATCCGGAGATGTATCTCGACATGGTGCGGCCGGGCATCGCCCTGTACGGCGTGGGCGCCGATGCGCAGCGGCTGGACCTGCGGCCGGTGATGAGCCTGAAGTCCAGCGTCTCCACCATCAAGACCTTTGACCCGGGCACGGACGTCAGCTACGGTCGGACGTTCCGCACCCAGGGAAGGACCCGGATCGGGGTGTTGCCCATCGGCTATGCGGACGGTTTCTTCCGGGGCCTCTCCAACCGGATGTCGGTGGTGACAGCCCAGGGCCCAGCCCCTCAGCGGGGCCGGATCTGTATGGACATGTCCATGATCGATCTGACAGACCTGCCCGACGTCAAGGTCGGGGACGAGGTGGAGATCTTCGGCCGCCGCCAGCGGGTGGATGACCTGGCGGCCATTCTGAACACCATCCCCTATGAGCTGACCTGCGCGGTGAGCAAGCGGGTGCCGCGGGTGTATATCGAAGGCGGTAAAATCGTGGAGCGGAGCCTGCGGCTGCTGTGAGCGCAGGGAAGCGAGCCGCCGCAGCGCGGCGTCCAAGCGTTTTGCCGCGTGCGGCAAAACCTTGGGGAGAGCGGGCTTTGCCTGGCCGACCAAAATGAGATCGGGGTCCCCGCCGCGCAACGCGCGGTGGGGCCTGACCTGTGCGGTGAGCAAGCGGGTGCCGCGGGTATATATCGAAGGCGGTAAAATCGTGGAGCGGAGCCTGCGGCTGCTGTGAGCGCAGGGAAGCGCGGACACAAATCCATACACACACGCCTTGTTCCGGGCATAGGATAGTGCGGGGCGAGGACGCCGGAATTTTGCGGCATTGGCAAAGTATAAATTCCGTACCTGCGTGGGAGAATGAAAGTGGCCTCACCGAAGGGCCTTCGGTGATGGGTACTTCTTTCGGCGGAGTGTGAACTTTGTGGATACGAGTGTCAAGCGCGGCGATATTTACTATGCCGATCTCTCCCCGGTGGTGGGCAGTGAGCAGGGTGGTGTCCGGCCGGTTCTGATCATTCAGAACGACACCGGCAACCGGTACAGTCCCACTGTGATCGCGGCGGCCATCACTTCCCAGACCGGGAAGGCCAAGCTGCCGACACATATCGACCTTCCCGTGGACCACAGCTGCGGCCTGAGCCGGGATTCGGTGGTCCTGCTGGAGCAGGTGCGCACCCTGGACAAAAAGCGCCTGCGGGAAAAGATGGGCCATGTGGAGGAGAATGTGATGGAGAAGGTCGATCTGGCCATCGCGGTCAGCTTCGGACTGCCCCACGACCAGATGGTTTGAGAGATCCGTTTCTTCGGCAATACACAGGCCGGGCGCTGCGGCGGAAGCCGTCTCCTGGCCGCCCGGAAATGCGTGGTTTGATCGAAGGGTCCTCCTGAAAAGGGCGTTCCGCCCTTTTCAGGGGTACCGATTTTTCAGATCCGACAATCAATACGGAGGTACATAAGCGCATGAAAAAGAACAGATGGTATCTGCGGCTGCTGGCATTGCTGGTGCTCTGCGGCGCCTTGAACGTGACGATTACCGCGGCGGCGGAGGCCGGATCCTCCGACGACCCGCTGGTGACCCTGAGCTACCTGAACGAGACGTTCATGGACTCCATCATGGAGCGGGTGGACCAGAAGATCGCCGCCCGGAATGCCCAGTTGGGCATTTCGGCAGGCAGCGGAGCCGGTGCCGCGTCCAACTTCACTGTGGTGACCCTCACCAGCGGACAAGTCCTCACTGGGGACATCGGCTGTGAGGTAATGCTGCGAGTGGGAACGGCTGTGTGCGTTTCTCCCTCCAGCCCCGGTCTCATTGACGAGACCGCAGCCACAGCGCTGAACAACGGCAGTGCGCTGGTCCAGAACCACCTGTACATGATGACCATTGAGGGCCGGGGCGTCCGCGCCACGGCCGGCACCACCAAGCTGCTGGTCCGGGGCAGCTACACCGTCGCCTGATCTCCGCATAAACGGCCCCGCCTGGGCATAGGTTGTGCCAGGCGGGGCCGTTTGGAGAGGGGGCAGAGCGATGGACAAGTTTCCACTGATGCAGGGCTGTTTCTCTGTGGGGGAGCTCATCACGGAGCAGGAGGCGCTGTACACCTGGTTTGAGGCCCGGTGCCGCCTGCCGGGAGAGGGCCTCTGGTGCGCCTGGGCGGTGGGCGACCGGGGAGAGCTGCGGCTGGGCGTTCTGGAGCCCTGTGGGGACCGGGCCACAATCCGGCGGCGGTTTTCCGCCCGGCTGACAGCCCCTCTAGGAAAGCTGCGGCAGGGGGAGATCCGCCCTGCCCATCCGCCGGAGCCGGAGGATTGGACGCCGCTGGAGCGCTCGGCAGTGCGTCTCCGTTCCCCATGGCTTCGGGAGCAGCTGCACCTTGTGCCGGGCGTCCTTGTCCGGGAGGAGCAGGGGCGGCGAGAGCTGGCGGTGCCCTATGACGTGGGCCGCCCCTTTCCGCTGACCGCCTTGTTCTGCTTTGCCCATATCCGCCGTATCCATGGCCGGAGCTACGCCATCTTTGCCTTCAACGGGGAGGAGCGACCGGTGTTCTGAGCCGTCCGGCGGACAGAGACATTTTCAGAAAATTCCAAATGATGTGTTCCACATTTCCCGGGGGTATGATATAATAACCCCAAGACGGCCGTGGCGGAGGGGCTCTCCGCCCGGCCTCAGACACGGGAAGACCTGCCGGCCGGGCGCCGGCGGAGCGTTTGGAGGTCCAGTATGAAGTGTCCCTATTGCGGTTACAGTGAGAGCAAGGTCATTGATTCCCGGCCCGCGGACGAAAACAGCAGCATCCGCCGCCGGCGGGAGTGCCTTTCCTGCGGCAAGCGATTTACCACCTATGAGACGGTGGAGAGCCTGCCTATGGTGGTGGTGAAGAAGGACGGCAGCCGCCAGAGTTTTGACCGGCGGAAGGTGCTGGGCGGCATGATCCGCGCCTGCGAAAAGCGGCCGGTGCCCTTGGCGGAGCTGGAAAAGATCGCCGAGGAGATCGAGCAGGATCTGCAGAACTCCATGGAGCGGGAGATCAGCACAGAGGCCATCGGCGAAAAAGTGATGGAACGGCTGCGAAACGTGGACCAGGTGGCCTATGTCCGGTTTGCCTCCGTCTACCGCCAATTCAAGGATATCGACACCTTTATGACAGAGCTGAACAAGCTCCTGGCCGACAACCGGTGAAGGCCGTCAGAGGACGTTCTTGATATCCAGCCGCTCCGTCTCCGCCAGGAGCCGGAGCTGATCCCGCAGGTCCGAGATCTCCGCCCGGAACTCCGTCAGCTCCCGGGTGGCGGCGAAGGCCAGGGCCCGGCGGTACATGGCCTCCGCGTCGTCCACCGTATCATGCCGCGCCACGATGTGGAGGTAGGTCTGGCTTTCCGACCAGTCGTCATAGCTGCCTGCCAGCGTATCCACGGCCTCGGTCCAGGCCTCTGACTGGGCTTGGGCGTCCGCCTGCTGCAGCTGCTCCCGCCAGCGGACGGTGCTGGCGGTCATGTAGGAGCTGTTCCACAGGGAAAAGACCAGGATGGCTGCCAGGATGCCGACGGATATTCCATACGCCCTCATGACTCTCGCTCCTTTCGGACGCAGAATACCTGCCCCTGTTCGTCCAGGGTCAGGAGGAAGATCTCGCGGGGAGAGGAGGCTTTTTCCCGGGACAGCTGCTTGCGCAGCCAGTTCTCGTCCCGGCCGCAGGCGGTCAGATTGCGGTGGATGACCCGCCCGTCGTTGATGATGACCATGGGCAGTGTCACATCATCCTCCAGCCCCAGTCCCAGTTGTTCCGCCGTGGGCGGCTGCTGGGCTGTCCAGGGAAAGACGGTCAGCTGGCCGGAGTTTTCCAGCACGGCGTACTTCACGTCCTCGATGCGGGTGACGCCCTGCTCCCGCAGTTCCTCCATCAGCTCATCGATGGTAAAGCGGTTCTTCCGCATGGCGTCCTGCTGCAGCTTGCCGCCCCGGATCAGGACCGTGGGCGTCCCGCAGATCAGCGCCCGCAGCCGCAGGCTGCGGAGAGACAGCTGACTCAGCAGCAGTGACAGGGCCAGCAGCGTCAGGATCGGCAGCAGGCCAGAGAGCAGCGGAATGCCGAAGTCCTGCATGGGCACGGCGGCCAGGTCGGAGATCATCATGGTCAGCACCAGCTCGCTGGGCTCCAACTCGCCGATCTGGCGCTTGCCCATCAGGCGCATCCCGACCACAATAAGGAAATAGAGAATGATCGTTCGGACAAAGGCGGTTATCATGGCGAAAATCCCTCCGTTCCGCTAGTATCTGCCGGAACGGGATTTTTATCCGGGATAAGGCTCCCCCAGGAGGGGGAGATTCTTGTAAAGCATGGAAAGAAAATATAGAGTTATACAGCAACAGTTTTGAGAATTAATAAGAAAAAATAATGATGGATTCAAGTGTTCACAAACAATTACATTTCAAATCGGTAAACGCCGAAAACCGCAGGGAAGTTGAGGGCTTGACTGTCTTTTCTGAGCAGGCTGGTTTTATTGAGAGTGTAAGCGAGTGCTTGCGGGAGGCAGATGAATTGGAGCTGTGGCGGCCTGTTGGTATTTATGACAGCGACACGCTGATTGGTTTTGCTATGTACGGCTATTTTCCAGAGCCGGCTCCGGGACAGCTATGGCTGGATCGGCTGCTCATTGATAAAAGATATCAGGGAAAAGGATATGGAAAACAGGCGGTGCTTTCGCTTCTTGACAGATTGCATACAGAGTATCAGAGCGGCACGGTATATCTTAGCGTGTATGAGAATAATCCCCATGCAATCAAGCTTTATCAACAGATTGGTTTCCGGTTTAACGGGAAATACGATAGCAAGGGGGAACATATCATGGAGTATCATTTTTGAGAGATGTAGAGCCAGTCAACGGTCAATATGTGCTGAATCGTCTTAACAGACCTATTTAAGATGGGCTTATCAGGCGCATATTATAGTGACCGCATCAAAATCAAAAAAAGAAAAATCGCAGATGTGAAAGGAGTTTATGGGCCGCGGCCCATCACAGCGCCAGCGCCCGCCGCCAGCGGCGGGACGACGAGGGGAAGGGAGTATCGAAGGATTCGGCGGATGCCCTTCCGTGCCCACGGGCGCGTACACAGCCGGCAAATATGCGGGCAACCGCAAAACAAGGGGGGCTGTGACCGTGAAGAAAGTGACAAATGACTGCGTGTTTGTCCTTTTGACCATTCATTACAGAATCTTCAGGAGGATTATCGAATATGTGCGGAATCATCGGATTTGTAGGAAACGAGCCCGCGGCCCCCATTCTGCTGGACGGCCTGGAGCGGATGGAGTACCGGGGGTATGACTCCGCCGGCGTGGCGGTGCGGTCCGAGACGGCGGGACTCCAGGTGCGCAAGACCAAGGGGCGGCTTCAGGTCTTATCCGACCTGATCCACGGCGGCGCGGACCTGGAGGGGAACCTGGGCATCGGGCATACCCGCTGGGCCACCCACGGGGAGCCCAATGACATCAACGCCCATCCCCACGTCAGCGAGAACGGGCGGATCGCCCTCGTCCACAACGGCATCATCGAAAACTATCTGGAAATCAAGGAGCACCTCATGCGCCAGGGCGTCCACTTCACCTCCGACACGGACACGGAGGTGGTGGCACAGCTGCTGGAGTTCCACTACAACGAATGCCACAACATGCTGGAGGCTGTGGGCCGCTGCCTGCGGCGGATCGAGGGGTCCTACGCCTTCGGCATCATCTGTGCGGATTACCCCAACGCCCTCATTGCCGCCCGGAAGGACAGCCCCCTCATCATCGGCTACGGTCAGAACGGCAACTTCATCGCCTCCGACGTGACGGCTGTCATCAAGTACACCCGGGACGTGGTGTACATGGACGATGGGGAGATCGCTGTCCTCACCGCCGACAGCGTGGACGTGTTTGACGACGAGCTGCTGCCGGTGGAGAAGACCCACAGTCTGGTGGACTGGGATGTGTCCGCAGCGGAGAAGGGCGGCTACGCCCACTTCATGGCCAAGGAGATCATGGAGCAGCCGGAGGCGGTCCGCAAGACCATCTCCCCCCGCATCCGGGACGGCCGTGTGGTGCTGGACAATCTGCATCTGACGGCGGAGTACGTCCGCGACCTCTCCCGGATTTACGTCATCGCCTGCGGCTCCAGCTACCATGTGGGCGTGGTGAGCAAGTACAGCTGGGAAAAGCTGCTGCGCCGCCCGGTGGAGGTGGTGCTGGCCTCCGAGTTCCGGTACTGTGATCCTCTGGTGGACGAAAAGACTCTGGTCATCGTCATCAGCCAGTCTGGAGAAACCCTGGACACTATGGCCGCCATGCGGGAGGCCAAGCGCCGGGGCGGCCGGACCCTGGCCATCGTCAATGTGGTGGGCAGCTCCATCGCCCGGGAGGCGGATGACGTGCTGTACACTTGGGCCGGGCCGGAGATCGCCGTGGCCACCACCAAGGCATACACCACCCAGCTGGTGCTGATGGATCTGGTGGGCCTCTATCTGGCGGACCTGCTGGGTATGGTGGAACAGAGCGAGTATGACACCATTCTCTCCGAGATGCAGCTGCTGCCGGAGAAGATGCGCCAGTTCCTCTCCCACACGGAGGACATCCAGTATTACGCCTCCCGGTACTTCAACCACGACTCCATCTTCTTCATCGGCCGGAACCTGGACTACGCCATGGGCCTGGAGGGTTCCCTGAAGCTGAAAGAGATCAGCTATATCCACTCGGAGGCCTACGCCTCCGGCGAGCTGAAACACGGCACCATCTCCCTGATCGAGCCGGGGACCCTGGTGGTGGCCCTGGGAACCTACGCGCCTCTCTTTGACAAAGCCATGAGCAACGTGGTGGAGGTGAAGGCCCGGGGGGCCGAGGTGCTGGCCCTGACCACCGAGGACTTCCGGGAAAAGATGGAGAAGACTGCCGACGCCACTGTCTCTGTGCCGGTGACCCATCCCATGCTCCAGCCCTCTCTGGGCGTGGTGCCCCTGCAGCTGTTCGCCTACTATGTGGCGCTCCAGCGGGGCTGTGACATCGACAAGCCCCGGAACCTCGCCAAGAGCGTGACTGTGGAATAACGAATTGCCGCCCGGACCATCTGGTCCGGGCGGTTTTTTTACTTGACTTATATAGGGAATCGATATATAATGGCGCTGTCAAAATATATAGAATATCTATATAAGGAGGAAGTCTATGGAGGCCGATAAGAGTCTGGTCAGCGGCAGCATGGCCCTGTTGGTCCTGAAGCTGCTGGAGGACGGGGACAAGTACGGCTACCAGATGACCAGCGAGCTGCGGCAGCGGTCGGAGGACGTGTTCCACCTGAAAGCGGGGACCCTGTACCCCCTCCTCCACAGCCTGGAGGAAAAGGGGCTGGTCACCGCCTACGAGCGGGAGGCCGCTGCCGGTAAGCCCCGGCGGTACTACCATCTGACAAAGGCGGGGGAGGCCGCCCTGCGGGAGAAGGAGACGGCGTGGCACACCTATGCCGATGCCGTGGGCCGTGTGCTGGGGGGAGGTGCCTGCTGTGCCGGGACCTGAGAGCGTCCGGGGCTATCTGGACGCGGTGGAGGCACAAATCCGCTGGAAGCGGGCCCGGACTGTGGCGGCCCGGGAGCTGGAAACTCATCTGGAGGACCAGCAGGAGGAATTTCTGGCCGAAGGCCATCCGCCGGAAGAGGCGGAGCGCTTGGCAGTGGAGGATATGGGGGACCCGGTGGCCGTGGGCGCGGACCTGGACCGCCTCCACCGGCCCAGGCCCCAGTGGGGGATGCTGGGCCTGACCCTGGCGCTGCTGCTGGTGGGCGGCTGGTTGCGGTACGCCCTCACCCGAGCGGGAGCACCCTGGGATGAGGATCTGGATCCGCTGCGCTGTGCTCTGTCAGTGGTGACCGGGGCTGCTGTGCTGGTCGGAGCCTACTTCCTGGACGTCTCCCGGCTGCTGCGCTGGGCCAAGTGGGTGTACATCGGTGCGGTGATGGCGGGGGTATTGTCCCTACATCTCTCACCCAATGTCAACAACGCCTCTTATTTCACCCGGTATGTGGTGCTGTTCTATCCGGCAGTCTACGCACTGTGGCTGTATGCCTGCCGGGGAAAGGGCTGGCGGGGCCTGCTGGCTGCCGTGGCGGGCGGCATCCCTTTGACGGTGGTCTGTATGTGTGCGCCCTTTATTCAGGGGATGATTCAGCTGATGGTTATTGGCTGCTTTCTGCTGTTGCTCGCTATCCAGATGGACTGGTTCACCGTGCCCCGGCGGCAGGGACTGGCGGCGGTGGGCGGACTGGCTGCTGTGATGGCTGGAGCGGTGCTGTGGATGCTGTTGGTGGCGGGCTATAATGCAGCGCGGATTCAGATTCTCCTGCACCCGGAGATAGACCCACAGGGGGCGGGGTATCAGGCTGTAATGGCTCGCCGGATACTTGGGGCATCCCGCCTGATGGGGAAGGGAGGAGACCTCTCAATCCAGCCGCAAACGGTCTGGGGCAGGGAACTGCTCCCGGAGATGATGCTGCCGGAGTGGAACCACGATTTTCTGCCCACCACCATGGTCTACAAACTGGGGTGGTTGCCCTATCTGCTCCTGCTGGCAGTTTTGGCTGTCCTGCTGCTGTGGATGCTGCGGCGATGTGCCTGCCAGCAAAGCCAGAGCGGAAAGCTGCTGGCACTGGCCGTTGTCCTGACGCTGGCGGTGCAGTCGGCCTTTGCGGCGGCGCTGAATCTGGGCTTTGTGCTGTTCAGCGCCCAGCTCCCTCTGGTGACGGGAAATCTCCACAGCATGGTGGACTGCGCCCTGATCGGGTTGGCGCTGTCGGCCTTCCGCTCAGAGTCCATTTTGCGGGACGCGGTGGTTCCGGTCCCGCGGCCCCCGCAAACACAAACAGCTTGACCAGAAAAGACAAGGGCGGAGAGGGAGCCCCTCTCCGCCCTTGCTGTATACAATTCGTCAGTTGGCCTCCTGAATCAGGAAGGTCTGGTTCCCCACCCCGTCCGCGGATTTCTCCACTTCCAGGTCCTCATGCGCCTCCTGCACCGCCAGCTGCGCATCCGTCATAGGCTCCCATGGGATACCGGTACTCTCCACAAAGGCCCGGGCAGCGTCCGGATCGGCTGTATGTGTGTCCAGCGGCAGGGTGAACATGCAGCCCGTCACATTGTCCCGCAGATCCACTGTGCCGTCTTCTGCCAGGGAGAAACGCTCATAGGAGGGGGCGGCGAATCCCTCATACAGCGCGAGATATACCGTGTGATCCGAAAATATCTCCAGGCTCTGCGTGTCCAGTACATAATAGGCCCGGCCGTCCCGCAGAAAGGAGGAGCAGGCACCGTTCAGGGTGAACACGTTGACGGCCCGGGGATCATAGCCGGACACCAGGGGCGTAACAGTGAAGGCCCCGCAGGGGACCACGTCATAGTTCTCCTCTGTCAGGGGTGTGCCGTCCGTCCGGACCACGGACACCACGGCATAGGTGCGGCTTTCCTGGACATCGGCGCACCACTGGGAGATGTTGGCGCCGCTGACCATCCCCATCAGGGTGACGGTGTAGTCCCCAACGGTCTGGGTCTCATTGAGGATCACGGCGGCTTCGCTTTGGAAGGCCTCCGCCAACATTGGATCGTTCAGTTCCTCCGCAACCTGGGCGGGGGTCAGCCACAGCACGGCGGCGGACACAGTCACGGCCAGGAGGGCCACGGCCGCCGCAGCCAGCAGGGTAATTTTTTTCGTGCGATTCATGGACATCTTGTTCTGCTCCTTTTCAGATGCGTGCCGCATGGCTGCCAGCTTTTGAAGAGTCCGCTCCTCGAAGTCCGGGGAGAAGTCCACGGCGTCAAATGCGGCGCGGTAGTTCTGGCGATTCATTCCACATCCTCCTTTAAAAGTTGGCGCAGCCGCTCCCGCCCCCGGGAGAGTCGGGTCCCCACGGTAGGGAGGGGGATTTGCAGCAGCTTGGAAATCTCCTTGATGGAATAGCCCTCATAATAATAGAGGTGGATGACAGCGCTGTACTTCGCCGGCAGGGCCTGCACGGCGGAAAGGATGGGGGAGGGCTCCGGCATCTCTCCGCCTGGAAGGACCTCCGCGGTCTCCAGGGGGAGATTCCGCCGCTCCGCCGCCCGGGCCATGTCGCAGGCCCGGTGGAGCGTGGTGCGGATCAGCCACGCCTTTTCGTGCTCCAGGTCCCGGAAGTGCGGCCGGGTGGTCAGCAGCTTCAAAAAGACCTCCTGCACCACGTCTTCCGCGTCGGCGGGAGAGGACAGGCGGGTCATGGCGATCCGCAGCAGCATGGGGCTGTACGCAGCCACCGTGCGGCGGATGGATTCGTCGGTACCAAACGAAGTCAGGGTCCTCAGCTCCTTTCACCCATAACACGGACCAGCCTGCCCGGATTATTCACCTTCCGGAAAAATTTGCAAAGCCCGTTTTCTGCCTGCGGGAGATTGACAGGGAGAAGCGGCTGTGATAATATGTAAACCAATTATAGCGTCCCTCCGCACTGCGGTGGGACTTTTTTGGGACACGGTATGTCGAAAAAACAGGAAAGGAAGCGGATCATGGGAAAAAAACGGGTGTTTGCGGCGCTGCTGGCGCTGGCAGTGACAGTGGGGTCTCTGGTACTGCCGGCCCGGGCGGCCTTTACCGATACGACGGGCCACTGGGCGGAGACCGCCATCACGAAATGGAGTGAGGAGTACAGCATCATCAACGGCTATGAGGACGGCACATTCCGGCCGGACAACTCCATCACCCGGGGCGCCTTTGCGGGCATTCTGGACCGCTTCCTGAAATTCCAAAGCACCTCGCCCGCCGGGACGTTCTCTGATCTGAGCGGGAACTACTGGGAGGATGCCATCCTGAAGCTCCACGCCTCCGGCGTTTACCTGGGCAACAACGGGCAGGCCCTGGCCGGGGACACCATCACCCGCCAGCAGGCGGTGACCATGATCGCACGGGCCTTCAACATCTCGGGGGAGAGCGCAACGGTCTATTACCTGGATGCGGACCAGGTGGCGGATTACGCGAAGCCGTATCTGGCGGAGATGTCCGCCCTGGGCTACATCACGGATTCCTCCGACGGGTACTTCCGTCCCACGGACGCCATCACCCGGGCGGAGATCGTGACGATCCTGGACAACATGATCGAGGTGCTGATCCAGACCAGCACCACCTACACCCAGGACGTGGAGGGCACGGTGATGGTCAACGCGGCGGAGGGGGCCTGCCTCCAGGACATGACCATCACGGGGGATCTGATTCTGGCCCCCGGCGTCACCGGGACGGTGACCCTGGAGAACGTGACCATCCAGGGCGCGGTACGGAACTTCGGCAGCGCCGTGGTCACGGACCTCTCCCAGCGGCCGGAGGAGCCGGAGCAGCCGCCGGCCATCCAGCCCGGCGACGTGTACACGCCCTCGGAGACCACAGGGGAGTATCTGACATACAGCAACCAACAGATCCCCATCTACGCCGGGGTGGAGCGGAACCGCTTCTCCCAGGGAGATTTCATGTGGGACCCGGACCGTCCGGACCGCCTGATCTATACCGGTGACGACTACCGGACCCGCTTCGGCATCGACGTGTCCGCCTATCAGAACCGGGCCAGCGCCAACAACACCATCGACTGGGAGGCCGCCAAGGCCGACGGCGTGGAGTTCGCCATGGTGCGGATCGGCCTGCGGGGCTACGGCTCCGGCAGCATCATGGAGGATGCTTTCTACGCCCAGAATATTGACGGGGCCATGGCGGCGGGCATCGAGACCGGCGTCTACTTCTTCGCCCAGGCCATCACCGTGGAGGAGGCCATCGAGGAGGCGGACTTTGTCATCAGCCTGCTGGAGGGCCACGAGATCGACGGCCCCGTGGCCTACGACTGGGAGATGCACGACAGCACCTACCGGGTCTACGGCACCACGCCGGAGATGGCCACCGCCTGCGCAGTGGCGTTCTGCGAGCGCATCGAAGAGGCCGGCTACGACGCCATGGTCTACGCCGGGCAGTATGTCAGCTACATCAAATATGACCAGGGCGCTCTGGAGCCGTATCTCTCCTGGTACCCCGAGTACAAGAGCGAGAGCTCCGAGCTTCTGTACCCCACCCTGTACTATCACATGGACTACTGGCAGTATTCCAGCAAGTGCTCTGTGGCCGGTATCGGCGGCAACGTGGATGTGAACCTCCAGTTCATCCGGCGGTAAGCCCTTCTCTCCAAAAGAAATACGGCGGGGCGTCTGCCCCGCCGTATGGCGATTCCAGGGGAGTTACTTGCGGTTTTCCTTCTGGGCCTTGTTCTGGTTCTGCTGGCTGTTCTCACGGTTCTCCTTCTGCTGAGTCTGGCCGGCATCGCGCTTGTTCTGGTTGTCGCGGTTGCTCATCAGGACACCTCCTTTCGCCTGCTTGAGTACATGGCATAGTCTCACCGCCAGCTGCGGAAATTATACGCGGAGGCTGGAAAAAACCTTGTCACCGGAGGAAAAAATGGATTGACAAAAGGACAAAAGGGTGCTATACTAATCCAGCAAAACAAAGAAGGCTGACTGCATCCGCCTCACCTCCAGCGATTTGGCAAAGAGGTTTACACTGCTGTAATCAGACCACCGGGCGGTGGTTTGTTGTTGCGCGGATGCCTGCATGGTATCCGCGTTTTGTGATTCTGAGATGGAGGTGCTTCGACCATTAGTAAAGTAGTGCATGAACTGAACGAGGAGATCAGAGACAAGGAGATTCGCCTGATCGGTTCCGAGGGCGAGCAGCTCGGCATCATGCCCCCTGCGGAAGCTTTGAAGATCGCCGACGAGCAGGGCCTGGACCTGGTCAAGATCTCGCCGCAGGCCGTTCCCCCCGTGTGCAAGCTGATGAACTACGGCAAGTTCCGGTTCGAGCAGAGCAAGCGGGAAAAAGAGGCCAGAAAAAACCAGCACGTGGTGGAGATCAAAGAGATTCGGATGTCTCCGGGCATCGACATCGGGGATTTCAATACGAAGCTCAAAAACGCGCAGAAGTTCATCGCCGACGGCAACCGCGTCAAGGTCTCGGTCCGATTCCGCGGCCGGGAGATGGCCCATACCGACATCGGTAGGGACCTGCTGGACCGGTTTGCCGCACAATGCGCCGAAACCGCCAATCTGGATAAGCCCGCCAAGCTGGAGGGCCGGATGATGTCCATCTTCCTCTCCCCCAAATCCGGCAAGTAATCTGATTTCAACGATACGGAAGGAGCAACCATTATGCCGAAGCTGAAGACCCACAGTGGTGCAAAGAAGAGATTTAATCTGACCAAGACCGGAAAGGTCAAGCGCGCCAAGGCCTACAAGAGCCATATCCTGACCAAGAAGGATACCAAGCGCACTCGTCGTCTGCGTGCCGGCGGCTATGCGGATACCACCAATGTGGATGCCATCCGCAAGATGATCCCCTACAAGTAAGACACGAGACGTTCAAATAGGAGGTTTTTGAAATGGCTAGAGTCAAGGGCGCGATGATGACGCGCAAGAGAAGAAATAAGATCCTGAAGATGGCGAAGGGCTACTGGGGCTCCAAGTCTAAGCACTTCCGTGTGGCCAACCAGGCCGTGATGAAGTCCCTGAGCTATGCCTACACCGGCCGCCGGCTGAAGAAGCGTGATTTCCGCTCCCTGTGGATCACCCGCATCTCCGCCGCCTGCAAGATGAACGGCATGAACTACTCCACCTTCATGCACGGCCTGAAGGTCGCTGGCATTGAGATCAACCGGAAGATGCTGGCGGAGATGGCTGTCAACGACGCCGCCGCCTTCACCCAGCTGACCGAGATCGCCAAGAAGGCGTAAGATCCCTTTCCAGACTATGTGAGCAGCGCCCTCCCAAATGGGAGAGCGCTGCTTTTTGTATATCCAGGACGGAGGGGAGGCAATCCCCGTTGTGCCCCTTCGGTCAGGCTTTCCGGCAGAAGTACGGCCCGCGGTCCGCCTCATGGGGCTGCGCAAACGTCCAGGTGAAATCCTTGTCTACCACGTACCAGTCCGCTCCGGGAATGGCGCGTGCATCTGCGGGCAGGGTAACCAGCTCCTCCGCCGTCACCGGCCGCACCAGAGGCTCACCCTCCGGCGGCTCTTCATAATAAAAGAGGTATTTCTCACCGGATGCCTCCGACAGAGCCTGCCGGGCCGCGTCGCCGGACAGGCAGGGCACCAGGTTCCAGGAGAAGAGATGCCACAGGTAATTCCCATCCGACAGCACATGCCTCCCCAACTCCGCGTCGGACACGCCGTCGGCAAAAACGTCCAGCCAGCGGTTCTTCACCCGCCGAATGTCGGTGGGGAAGGGTTCCTCCCAGGGAACCATGGTGGCCACACACCGGCAGATGGGCAGCCCCTGCTCATGGAACTTGGCCTCGTAGTCCGTCATGACGCCCACCGGGCCATTCGCATGGAGGTCCCGGGTGACCTCGGACAGCTCAAAGCCGAACAGAGGCAGCTCCTCCACGGAGAAGGTGAAGAGGTCCTGATTGTCCGTCTTGAAGTGGATCTGCCCGCCCATCTTCAGCACCTGGCGGTACAGCCGCAGGAAGTTGCCGTGGGTCAGGCGGCGCTTGGCGTGGCGGTTGCTGGGCCAGGGATCGCAGAAATTGATATAGATCCGGTCCGCCTCTCCCGGGGCAAAGAACAGGGGCAGCTGGTCAGCATTGGCGTCGATGAAGAACACGTTGGTGAGCCCCTGGGCCGCACACCGCTCCATGGCCATGACCATGGCATCCGGCACCCGCTCCACAGCGATGAACAGCACGTCCGGCTCCGCCGCCGCTGTGCCGGCGGTGAAGCGGCCTTTGCCGCAGCCCAGCTCCAGCCGCAGCTCCCGGGCCTGGGGCATCAGCTCCCGCCACTTGCCCGGCATGGAGTAGGGCTCCCGGATCAGGCGGTCGCCGCAGCGCTCCATCCGGGGGATCAGATTCTTTTTCTTTCGCATCCGCATGTGTCAACATCCTCCTGGGTCGGTTCCCGATCCGATTTCAGGAAGACCCCGCCGGGGAGTCCTCCGTACATTCAGAATGCTATTGTACCATACAGACCCGGCGCTGTAAATGGCGGCGTGGATTTCCTGCTTGCGCGGAAAGCAAAGAGATGATATGATAGCCCAAATGGGAGGGGGGAGCGATGTGCCCAAGGTGCCCTACTGCGGCAGAAGCATGTTTTATCAGGAGGCGGGCGAGGGCCCGGTCCTGATCTTTCTCCATGGCAATACCGCCTCATCCCGGCTGTTTGAGCCGTTGCTTCCACTCTATACGCCTCATTTCCGGTGTGTGCTGCTGGACTTTCTGGGAAACGGGCGCTCCGACCGGGTGGAGTCGTTTCCGGCGGACCTGTGGCAGGAAGAGGCTCGGCAGGCCCTGGCCCTGATCCGGGCGGCGGGCTATGAGAGGCCCTGTCTGCTGGGAACCAGCGGCGGCGCCTGGGCCGCCATGAACGCGGCCCTGCTGGCACCCGGCGCAGTAGGCGCCGTAGTGGCGGACAGCTTTGACGGGCGGAGCCTTCACCCGGGGTTTGCGCGGGATTTGACAGCAGAGCGGGACCGCGCCAAAAGAGACAAGGCAGCCCGGGAATTTTATGCATGGTGCCAGGGACCGGACTGGGAGGCGGTGGTGGACCGGGACACGGATGCCCTGTTGCGATGCGCCGCCTCCGGACGGCCGCTGTTCTGCGGCCCGCTGGAGCAGATGCGGCCGCCAGTGCTCCTGATGGGGAGCCGGGAGGACCCCATGTGCAGACAGGATTTGGAAGAGGAATACAAGGCGATGGCGGCGCAGATGCCCCATGCCGCCGTGCGCTTGTTTGCATCCGGTGGGCACCCTGCCATTCTTTCCCGGGCGGAGGCGGCTAAGGAGGAGATCCTGGCATTTTGGCTCCGGTGCGAGGCGGCCGAGAGGCTGTGAGATTTCCGGCAGATACAACTGGAACGAAGGGCCTTGTGAATGCATTAACAAAATTGTATAAAGTTTAACGAACAATTTGTATGAAGTGTAAAAAACGTGAAATTTTTCGCAAACTGCACAAATTATACTTGATAAATGCCGCCAGTCACCCTATAATAAAGTTTGTGAGTAAATTGGCAATATCGGAATGACTCTGTGTTCTCCCGGAGGGGCGGCACAGCCCGGCCCCCTGGAGTGCCGAAAGGCATGAAACAAGGAAACCAAACAATTTATTCAAAAATAACAGGAGGAAAAATCATGAAGGTTGCAGTTTTTGGCGCAGGTACCATGGGCAGCGGCATTGCGCAGGTTTTCGCGGCAAAGGGCCACACCGCCCTGATGTATGCCAGCTCCGTCGCTTCCGCGCAGAAGCACAAGGATAAGCTGGCTGCTTCCCTGCAGAAGCGGGTGGAGAAGGGCAAGATGACCCAGGAGGCTGTGGACGCCCTGCTGGCCAACGTGCTGGTGGAGGAGAAGTCCGCCTGCGCCGACGCGGATCTCATCATCGAGTGCGTCAAGGAAGACATGGCTACCAAGAAGGAGCTGCTGAATGAGCTGGACGGCCTGTGCAAGCCCGAGGCCATCTTCGCCTCCAACACCTCTTCTCTGTCTATCACCGAGATGGGCAACGGTCTGAAGCACCCCGTCATCGGTATGCACTTCTTCAATCCCGTGCCCAGCATGAAGCTGGTGGAGATCATCCGCGGCGCCAACACCACCCAGGAGACCTTCGATTTCGTCTATAAGCTGTCCCAGGAGATCGGCAAGGAGCCCGTCGAAGTGGCTGAGGCCCCCGGTTTCGTGGTCAACAAGATCCTGATCCCCATGATAAATGAGGCCATCGGCCTGGTAGAGACCGGCGTCGCCTCCGTGGCCGACATCGACAAGGCCATGCAGCTGGGCGCCAACCATCCCATGGGCCCCCTGGCTCTGGGCGACTTCATCGGCCTGGACGTGTGCCTGGCCATTATGGAGACCCTGTACAATGAGACCGGCGACTCCAAGTACCGTCCCGCGCTGCTGCTGCGCAAGATGGTTCGCGGCGGCCTGCTGGGCAAGAAGACCGGCAAGGGCTTCTATGATTATTCCAAGTAATTGAAGTCAGCACCAACAAGAAAAGGAGTTAATGGTATATGGATTTTCATCTGACAAACGAGCAGCAGATGCTCCGGAAGATGTACCGTGAATTCGCCGAGAACGAAGTGAAGCCTCTGGCTGAGGAGATCGACGAAGAGGAGCGGTTCCCCATGGAGACCGTCGAGAAGATGGCCAAGCTGGGGATGATGGGTATTTACTTCCCCAAGGAGTACGGCGGCGCCGGCGGCGACGTTCTGTCCTACGCCATGTGCGTGGAGGAGCTGGCCAAGGTCTGCGGCACCACTGCTGTTATCGTTTCTGCCCACACTTCCCTGTGCTGCGCCCCCATCTTTGAGCACGGCACCGAGGAGCAGAAGCGGAAGTATCTGCCCGACCTGCTCTCCGGCAAGAAGATCGGTGCCTTCGGCCTGACCGAGCCCAACGCCGGCACAGACGCCTCCGGCCAGCAGACCCTGGCGGTGCTGGAGGGCGACCACTACGTCCTCAACGGTTCCAAGTGCTTCATCACCAACGGCAACGTGGCCGATACCTTCGTGGTGTTCGCCATGACTGACAAGTCCAAGGGCAACCACGGCATCTCTGCCTTCATCGTGGAGAAGGACTTCCCCGGCTTCTCCACCGGCAAGCACGAGAAGAAGATGGGCATCCGCGGCTCCTCCACCTGCGACCTGATCTTTGAGGACTGCATCGTTCCCAAGGAGAATCTGCTGGGCAAAGAGGGCAAGGGCTTCAAGATCGCCATGCAGACCCTGGACGGCGGCCGGATCGGCATCGCCGCGCAGGCCCTGGGCCTGGGCGAGGGCGCTGTCAACGAGGCTGTCAAGTACACGCAGGAGCGTGTCCAGTTCGGCAAGCGCCTGAGCCAGTTCCAGAACACTCAGTTCCAGCTGGCCGACATGCACACCCGGATGCAGGCTGCTCAGTACCTGGTGTACGCTGCTGCCATGAAGAAGCAGAATCACGAGGACTATTCCATGGACGCCTCCATGGCGAAGCTGTTCGCCGCTGAGGCTGCCTCCGATGTCACGCGCCGCGCCGTCCAGCTGTTCGGCGGCTACGGCTACACCCGCGAGTATCCCGTGGAGCGCATGATGCGCGACGCCAAGATCACCGAGATCTACGAGGGTACCAGCGAGGTCCAGCGGATGGTTATTTCCAGCCGCCTGGGCGTGAAGTAAGATAGGAGGTAAAGGTTAACATGAAAATCATTGTTTCCATCAAGCAGGTTCCCGACACCTCCGGTAAGGTGGCGGTGAATCCGGACGGCACCCTGAACCGTGCGTCCATGCAGACCATCACCAACCCCGACGATATGAACGCCCTGGAGGCGGCCCTGAAGATCAAGGACGCCACCGGCTGCAAGGTTGTTGTGGTGACCATGGGTCCGCCTCCCGCTGCCGGTATGCTCCGCGAGGCGCTGGCTATGGGCGCTGACGAGGCCGTGCTGGTGTCCGCCCGCGAGTTCGGCGGTTCCGATACATACGCCACCTCTCAGATCCTGGCTGCGGCCATCAACAAGATCGGCGTAGAGGCTGATGACATCGTCATGTGCGGCCGGCAGGCCATCGATGGCGACACTGCCCAGGTGGGTCCCCAGATTGCCGAGAAGCTGCATCTGCCCCAGGTGACCTACGCCGCCGACATCCAGAAGGACGGCGACACCATCACCGTCAAGCGGATGCTGGAGGACGGCTACATGACCATCAAGGTCAAGACTCCCTGCCTGATCACCTGCATCAAGGAGCTGAACGAGCCCCGCTATATGAGCGTGGGCGGTGTGTTCGAGGCTTACGGCAAGCCCATGACCACCTACGACTATGAGGCGCTGAAGGACGATCCCCTGATCGACGCCACCACCATCGGCCTGAAGGGCTCTCCCACCAACATCTTCAAGAGCTTCACCCCGCCCCAGAAGGGC
>NZ_JAOQKG010000008.1:0-318 GCF_025567605.1 Oscillibacter acetigenes | reverse complement strand
TGGGAGGCGAGGGCATCGAGTCCGCTGCCAAGGAGCTGGGCGGCTACGGCGCCGACAAGGTGCTGGTGTGCGAGAGCCCCCTGCTGGCCGTCTACAACACCGATGCCTATGCCAAGGTGATCTGCGACGTGATCGAGGAGCTGAAGCCCGAGGCGTTCCTGATCGGCGCCACCAACATCGGCCGTGACCTGGGGCCCCGCTGCGCGGCCCGTCTGCACACTGGACTGTGCGCGGACTGCACCCACCTGGACGTGGATGTGGCGAACTACATCCAGTTCCTGCGTGAGTCCAGCACCCTGGACGTGGACAGCCAGAAGT
>NZ_JAOQKG010000007.1:138818-251903 GCF_025567605.1 Oscillibacter acetigenes | reverse complement strand
AGGGCCTCCAGCGCCACATAGTAGGCGTCATAGCCCATGGCAGTGACAGCGGCGATGGTATCGTTGCCGCCGTTGTTGGTCATGGCGGTGGAGTCCTCGTTCAGCCATGCCTTGATGCCGTCATCGAACTTGGGAGAGCCGCCCTCCTGGTAGAAGGTGGACACGTACAGCTGTACGTTGCTGCCCTGCGCGGCCTCCAGCACCACGTTGCTGTCCAGTGTGTCGGAGCCCAGCAGGGGGATATCCAGGCCCATGGAGGCGGCCAGACCCACGATCTGCGTGGCGTAGGCGATGGAGACGGGGCAGAAGATCACATCCACATCCTCTGCCACGGCCTTGTTCAGGTAGGTGGTGAAGTCGGAGGTGTTGGTGGGGAAGGAGTCCTTGATGACCTCACCGTCAAAGTTCTGCTCGAAGAAGGCGATCAGGCCCTGGTCGTACTCGTTGCCCAACTCACCCAGGCAGTAGGCCTTCTGTGCGCTGAACTTGTCTTTTGCGAAATTCACCAGCACCTGGGCCTGGAAGTTGTCCAGGAAGCAAATCCGGAAGTAATAGTCGTTGCCTGCGGTGATATTGGGGTTGGTGCAGGTGACGCCGATGGCGGCCAGGCCCGCCTCGTCAAACACCGGACCGCCGGCCATAGCCACGCTGGAACCGTAGGAACCCAGCACCAGGCTGACATCCTTGCTCACCAGCTCCGCCGCGGCGGTGGGCGCCTTGTCGGTAGTGGAACCGTTGTCCGCGTAGACCAGCTCCACGTTGTAGGTGGTGCCACCGATGTCCACCGTGGGGGTCTCCTTATTGGCATACTGCATACCCAGCATCTCCTGCTTGCCGCCGGGACCGGAGTCGCCGGTGGCGGGCTCGAACACACCGATGCGGACCACATTCCCCCCGCTGCTGCCGGAGTCGCCGGTGGATGTGTCGCCGCTGCCGCCGCAGGCGGCCAGACTCAGAGCCATGACCATAGCCAGAGCCAGTGCAAGAACTCTCTTCATGCTTCTTTTCCTCCTATCAATGGTTAAGGATCGCTGTTCCCTCATGTATGAAAGGCATTTTACAGGTTTTTTCCAGGCTTTGCAAGATGAATAATCCACAGAAAGTTTTCCGCTCTCTTTCAAAAAAGTTCAAGATTTTTCCGCATATTCCGGTCATTTGTCCCTCTGTTGTGGACGTTTCAAAAAAATCGCAGAGAAAAATGCGGTCATTTGTCCTCGATAGAGAGACAGGCGAATTGGTAATTTTGCCAAACTCCAGTGACTGCGTTGATGCATTTTCCCGTCACTCCAACAGTTTTGGAGGGTTGCGGCGGCTTTATTCCCCGCTTTTTGTAAAAAGGCCGCCGTCCGGTTCTCCGGACGGCGGCCTTTTCTCAGACCTCTTCTTTTTTCAGGGACAACGGCTGTTCGCCGAACACGGCCAGAAACGCCTCCCGCTCCATGGTCTCATGCTCCAGCAGATAGGACGCCACGGCCTCCAGCTTGTCGCGGTTGTCGTTCAGGATCCGTTCGCAGCGGTCATAGGCATCCGCCACCAGGCGCTGGACCTCCTGGTCGATCTGGGCGGCCACCGCCTCGGAATAGCTGCGGCCCTGGGTCATGGTGCGGCCGATGAACACCTCGTCGTGGCCGGACTCGAAGGCTACGGTGCCGATCTTGTCGCTCATGCCATAGGTGGCCACCATCTTCCGGGCGATCTGGCTGGCCCGCTGGATGTCGTTGCTGGCACCGGTGGAGATGTCTCCCAGGCACAGCTTCTCCGCCACCCGGCCGCCCAAGAGACCCACGATCTGATCCTCCATATACCGCCGGGAGAGATAGGACCGGTCCTCCTCCGGCAGGGAGATGGTCATGCCGCCCGCCTGGCCCCGGGGCACGATGGTGATCTGGGCCACCGGGTCCTGATCTGGCAGAGCGTGCATCACCACAGCGTGGCCCGCCTCGTGATAGGCGGTCAGCTCACGCTCGTGCTGGGGGATCACCCGGCTTTTCTTCTCCGGTCCGGCGATGACCTTGATCTCCGCGTCCTTCAGATCCTGCATGGTGATGAACTTCTGATTTTTCCGGGCGGCCAGCAGGGCTCCCTCGTTGATGAGGTTCTCCAGGTCCGCGCCGGTGAAACCCGGAGTGCCCCGGGCCAGCTGGCCCAGGTCCACATCCTCCGCCAGGGGCTTGCCCTTGGCGTGGACCTCCAGGATCTCCTTCCGGCCCCGGATGTCGGGCAGGCCCACGTACACCTGCCGGTCGAACCGACCGGGCCGCAGCAACGCCGGGTCCAGCACATCCGCCCGGTTGGTGGCCGCCAGGACCACCACACCTTCGTTAGCGGTAAAGCCGTCCATCTCCACCAGCAGCTGATTCAGGGTCTGCTCCCGCTCGTCATGGCCGCCGCCCAGGCCCGTGCCCCGCTGGCGGCCCACAGCGTCGATCTCGTCAATAAACACGATAGCCGGGGCGTTCTTCTTGGCCTGCTCGAACAGGTCCCGGACGCGGCTGGCGCCCACGCCCACGTACAGCTCCACGAAATCGGAGCCGGAGATGGACAGGAAGCCCACGCCGGCCTCCCCTGCCACGGCCTTGGCCAGCAGGGTCTTGCCGGTGCCGGGAGGGCCCACCAGCAGCACGCCCTTGGGAATCCGGGCCCCCAGAGACAGGTACTTCTTGGGGTCCTTCAGGAACTCCACGATCTCCCGGAGCTCCTCCTTCTCCTCATCGGCGCCGGCCACGTCGTCGAAAGTGACCTTTTTGTCCTTGTCCGTCAGCATCCGGGTCCGGGCGGAGCCGAATTTGGCCATCTTGTCCGGTCCCATGCCACCTCCCTGGGGCCGAATCACCAGGAAGTACCACATCAGCCCCAGGATCACCGCCGTCAGCAGGAAGGGCAGCAGCTCCAGCAGCCAGTTGGTGCGCACCGGCTCCGGGTAATCATAGTGCTGGATGATACCCTCCGCATACTGCTGTTGAACCAGGTCATTGAAGTCGTCATAAAACAGCTGGAAGCTGTACAGCTCATACCGCACGGTCTCGCTGCCGTTCACCGGCTCCCGCAGCTCCAGGGTCAGTGTGCCGCCGCTGTCAATGGTCAGCCCCGTCACTTTTTCCTGCAGGAACAGCTGGCGGACCTGGGAGTATTCCAGCTGGTCCACATGGTTGTCGTTCTGCCAGAGCCAGTTGACACACAGCAGGATCACGAGGGCCAGCAGTACGAAGCTCAGATTGGATAGCCGTCTTTGTTTTGTCACGAGCAGAAGCCTCCTTTCCCATTGCCTGGGACGCAATGGGAGACTGTTTTCATGTTACGATTGGGCGGAGTCCGCCCAAAACAGGGCGTATCGCCTCACTCCCCGGAGTATACCTCCGGCTTCAAAACCCCGATGTACGGCACGTTCCGGTACTGCTGGCAGTAGTCCAGCCCATACCCCACCACAAACTCGTCCGGCACCACGAACCCCGCCAGGTCGGCGGTGATGGCCTTAGTCCGGCGGGAGGGCTTGTCCAGCAGCGTCACGATGGTAATGGAAGCCGCTCCCTTGGTCATGAAGTAGTCCTTCAAAAACGCCAAGGTGTTGCCGGAGTCCAGAATGTCCTCCACGATGATCAGGTGCCGTCCGGTGATGTCCTGCTGCAGGTCGTGGGTGATCTGCACCCGGCCGGAGGACACAGTGGCGTTCTGGTAGGAGCTGACGGCGATGAACTCCACGTCGCTCTTCACCTGGCAAGCCCGGACCAGGTCCGCCATGAATACGAAAGACCCCTTCAACACGCCCAGAAACAGCGGGTTCTTGCCATGAAACTGCTCATACAGCTCCGCGCCCATTTCGGTGATGCGGGCCTTCAGCTCCTCCTCTGTCACCAGGACCTTCAGGATATCCCTTTCCATCTCGCTTTTCATATCAAATCTCTCTCCTTTGCCGCTTCGGTAATCTGAATGAACCGGCAGGGCTCCCCCTCCGGTGCTGCAAACGCCATATCCACGCCCAGCCGCCACACCGCCGCCAGGCATCCTCCCGCGTAGACGGCCGGCAGCCGGTCCCGCTCCGAGAGGGAGATCCGGCGGTCCATGCACAGCCGTTTGATGCTGCGGCCGCCCCCGTGGGTCTCCGGCAGAACCAGACGGTCTCCCGGCGCCGCAGGGCCCACCGTCAGGCCCATCCGCTCCCCCTGCCGCCAGGGCCGAAGGGCAAGTCCCTCCCCCTCCCGGTGATCCAGCAGGGTGATCCGGTAATCGCCCCAGGCGACGGGGCACTCCTGCAACAGCTGGACCTCCGTCAAAAGCTGGGGCCGGGTCTCCAGGATCAGCCACTCCCGGCAGTACCGGGCGGTGACGCCCTGGGGCAGGTCCACCCGGCTCTCCCGGCCCCAGAGGGTATCCCGGGTCAGGTGCAGGATGTCCTGCAGATGGGCGGCTGTGATATCCCTCCGCCCCACGCCCAAAAGGTCGAAGAGCCGCAGCAGCATCCGGGGTCGCACGGCGTCCGTGGCCTCTGCCAATGCCTGCCGGGATAAGGTCACCCGCCCCTCCTGCACCTCCACATGGGCAGTACGGCGGGCGGCCTCTTCCTCCAGTGATTGGTCCGCCACCCGCAGGCGGCGTCCGGCGTCGTTGATGTGCTCCACAGCTCTGGGGTTGATCTGCCTCAAGCGGGGCATGACCTCCAGCCGGAGGAAGTTTCGGGCCGCGGCGCCGGGGTCGGCGTTGGTGGTGTCCTCCACGTGGGGGATGTGGCGGGCGGCGGCGTAGGCCGCCAGCTCTTCCCTTGTCACGTCCAGCAGTGGCCGGCAAATGCCGTTTTGCTGGTAGGCCATGCCGGTAAGGCCCGCCACGCCGGTGCCCCGGATCAGGTTGAAAAGAATGGTCTCCGCGTTGTCATCGGCGTGGTGGGCTGTGTAGATTTTGATATGCTGCCCCAGCTTCTCCGCCTCTTGGCGAAGAAAATCGTACCGGAGCTTCCGGGCCGCCTCCTCCAGGGAGAGGCCCTCCCGCTCCATAAGGCCCCGGACGTCCCCGGAGCTGGAGACGAATGCGATGTCATGGGCGGCACACCAGTCCCGGACGAAGGTCTCATCCCGGTCGGCTTCCGCGCCCCGCAGCCGGTGGTTGAAGTGGGCAGCCACTACCCGGCCATCCCGCTCCCGACACCACCGGTCCAGCAGGTCCAGCAGGCACATGGAGTCCAGCCCGCCGGACACGGCACACAGGGCCGGACGCCCCCGACCGGGCAGCACCCACCGGGGACAGTGGGACAGCAGTTCCTCCATGTCCGTACCTCACCTCTCCCAAAACAGACCTCAGTCCTCGTCGTACCTCGTATCCAAGGTCGAGAACTGGGTGTATTCCGGCATCCACCGCAGCTCCTCCCCCGGCACGTCTGAACGCGCCGGGGGACCCCGGCGGCCACTGACCGGGGGCAGACAAAGTCCGCCCCCTGCAAGGTTTTGGCCCCGCCAAAACACTTGACGCACGTCCGTGCGGCTTTGCAAAGCAGAGCACAGACCTCAGTCCTCGTCGTACCTCGTATCCAAGGTCGAGAACTGGGTGTATTCCGGCATCCACCGCAGCTCTACTTTGCCGGTCTCACCGTGGCGGTTTTTCGCCACAATGCACTCAGCGATGTTGTGCTTCTCCGAATCCTCATTATAATAGTCATCCCGGTACAGGAACAGCACGATGTCTGCGTCCTGCTCGATAGCGCCGGACTCCCGCAGGTCCGACAGCATGGGCCGCTTGTCGTCCCGCTTCTCACTGGCGCGGGACAGCTGGCTCAGGCAGATCACCGGCACGTTCAGCTCCTTGGCCATGATCTTCAGCATCCGGGAGATGTCGGACACCACCTGCTGGCGGTTCTCCCCCGCGTAGCCCTTGCCGCCGGCAGAGGTCATCAATTGCAGGTAGTCGATCACCACCAGGCCCAGATCATCCAGCCGGCGGCACTTGGCGTTCATGTCCGCCACCGACAGCATGGGATTGTCGTCGATCCGGATATCCACCTTATTCAGGATGGTGGCGGCCCCGGCGATCTTCTCCCAGTCGGTCTCCCGCAGGGCGCCGGTCTTGAGGCGGTTGTTCTCCACCAATGCCTCGGAGGCCAGCAAGCGGGTGGCCAGCTGTTCCCGGCTCATCTCCAGAGAGAAGACGGCCACTGTCTTGTGGACGGCCTTGGCCACGTTCAGGGCCACGTTCAGCGCAAAGGAGGTCTTGCCCATGCCGGGCCGGGCGGCCAGCAGGATCAGGTCCGATTTGTTCAGGCCCGTGATCTTCTGGTCCACCGCGGACATACCCGTGGAGAGCCCCGGCAGGTGATTCTCGCTCTCGCTCATCTCTCCCAGCCGGTCCAGCACCTCCGGCAGCACCTGCCGCAGGGGCACCATGTCCTGGGCGCTCTGGCCCCGGCGGACGGCGTAAACCTTCTGCTCCGCCGCCTCCAGAATTTCGGAGGCCTCGCCCACGCCCTCCTGCACCATGGCGGTGATCTCGGCGGCGGCCTGGGCCACGCCCCGCAGCAACGCCTTGTCCCGGACGATGGCCGCGTACTCCATCACGTTGGCGCTGGTGGGGGTGATCTCCATCAGCTGGGCCAGATAGGAACGGGTGGTGTTCTCGTCGTAGGTGCCCGCCTTCTGCATCTCCTCACAGACGGTAATGCCGTCGATGGGCTTGGCATAGGTGAACATGGAGTAGATGGTCTCAAAAATCTCCCGGTTCTGCCGGAGGTAAAAATCTGACGGCCGGAGCTTGTCCATCACATCCTTGACGCAGTCCGCGTCGATGAGCATGGAGCCCAGGACGGCTTGCTCCCCCTCCAGAGAGTGGGGCATCTGCCGCAGGAGAAGGTCTTCGTTTGCCATCTTACTGTCACCTCGCCGTGAATAGGAGTCCACCTGTTTGGGTTAGGAAAGCGCGAAGGGCCATTGTACCAGAGCGCGCCAAGCGCCTTTTCTCTTCCACCGGGCGCGGCGCACTCTCTTTTTGGCACAGCCAAAAAAGAGAGCGGGGGCGCACCCCTGCGGGCGCAGGAGCCCCCGAGACTGCCGCAATGGCGGCCCATTCCTCTCCCCCAGAGCGTGCCCCCAAACAGAGGAACTCCCTTTATTTTTCCTCAAACACGGAGACGTACACCGTCCCGTTGACCTCAAACCCCAGCTTGGCCTTCACCTGATAGGATCCGAACGCCTTGATGGGCTCGTCCAGCACCAGCTTCTGCTTGGGGATGTCGATGCCGAACTGCTGCCTAAGCCCGTCGGAGATCTCCTTGGTGGTGACGGCGCCGAACAGCCGCCCGCCGTTGCCGGCCTTGGCGGTGAGCTTCACCATGCACTCCTTCAGCTTCTCGGCGGTGGCCTCCGCCTCCGCCTTCTGCCGGGCCTCCTCAGCCTTGCGGGCCTTCTCCTTCAGGTTCATGGTGTTGATGGCGTCCGCCGTGGCGGCGATGGCCAGCTTCCGGGGCAGGAGGAAGTTCCGGGCATAGCCCTCGGACACCTCCACCATCTGGCCCTTTTTTCCCTGGCCCTTCACATCCTGCTGTAAAATCACTTTCATGATAACGTCTCCTTTTAGTCGTTCTGTTTCTGAATTTGTTCCTCCAGCTGCCGGGTCCGTTTTTCCAGCGCCTCCAGCCGGTCATTCTGATGAACCAGAATGCACACCAGCACCGCCAGAACCAGGGCGATGGACGCGCCTGCCAAATACCAGCGCCGGCTGAAATCAAAGAGCTGGTATCCTCCGAAAAAGATGAATGCCTCCACCAGCGCCAAGCAGATGCCAAATGTGGAAAGAAACCGCTTCATGGCCGCGCTCCCCCTCACTTTTCAAAATACGCATCGATGGCCTCCAGCAGACGACTCTTCACCGTCTCCACATCTGTGTTCTCCACACGGCCGCCGGCAGTGGTGGAGTTGCCGCCGCCGCCCAGGGCCTCCAGGATCACCTGGACGTTCACCTCTCCCAGAGAACGGGCGGACATCTGCACGTTCTCCCCACTGGGGAATACCACAAAGGACGCCTTCACGCCCTTGAGGCTCAGCAGCTCGTCCGCCGCCTGGGCCGCCGTCACCCGGTCCACGCCCTCCTGGTCGATGGCCGCCACGGCGATGTCCTCCCGGTACAGCTCCGCCCGGCGGATGATGTCGTAGCGGGACACCATCTCGCTCAGATCGCTCTGGAACAACCGCTGAACGTCGGTGGTGTCGGCCCCCGCCCGGCGGAGGAAGGCCGCCGCCTCAAAAGTCCGGCCGCCGGTGCGCAGGGTGAAGTGCTTCGTGTCCAGCACGATGCCGGCCAGCAGCGCCTCCGCCTCCTCCCGCAGCAGATCGGCGGGCTCCACCAGATACTGCAAGAGCTCCGTCACCAGCTCACTGGCGGAGGAGGCATAGGGTTCGTGGAAGCTGAAGGCGGCGTTTTCGATGTAGCTGGCCGCCCGGCGGTGGTGGTCGATCACCGCCACCCGATTGCTGGACTCCAGCAGCTGGGGGCTCTCCACCATGTCGGGGCGGTTGGTGTCCACCACAATGACCAGAGCGCCCGGCCTCATTTTCAAAAATGCCTCCGCCCCGGAGGTGAACGCCCCCGCATACTCCGGCAACGCCTGGAGCTTGGCCAAAACCGCTCCGGCGGCGTTGTGCTCCAGATCAATGACCATCTGGGCCCGCTTGCCGTGCTTGCGGGCAATGCAGTAGAGCCCCGCCTCGGCGCCTACGGCGTCCATGTCCGCAAAGCTGTGGCCCATGATATAGATCTCGGACGCGTCGGCCATCAGCTCGTTCAGGGCGCTGGCCATGACCCGGGACTTCACCTTGGTGCGCTTTTCCGTGGACTTGCTGCGGCCGCCGTAGAACTGGAAGTCCACCTTTCCCCGGACCACCGCCTGGTCTCCGCCCCGGCTGAGGGCCATCTCCAGGCTGAGACGGGCGTTGCGGTACAGCTCCGCCATAGCGTCGGCATCCTTGCCAATGCCGATGGAGAGGGTGGGGCACACATCCCCCACCTTGATCTCCCGAATGGCATCCAGGATGGAGAACTTCTCCTCCACAAAGTGGTCGTAGTGGCATTCCTCAAAGATGAAGAGGTAGTGGTCCCGCTCCGTCTTCAGCAGCAGGCCGTCGGCGCAGGCGGCCCAGTTGTTCAGCTTCTCGTCGATCTGGGCCAGCACGGCGCTGCGCTGGGTATCGGCGCATGCCTTCATCAGGTCCTCGTAGTTGTCTACCATCAAAATGGCCAGCACCGGCCGGGTGGCGGTGTACCGCTCCCGCAGGTCGTCGGCCTCTGTGGTATCCACCCAGTAGGTAGTGGCCACCAGGTTCTGCTCGGCCCCCCGGCCCTTGGCCCGCACCAGGCTGCCGTACACCCGGAACCGCCGGCTGTTCATCACCACCCGGTCCGGGCACTCCTGCTTTCCCTCCAGCATCCACTGAACGGGGAAATCCGGTACTGCATCCTCCACCTTCATCTCGAACAGGTGCTCCCGCACGCCGGCCAGCTGCAGGAAGTTCTCATTGCTCCAGATCACCTCGCCGGTGTCCGGCCGGAACACCATGATGGGCAGCGGAGAGTTGATGAGGGTGGATTTGCTGGCGGTATCCACGCTGCCGGTGACATTATCAATGTACTGGAGGATGTTCTGCCGCCGCTTCTGGTTACGGTTGGTGAAATAGGCATACAGGCCCACGGTGCAGGCGATCTCCACCAGTCCCAGAGGCAGGCTCACCGTGGCGGTGGCCGCCGCGAAGACGATCATGCAGAGGAAGTAGAGCTTGAGATTGGGCTCCAGCAGGCGGGAGAGCTTCTTGTTGTTCATCTCGATCAGGTCTCCTTTTGAAAGGGACGCATACATACCCATATTGGAGAATAGTATAGCAGTTTTTCCCACAAGAAGCAACTGTTAAAACAGGCCCGGGCTGATCCGGCCCGAGCCTGTTTTGATGGTCCTCAGGATGCCGCCGCGGCCGTCCGGCGGCCGTTGGCGCGCAGAAGCAGCAGGTTCAGCCCCAGTGCCGCCAGGGCGAACATTGCCGCCGGCAGGCCCAGGGGGCGGAATCCCCACCCCTCCTGCACGGCGCTGCCGATGAAGGAGCCGATAGCAATGCCGAAGTTGTAGGATACCGGCTGTACGGAGGCGCACAGGCTGGAAGCGAAGGGGTAATCCTGCTCTGCCAGAGACAGCGCGTGCATCTGGGCCGGGGTGTTCAGCAGGTACATGAGCAGCCCCATGGCAAAGACCCCCGCAAGGCCCGCCCACCGGTTTCCCAGCAGCAGCGGCAGCAGGGCAAACAGCACCGCCTGGGCGGCGAAGGCCATGGGCAGGGTCCGGAGGCCGCCCCGCTCCCCCAGCCGGCCGGAGATGAGATTGCTGGCGGCGCTGCACGCTCCCATCACCAGCAGCAGCGGGCTCACCGCCCCCGCTGGAAGCCCCAGTGTCTCTGTCAGGATCGGCGAGAGATAGGTGTACACGATATAGGTGGCGGAGGCGCTGCACAGGATCATCCCCACACACAGGGAGCATCGGGGGTCCCATAGGATGGAAAAGGACTTCAGAAGCCCGCTGTCCGCCTGTGCCGGCACCGCGGGCAGGGAGCGCAGCAGCAGCGGCAGCAGCGCTGCGCCCATAGCCAGGATCACGGCGAAGGTCCACCGCCAGCCCAGGATCTGGCACACGGCAGTGCCCAGGGGCACTCCCAGCACCGCTGCCACGGAAAAGCCACCGTATACCAGCGAGATGGCCCGGGCGGTCTGCTCCGGGGCGGCGACCTCCTTGGCATAGAGCATGGCCACCGCCGTCAGCGTACCGGACACCAGCGCCGCCACTACCCGGGTGGCATACAGCACCGCCACATTAGGAGCGGCAAAGCTTGCCGCGCTGGTGAGGAGGAACACCCCCATCAGCACCGCCAGCAGCTTCCGGCGGGAGATTCCGCCGGTAGCTGCAGTGATCACAGGCGTCCCCACCGCGTAGCAGGCGGCGAACACCGATACCAGCTTTCCCACTGCCGCCAGAGAGGTGTTCAGCCCCTCCGCGATCTCCGGCAGAATGCCCACAATCACAAATTCGCAGGTCCCCAGCACAAATCCCAGGGCCGCCAGCAGCAGTACCGCTCCAGGCAGCGGCTTTTTCGTCTGTTCCATGACACGGTTCTCCTTCTGTTTGCGTACACAGCTTTTCCCAAAAACAGCTTCCCCCAGAGTCGGCCTCCGCGGGAAGCCGGCGCCGGAGAAAGTCTTTCAGCAGTTCTCCGCCGTGAGGATGGGGCTCTCCGGATAGAAACAGTCCCGCTCCGGCGTCCGGTGCTCCACCACCGCATCAAACAGCAGCGACAGGGCCTTGCGGCTCTGGTAGGTCAGGTTCTGGTCAATGATGAAGTCCAGCAGTCCCTCCCGCAGGAAGGTCCGCGTCTCCGGGCTGTTGTCGTGGGCCAGAACCCGCACCTGTCCCATCCGGCCGGCCCCGCGCAGGGCTTCCATGCACGCAGGCACGGAGCGGTTGGCCATATAGATATACTTCAGGTCCGGCTCTTCCGCCAAAGCGGCGGTCACCGCTGCCAGTGTCTCATCATAGTTGTCGTGGGTCTCTGCCACCCGGCAGTCCTCCTGCCGGAGCCCCCGCTCCGCAAGCCGCTCCAGAAAGCCGTCTGCCCGGCCCTTGTGTCCGGCGTAGCCGTGGTCGGCGTACACCAGCAGGATCCGGTCTCCGGGCCTGAGGAACTTGGCGGCGATGTCCCCGGCCACCCGGCCGGCGTGGTGGGCGTCCTCCCCCACGTAGCACAGCCGCCGGGCGCCTGCAATGTCGGAGTTGAAGGTCACCACCGGCATCCGCCGCTCCGCCAGGAGCTCCAGCTTCTGGCGCACCTGGGGGCAGTCCGCGGCGCACAGGGCGATCCCCTGGACCTCCTCCGCCAGCGTGTCCAGCAGGTGCAGGCAGTCCTCCATCCGCCCCTGGCGGTACGGGTGGATGGTGACGCTCACATTGTAGTCCTGACGGTCCTGCCGGAACTTCGCCACGCCAGCGGCCATGGCCTCGCCCACATAGCTCTCCCACGTGGGCTGGATGATAGCGAAATGCCGGGCCATGCCGCTGGTGGCCAGGGCGCTGGCCACCCGGTTTGGCTGGTAATCCAGCTCCTCCATCACCTCCAGCACCCGCCGCCGGACCTCCTCCTTCACATACGGCCGGTCGTGGAGCACCCGGTCCACCGTGCCGATGGAGACGCCCGCCCGTTCTGCGATCATCTTGATCGTTGCCCGCATGTCCCTTCACTCCCTTTCTCCGGCCCTTCCGCCGGTCATCTTGGTTTTCTTGAAAAAAATGTATACAAAACGCTTGACCTGTGCTATACTAGGGGCAGAATGGTGCGGCCTTCCGTGTCCGCCGGCGGCAGGCCGCCGGCTGTCGGAGCGCCGCGGGGCGTGCCTCTGCCTGGGCCGCGCCTTCGTTTCAGTATAACAAAGTGCGCGTCGAGAAGCAACTGCTTTTCCGCCCTTTTTTACACAGTTCCACAGTATTTCACTGGTGCGGAGCGCCGCTCCGCCTCAGTCAAATAAAACCCCATACGGTTTCAACGGAATGACGTGACCGAACCCCTGCCGGCGAAACGGGGCCGCGCAGGCTACGGGCGTCTCTTGTTTGCGTGCGCTCATTTTGCGCCATTTCCGCTGTTATGGGGGTATTTTACATATTTTTTCAAAGGAGTATCATCGATCTATGGCAGAAAAATTGAAAATCATCCCCCTGGGCGGTCTCAATGAGATCGGCAAGAACATGACCGCCTATGAGTACGGCGGCGAGATCATCGTGGTGGACTGCGGCATGGCCTTCCCCGGGGATGACATGTACGGCATCGACCTCATCATTCCCGACGTCAGCTACCTCATCAAGAACCGGGCCCGCATCCGGGGTCTGTTCATCACCCACGGGCACGAGGATCACGTGGGTGCCATTCCCTATGTGCTCAAGCAGTTGAACATGCCCATCTACTGCACCCGGTTCACCGCGGGGCTCATCAAGCTGAAGCTGGAGGAGCATGGGCTGGTGAAAAGCACCAAGCTCATCACGGTGGAGCCGGGCAAGAGCGTCCGGGCCGGCAAGTTCACTGTGGAGTTCATCCATGTGAACCACTCCATCGCCGACTCCGTGGCCTTTGCCATCCACACCCACATGGGCACCATCGTCCACACCGGCGACTTCAAGATCGACTCCACCCCCATCGACGGGGAGGTCATCGACCTTGCCCGCTTCGGCGAGCTGGGGAAGGAGGGCGTCCTGGCACTGCTGGCGGACTCCACCAATGTGGAGCGTCCGGGCTTTACCCCCTCTGAAAAGACGGTGGGCGCCACCTTCAAGCGCCAGTTCCAGGGATGCGAGGACCGGATCATCGTCACCACCTTCGCCTCCAACGTCCACCGGATCCAGCAGGTGCTGGATGCCGCCGCGGCCTTCGGCCGGAAGGTGGCCGTCACGGGCCGGTCCATGGAAAATATCATGAAGGTCTCCACAGAGCTGGGCTATATGAAGGTGCCCAAGAACACCCTGGTGGACATCAACCGGATCAAGGGCCTGCCCAAGAACAAGCAGGTCATCGTCACCACCGGTTCCCAGGGCGAGGAGATGAGCGCCTTGTACCGCATGGCCTTCTCTCAGCACAAGCAGGTGGAGATCGGCGCCGGGGACAAGGTCATCATCTCCGCCAGCGCCATCCCCGGCAACGAGGTGACGGTGTCCCGGGTCATCAACGAGCTGTTCCGCAAGGGCGTCAAGGTGGTCTATGATCGGGCCGACATGCTTCACGTGTCCGGCCACGCCTGCCAGGAGGAGCTGAAGATCATCCACGCCCTGACGAAGCCCCGGTTCTTCATCCCCCTCCACGGCGAGCAGCGGATGCTCCAGATCCACTCCCAGCTGGCCCAGGACATGGGCATGGACCGCAACCATATCGCCATTGCCGACAACGGCTCCGTCATCGAGATCACGGCCAAGACCATCAAGTTGGGCGGCACCGTTCCCTCCGGTGAGGTATATGTGGACGGCTCCGGCGTGGGCGACGTGGGCGCCGTGGTCATGCGGGACCGCAAGCGCCTGGCAGAAGACGGCATGGTGGTGGTGGTCCTGCCCATCTCCGCCCATGACGGCAACCTCCTCAGCGAGCCGGAGATCATCACCCGGGGCTTCATCTACGTGAAGGAGTCCGGGGACTTGATGAAGGAACTGCAGAGCGTGGCCCGGGACGCGGCGGAGAACGTCTCCCGCAAGCGGGGCCGGGATGACGGGGAACTGAAGGGTTCCGTCAAGTCCGCCGTCAGCAGCTACCTGTTCAAAACCACCAAGCGCAATCCCATGGTTATCCCCGTGGTCACCAGACTGTGACATACCAGATAACGGGTGTGCAGATAAGAGAGCCGCAGGGAAAGCGGCATCTCTTATCTGTTCGCTCTGATTCTTGATTTTCAGGGAGGTCTACATAACAATGGCACTGCAAGCCGCATTTCTCTTTCTTATCGGCGATGCCGATGAGACCACCCGCACCGTGGTATCCACCCCTAGCATCCATTTGAACGTGGTGGGCTGCAAGACCTACGCTGAGGCGGAGGCTGCCGCGAAGGAGCTGGCCGCCGGAGGCGTCACCGCTATGGAGCTGTGCGCCGGCTTCGGCAACGAGGGCATCGCCCGCATCCAGCGGGCCGTGGGTCCCGACGTGGCCGTGGGCGCGGTGAAGTTCGACTTCCACCCCGGCCTGGGCTTCAAGAGCGGCGATGCCCTGTTCGGCTGAGACGCATGAAAGCGGAAGGACTTTCGTCCTTCCGCTTTTTCTTTTTCCCGCACGGTCCGCAGGGAATGCAGAACTGCGGCACGCCGCGTCCTGCCACCGGCAGAACCGGACAGTCTCATCCGCCGCCCGGCGGGTCCCGCCAGCTCATGCCCCATCTGCGGCGCGCCGGTACTTCTCCACCATCGTCCCATACTCCGGCATCTCCCGGAGGAAGGCGCAGTCCGGGTCTGCCTCCACCTGGTCCAGAAGGGGCTCCAGCAGCACCGACTGGGCCTCTCCGGCGGCCTCCTTGGTGGCCAGATGCCGGTACAGGGGCGAGGCACTCAGATCCCAAGGCACTGTCAGGCTATGCAGCAGCCGGTCCAGCAGGTCCAGCGCCGCCGGGCCGTCCTGCTCCGCCGCCGCCAGCTGGAAGGGGGCGGACAGCACTGCGTAATCGCTCAGGTCCAGGGCCTCTCCCGCCCGCCGGGCGGCGTCGCAAAAGCCCTGGGCCCGCTGCCGGTCTCCCTCTGCCTGGGCCATCTCGATCAGGGACAGCAGCGTGGTCTGGATGCCGTGGGCCCGGTCGAACAGCTCCCGCTCCAGCAGGGTCCAGGCCTCCTCGGTCCGCCCCTGCTTCCGCCGCAGGGCGGACAGCAGTTCCCGCTTGTCCCGGTGGGTGTTGGAGATCTGGTCCAACAGCGCCTCCGCCCGGTCCAGATCCCCCCGGGCGATGCAGCGGCTCGCCACGGTATAGGTCGCCCACTCCCGGATTTTGGGGTCCGCGCTCTGGGCGGCCTGCTCGTACAGGCCCGCGACAAAGTCCTCCCGGCCGGGCCGGGCTGTCTCATCGGTGCCGGGGAACAGGGTCAGAAGACCCTCCAGCAGCCCCGCAGCGCTGTATGCCAGCGCGTCGCTGTTGGGGAACTGGCGCAGCTTCTCCTCTGCCAGGGAAAAGGCCGCGCCGCACCCCTCGGTCCGGGACACCTCGTACAGCCGGTTCAAAAACTCCGCGATCTCCGTCTCCGTCAAGTCCTCCTGAAAGGACAACAGTGTGTTCAGGTCCACCCGCAGCGTCCGGGCCAGCACCGGCAGCAGGGTGATGTCCGGGTAGGAGTTTCCCCTTTCCCATTTGTTCACCGCCGGGGCTGATACCCCCAGCTTCCCCGCCAGCTGCTCCTGTGTCAGCCCCAGTGCCGTCCGCCGGGTGCGGATAATCTCGTGGATCTGCATGGCAAAGCCCCCTCTTGTGATCTGTCCCCAGAATACCATCTCCGGCGGTGCGCTGCAATCGACAGGTGTTCAATTTTTCTGACGATCTTTTAACCGGCGGTTAATGGGTAAAAATCGCTGTAATCACTGTGCCCCAAACCGGGCTTCCGGGGCGCGCCTCTCATTGGGCGAACCTCCCCGCGTAGACAGGGCAGAACTCCAGACCGCCGCGGGCAATTCAGCGGGACGCAGACTGCACCTGACCCTCCCGGCCGCAGCAGGTCCCGACCGAAGCCCTTACGGCGCGGGTCTGTATGGGATCATGGGAATACGCTCTTCCGGCACCGGCTCCCATCGTCCCGGCAATGGACATGAAGGACTGCGCCCTCTGCCCAATTTGCAAAATACAGGCGCACAGCTTTTGCTGTGCGCCTGTACTGCTTTTCCCTCACTCCCCCTTGGGGTCCTCTGTGTCGAACACCGTCTTGGCGCTGGCAGCGAGTCCTGCCAGCCCCTGGAGCTCACTGGGAATGATGATCTTGGTGGCCTTGCCGTCCGCCACCTTCTGCATGGCTTCCAGAGCCTTCAGCTTCACCACCTGGTCATTGGGGGCGGCGGCATTCAGCAGCTTCAGGGAGTCCGCCAGGGCGGTCTGCACCTGCATGATGGCCTGGGCCTCCGCCTCGGCGGCCATGATGCGGGCCTCCTTCTCGCCCTCGGCCTTCAGGATGGCGGCCTGCTTGGCGGCATCCGCCTTGAGAATCAGGGACTGCTTCTCGCCCTCCGCCACCAGGATCTGGGACTGCTTCTGCCCCTCCGCCTGGAGGATGGACTCCCGGCGCTCCCGCTCCGCCTTCATCTGCTTCTCCATGGCGTTCTGGATCTCCTTGGGCGGGATAATGTTTTTCAGCTCCACCCGGTTGACTTTGATGCCCCAGGGGTCCGTGGCCTCGTCCAGAATGGCGCGCATCTTGGCGTTGATGGTGTCCCGGCTTGTCAGGGACTGGTCCAGTTCCATCTCGCCGATGATGTTCCGCAGGGTGGTGGCGGTCAGGTTCTCAATGGCGTTCATGGGCCGTTCCACGCCGTAGGTATACAGCTTCGGGTCCGTGATCTGGAAGTAGATCACCGTATCGATCTGCATGGTGACATTGTCCTTGGTGATGACGGGTTGGGGCGCGAAATCCGCCACCTGCTCCTTCAGGGACACCTTCTTGGCCACCCGCTCCACAAAGGGCACCTTCAGGTGCAGTCCCACGCCCCACACGGTCCGGAACGCTCCCAGCCGCTCCACCACATAGGCCTTGGACTGCTGGACGATGACGATGTTCCCGATCAGCAGGATCAGGATCAGCACCACCAGGATCAACAGCGGAACCCACTTGAGCACATCCATCATATTCACACAACCTCCTCTTTTTTATCAGGCGCTTTCTGCGCCGCTTCCACAATGAGCTTCACACCCTCCATCCGCCGGATCTCCACCCGGCTGCCCGCCGGGAGCACCGATCCGTCGGCGCTGCGGGCGGTCCAGGTCTTGCCGTCCACATAGACGGCGCCGGAGGCGCTGTCGTTGTCGATGGTCTCCGTGACTCTGGCGGTGCGGCCCAGCACCCGGTCCGCGTTAGTAGGCACAGCCCGCCCGGCGGAGAGCTTTTTCACCAGGGGCCGGGTGGCCGCCAGGGCCGCCGCCGACACCGCCAGGAACAGCACCAGCTGGATCAGGAGCCCCGCCCCCGCCATGGCGGCGATCAGACCCGCCACGGCGCCGGGCACGAACCAGATGGAGACCAGCCCGGCGGTCACCGCCTCCACCACGCCAAAGACCACGATGGCCGCAATCCACAATGCCGTCATTTCGCTGTCTCCGCCTCCTTTCAAATACAGCATACACAGGGCCACCAGGGCAGTCACTGCCGCCAGCCCCCCCACTCCGGCCCATTTGTTGGCCGGGGACAGGTTGCTCACAAAATCTCCCAGCGCCGTTTTCAGTGTCCGGGACTCCATCCGCTCCGGCGCCGCCGGCGTCTCTTGGCCGCCCAGGGGGACCTCCTCGCAGAACAGGTCATTCATGGTGACGCCGTAGCGGTTGCAGATATAGATGATCTTCTCAAGCTCCGGGTATCCCCGGCAGGACTCCCACTTGCTCACCGCCTGCCGGGAGACCTTCAGCTGGGCCGCAAAGTCCTCCTGGGTCATGCCCCGGGCCCGGCGGAGCTCCTGCAACCGCTCTCCAAATGCCATACGCCTCTCCTCTCTGTCTGTCATTTTAGCAGAACCGCCCCGCCGTTTCCACCAACTCTGCTTTGCATCCGGCAAAATCCCGTGCAACTTCAGGTTTCCGTCCGGGAAGTGCGGCTCCGGCGGCGTTTATCGTTATTGTATCATGCCCATTTTGCAAATACCATTTCATTTTGGTTACAAAACCTCCCGGCCCGCCGGCGGCAGTTGCGGCAAGAGCCGGCGGGCATCTCGACATTTTCCGCAGTCTGCATTATAATAGGAAAAACGCCCCGCTGAGGCGGAGGCAGCAAGGAGGATGTTCCATGCGTCAGCCAAGAAGTGCGAAGGCCAATCCCTTTCCATACAGAGGCAGCCTGGTCTGCTACCTGTCTCTGGATGCTGCGGGCAGTCTCACGCAGGTGGGCCACGATTTCTCCTCTGCCGCAGAGGCCTACCGCCGGGCCGCTGCCGGAGAGATCCGGCTCTATGCCGTCTGGCCCGGGGAATACAGCAGCGACCTCTTCGAGATTGACGATCTGAATGCATTTGCAGACGCTTTTGGCGTGGAGCGGCCGGACCCCCATGTCCACGATCTGGCGTGGACGCTCAGCCCGATGGATGACGGAACATCCCGCTATGCGAATGTGAATGTTGTCTTCCGCTGCGGCTGTACGCTGAGCAAGCAGAACATCAAAAAGTTCGCCAACGACATGCGCCGCCAGATGGGTTGGAATGTGGCGACTTCCACGGTACCGGGATGCCATGGCAGCGCCGACGGGTCGGAGGTCTACACCATTCGCGTGGAGCGCAGAACGCTGGGCCACGCCGCCCCCTGAGAGCCTCTCTTCCACCGGCTCCAATGAAAATCCACGGGCATCTGTATGCCCCGCCAAGGAGGAACCCCCATGAAATACACCATTCCCTGCCTCTTCGGGCTGGAGGCCCTGGTGGCCGACGAGCTGCGGCGGCTGGACCTGAAAAACGTCCGGGCCGAAAACGGCCGGGTCCACTGCGACGGCGGCCCGGCGGACATCCCCCGGCTGAACATCAACCTGCGCTGCGGCGCCCGGGTGCTGGTGGAGCTGGCCAGCTTCCCGGCCCCGGATTTCGAGGCGCTGTTTCAGGGCGTGGCCGCCATCCCCTGGGAGGATTGCATCCCCCGGGACGGGGAGTTCCCGGTGAAGGGCTACTCCATCTCCTCCCAGCTCCACTCCGTCCCCGCCTGCCAGGCCATTGTGAAAAAGGCCGCTGCCAAGCGGCTTGGCCAGGCCTACGGCTGCGAGACCCTGCCGGAGACCGGGGACCGCTATCAGATCCAGTTCGCCCTCATCAAGGACACCGCAGCCGTGTACCTGGACACCTCCGGCGACGGACTCTACAAGCGGGGCTACCGGGCCCACAACAACGGCGCCCCCCTGCGGGAGACGCTGGCCGCCGCCCTGGTGCTGCTCTCCCGCTACCGGGGGAGGGATCCGTTCTGCGACCCCTTCTGCGGCAGCGGCACCATTCCCATCGAGGCGGCGCTGATCGCCAAAAACCGGGCCCCAGGCCTGGACCGGCGCTTTGCCGCCCAAAAGTGGCAGAGCCTCCCCGCCAAGCTGTGGCTGGACGCGGCCGAAGAGGCCATGGATCAAGAATTCCACGGCCAGTACGACATCTGGGGCGGGGACATCGACCCCAGTGCGGTGGAGTTGAGCCGCCACAACGCGGAGCTGGCGGGGGTGGACGACTGCGTGCGCTTCGAGGTGGCGGATGCCGGAAAGTTCCACCGGGACAGCGACTACGGCCAGCTGGTGACCAATCCGCCCTACGGTGAGCGGCTGCTGGAAAAGAGAGAGGCGGAGGCCCTGTACCGCTCCTTCGGCAAAGCTGCCCGGACATTGCCGGCGGGCTGGCGCGTGCTGGTGCTCTCCTCCCACACAGAGTTTGAGCGCGCCTTCGGCCGCAGCGCGGAGAAGAAACGCAAGCTCTACAACGGCATGCTCAAATGCGACGCCTTCTTCTACCACGGAGGCGCAAAGACAGAGCCAGACAAAGGTTAAAAGACAGGAGAGATCGCCGCTGACAGTCCTCATCTTTCATCTCTTCACTCTTATCTCATATTTCGCCAAGGGGGGCCTGTCATGCGCCATGTCTTTTTGATCAACCCCCATGCCGGGAAGCAGGACCAGACTGCCCGCATCCGCGCCCTGGCGGACCGTCTGGCCGCGGCCCACAATCTGGACTGCCGGTGCCTGCTGACGGACCGCCCCGGCGGAGCGGAGGTCCTCTCCCGCGCCTTGGCAGAGACCGGGGAGCCGGTGCGCATCTACGCCTGCGGCGGGGACGGCACCGTCCACGAGGCGGCCAACGGCATCGCCGGGTTTCCCAACGCCGCCATGACGGTAATCCCCGCCGGCACAGGCAACGACTTTCTGAAGAACTTCGGCCCGGACGCTGCAAAATTCTCCGACCCGGAACATCTGTGGGACGGGCCGGAATTCCCCCTGGATCTCATCGACTGCAACGGCCGCCTGTGCCTCACCATCGCCTGCAGCGGCATTGACGCCCGCATTGCTGACACCGTCCACCGGTACGGAAATGTGCCGGGCCTCTCCGGCCGGGGGAGTTACCTGCTGTCCGTGGCGGTGAATTTTCTCTTCAAGCCCATCGGCCGCCGGTGGCGGGTGGAGCTGGACGGGGAGGTCCTGGAGGATGACTTCGCTCTGGTGTCCATGTGCAACGGCCGGTACTACGGCGGCGGCTCCATGCCGGTGCCGGAGGCCCGGATGGACGACGGAGTGCTGGAGACCATCCTGGTGAAAAACGTGCCGAAGCGCACCTTCGCCCGGTTGTTCCCGGCCTACTCCGCCGGGGAGTATTGGAAATTTCCCCACATCGCCCGAATGGTGACGTCCCGGCAGGTGGTGATCACCGCCAGCCCCGGGGAGGCGGACATCGTCACCTGTCTGGACGGGGAGAGCCTCCGGAGCCGGGAGGTGCGGCTGGTACTCGCGGAGAAGCGGGTGAACTTCTTCGGGCCGAAGGGGTGCAGTCCCAATGCCACGGCAGGATTTGACCGAAAGCCAAGGAAGCGTCGATATTCCACAGCTTTTCTGCTATTATAGGCATCCTACGATCATTCAACCGCTGCGCCTCGGCACGGTATAATAGTCAACTAGAATAATTGATAAATAGAGGCCAGGACACACCCGAAGGAGGTGTCCTGGCCTCTTAATTTTTCATTCAGTGCTTTCCTGCTTCCATTTATGGCTTGTCGTATCGGAATGCAGAAACGATATAGGCAATTCTTGATGTTCCGTAAGGCACAATCCCCCCCATAACCAACCAGATAAAGGCATATTCCCTTGTCAGGCCAAAGGCAATCATGCCGGCTATAATGGTCATAAATGAAGCGTACAGTGCGACCCGAAATGCTTTTTCAGCGCATTTCAATTCGATATACTGATTTCTCTCATCCTGTTCCGCAATCATATCCTCTTCCGTTTTTTTAGGTTTCAGAAGGGAAATGCCGGCCAGCAGAACAATAATAAAGAGAGCAACCCCTGCGATAGCTTTTTGCGAGGTTGTGAACGCGGTAATATCACCCAGATAAAAGCTGCCGAAGGCAGCCAATACCAAGAGCAGGCCCAGCATCTTACCCTTTCCGCCAAATAATTGCATAGTTATTTTTCCTCCGCTCCCTCGTCCTCGCCGTCAATATGCAGGGCCATTACCATGTGATAAAGAGCTGCAAGTAAGCAGATACCTATGCCGATAACCGCCTTTGGAATACCATGCGTAGCCTCGGTAAATATACAAAATCTTGATATTCCAATACCAACGGCAAGCAGTAATAATAAAATCCCCCGGATAAACATTTTCTTATTTGTGATCTTCATCCTGATTTTCCTCACATTCTACATTTTCTTTCAAGCAGCACAACTCTTCAACGGTCGTATGAAATACCTGTGCGATCTTGTAGGCCAGAACAAGCGATGGATTGTATTCGCCTCTTTCTATGGAATTGATCGTTCTTACTGTCACACGAACCCGGTTCGCAAGCTGCTGCTGCGTCAATCCTGCGGCAGTTCGCAAATCCTTGATAATCGTTTTCACGCTCCTCACTCCTCAAATAGGAAGTTAACTTCTTAGGAAGCTGACTTCATATTAAATTAGGGCAGCGAAAATGTCAAGAGAAATTTTAAGAAGCTTACTTCCTATTGAACAGTGAAAAAGCCATAAAAATATTGCATTAAAGGCGCGTCAGCCTCCGCTCCTGTCCATGGCGGCTTGCCGTTCATCTCGACCATTGACCGAGGCCGGATGCTGTGTTGAAAAATTTTTCAGGGAGGTATGGGATAACCCGCAACAACAGCATATAAAGAAACCTCGTATTATACGGAACACTTGATAAAAATCAAAAATTTCTTTATATTTGGAAACTTTTTCCCGTGAATTGTACAGTATTTGCGCCGGTGAAAATCGTATCCGTGAAGAATGCGTAACCCCAAGCAGAGCTGTTTCATGCGGCACAGTGAGATGTGAAGCCGTCAGTCCGCCTGAGGCAGCCGTTTGGGCAGAAAGCTGGTCATGACAGTTGAATTCTCCTGTCCAGCAGGACGGCTCCCATGCGCTCCCCTTCTGAGAGGGAGATTTTTTCGGAATTCACAAATTCTTCATAGATACCCCCTTTACAAATGGAAAACATTGCGCTATGATAGCAGCGTTAGCACTCGAATGATATGAGTGCTAACGCTGAACTTGTTTTTCAAATTTTTATTTCTATAAGGAGGAACCCCATTATGAAACTCACTCCGCTCGCAGACCGTGTCATTCTGAAGATGGTGGAGACCGAGGAGACCACCAAGGGCGGCATTATCCTCACCGGCAGCGCCAAGGAGAAGCCCTCCGTGGCGGAAGTCATCTCCGTGGGTCCCGGCGGCAACGTGGACGGCAAGGACGTTGTCATGACCGTGAAGCCCGGCGACAAGGTCATCACCAGCCAGTACGCCGGCACCAAGGTCACCCTGGAGGACGTGGAGTACGTGGTTGTCCGTCAGAACGACATTCTGGCGATCGTGGAATAAATCTCCCGCTCCCGCTTGCAATCAGGAATCGGAAATTGTGGAGCCGCCTGCAACGGCCAATTTCAAATCGTTTGGCTCTGCCGGACGCCAAAATTCCCAATTCCTAACTCCCCATCCCTAATTTATGAAACATGAAGCTCTATTACAGGAGGTTTGATTACTATGTCTAAGCTCATCAAGCGCGGCGACGAGGCCCGGAAGGCCCTGGAAGCCGGCGTCAACTCTCTGGCCGATACTGTCAAGATCACCCTGGGTCCCAAGGGCCGGAACGTGGTTCTGGACAAGAAGTACGGCGCTCCCCTCATCACCAATGACGGCGTGACCATCGCCAAGGAGATCGAACTGGACGATCCCTTTGAGAACATGGGCGCCCAGCTGGTGAAGGAGGTCTCCACCAAGACCAACGACGTGGCCGGCGACGGTACCACCACCGCCACCCTGCTGGCCCAGGCCATGATCCATGAGGGTCTGAAGAATCTGGCCGCCGGCGCCAATCCCATCGTGGTGAAGAAGGGCATGGCCAAGGCCGTGGAAGCCGCGGTGGCCGAGGTCAAGAAGCAGGCCAAGACCGTGGACGGCTCCAAGGACATCGCCCGTGTCGGTGCTGTGTCCTCCGGCGACGAGGAGATCGGCAAGCTGATCGCCGACGCCATGGAGAAGGTCTCTGCCGACGGCGTCATCACCATTGAGGAGTCCAAGACCGCCGACACCTATTCCGAGGTCGTGGAGGGCATGCAGTTTGACCGGGGCTATATCACCCCCTACATGGCCACCGACATGGAGAAGATGGAGGCCAACCTGGACGATCCCTATATCCTGATTACCGACAAGAAGATCTCCGTCATCGCTGACATCCTGCCCATCCTGGAGCAGATCGTCCAGTCCGGCAAGAAGCTGCTGATCATCGCGGAGGACGTGGAGGGCGAGGCTCTGTCCACCCTGATCGTGAACCGTCTGCGCGGCACCCTGAACGTGGTGTGTGTCAAGGCTCCCGGCTTTGGCGACCGCCGCAAGGAGATGCTGCAGGATATCGCCATTCTGACCGGCGGCACCGTGATTTCCGAGGAGGTCGGTCTGGAGCTGAAGAGCGCCACCATGGATATGCTGGGCCGCGCCCGCCAGGTGAAGGTCACCAAGGAGAACACCACCATCGTGGACGGTGCCGGCGACAGCCAGGCCATCAAGGATCGCGTGGGCCAGATCCGCACGCAGATCTCCACCACCACCAGCGACTATGACAAGGAGAAGCTGCAGGAGCGGCTGGCTAAGCTGGCTGGCGGCGTGGCCGTCATCAAGGTCGGCGCTGCCACCGAGACCGAGATGAAGGAGAAGAAGCTCCGCATCGAGGACGCCCTGAACGCCACCCGCGCCGCTGTTGAGGAAGGCGTTGTGGCCGGCGGCGGCACCATCTTCGTGAACGTGATCCCCGCCGTGGAGGCTCTGCTTTCCAGCGTGGAGGGCGACGAAAAGACCGGTGTCCGCATCGTGGCCAAGGCCCTGGAGGCTCCCATCCGTCAGATCGCTGCCAACGCCGGTCTGGATGGCTCCGTGATCCTGGAGAAGGTCCGCACCTCCGGCAAGACCGGCTACGGCTTTGATGCCTACAAGGAGGAGTACTGCGACATGGTCTCCGCCGGCATCATCGATCCCGCCAAGGTGACCCGCAGCGCCCTGGAGAACGCCGCCAGCGTCTCCGCCATGGTGCTGACCACCGAGTCTCTGGTGGCCGATAAGCCCGAGCCCCCCGCTCCCGCTGCCCCCGCCGGCGGCGAGATGGGCGGCATGTACTAAGTGCAAAAAACATCAAGCCCCCTGGCTTTCGCCAGGGGGCTTTTCTCGTGGAGACTCGGCTTGTCGGCGGAGCACAAGCATCAAGCATTGAGTCCTCCACTGCGCCTTCGAGCGGGGTGAGCCGGAGTCGGGAATCGCTTGCGTTCCGGCTATAACGCCGGAATACAGGATACGAAGCTTGTGATGGCAGGAAAGTGGGGGTGACAGGCTTTGCAGCGGCGCCCCGCTTCCACCAGCGGCACAGATGCTGCACATACTGAGTACCAGCAACCATTAAGCCCTTTGGCTTTACAGCCACAGGGCTTTTTCTCGTACGCTGGGGTTCCATCAGCGTTGCCCTCCCCTGCCCATACTCTGGAAACCGCAGTCGGCATGCGTCATGGGCTATGCCTCTGCTCATGTCTGTCCGACCTGATACTTCTTCAGCAGCCGCCACAGTGTCCCCCGGCTGATCCCCAGTTTTGCCGCCGTCTGCGTCCGGTTCCCGCCGCATTCCTGAAGAACGGCCAGCAACTCCTCATAGGACAGGTCGATCCTGGTATGGGCGGCCTTCGGCATCGGCGGCGGGCACGGGGGCGGCGTCTCGGGAGAGGCGGCACTCTCCAGCAGATGGGCGATCAGGCCAGATACAGAGACGCCAGGCCGGTAAAGCACCGCCAGCCGCTCACAGAAATTCTGCAGCTCCCGGATGTTTCCCCGCCAGGGGCAGCTCTGCAGCAGACGGCAGTCGCCATCGCTCAGTTCCAGCGGACAGCCGTCGCCCTCCCGAGCCTGGAAGTTCCGAAGGAAGCTCTGCGTCAGCAGCGGGATGTCCTCCTGCCGCTCCCGCAGCGGGGGCAGATTCAGCTACAGGACATACAGGCGGTAATAGAGATCGCTGCGGAATTTACCTGCCCGGACCAGCGACTCCAGGTTCTTGTTGGTGGCCGCGATCACCCGGATATTGATGGGAGTCACCTGACTGTCCCCCAGCCGCATGATCTCCCGCTCCTGCAGGACCCGCAGCAGCCGCCCCTGAAGTCCCAGGGGGATCTCCGAGATCTCGTCCAAAAAGATGGTGCCGTTGTGGGCGATCTCAAACAGGCCCGGCTTACCGCCCCTGGTGGCGCCGGTGAAGGCGCCCTCCACATAGCCGAACAGCTCGCTCTCCAGCAGGTTCTCCGGCAGGGCGGCGCAGTTGATGGCTACGAAGTTGTTCTGTGACCGACGGCTCCAGGCGTGGATGCTCTGGCTCAACAGCTCCTTTCCGGTACCGGTCTCCCCCACCACCACGATATTGGAGTCCGTCTGGGCAAAGGCCTTGGCCTCCTGGATACAGGCTATCATCCGCGGGCTGCGGGTGATGATATCCCCGAAGGTGTACTTGGCCTTGTGTCCCTTGTAGTGGAGCTTTTTGCGCAGCTGGTCCTCCGTGGTCTGGATCTGCGCGGCGTTCAGCAGGGAAACCACAGTTCCAGCCCGGAGGCCGTGCATCATCATGTTTTTCGTTTTGACGGACAGGTGGGTGTTTTTGTAAGCGATAATCTCGTCCGTGTTCTCCGTCGCGGACACGATGCGGCTCAACGCCGGGGTGGAGAACACGGAGGATGCCGGCTTTCCCAGATACTGTTCCCGGCGGGAGAGCTGCAAAACCTGGATGGCAGCTGGAACCGGGCCGTATTTCTGCCGCAGCTACAGCAGGATATTGACAATGTCCGTTCCGTTGATAATCAGTTCGATCACCCGGATAGAGAGGGAGCGGCAGCACAGGTCCAGATAGATGGCACCCCGAGCGATCATGGCGTCGCAGTCCGGCCACTGCGGCAACAGCCCGGATACCCCGGCCGATGACGCCTCTTCGGAGGATGGCGGCACTGACTGGCCCACCAAATCCATCAACATGATCGTTCCCATGGGCGCCGGGGGCGACACTGACTTTAATGCCCGCACATATGCAAAATATCTGGAGGATGTGTTGGGTGAGACCGTAGTCGTCACCAATATCACCGGCAATGGCGGAGCGCTGGGTTCCGAGGAAGTCAAGAACGCCTCTCCCGACGGTTATACCTGCCTGTTTTATCACACCTGCCTGAATATCAACCAGGCCACCGGCATTGCCGACTACGGTTCCGAGGCATTTGAGACCGTGGCTGTGGTGGGAAAGAGTTCCGGCGAGGCCGTGGTCGTGCGGACCGACGCCATGTATGATGAGTTGAAGGCCGCCCCCACGGCACCGGGCTTCCGGGAGATCATGATCCCCGGGGAGATCGAGTTCCATCTGACCCGGCAGGCGGAGCGGGAGGGTATCGACATCAGCCCCGCCATTGAGCAGGACTTCGCGGATCTGGCCGTCAGGTACGGCGTCCCGCTGGAACTGCTGCAATCCTGCTGACTTTCCAGTGGAATCGGCTGTCCCCCGGCCCCTGCGGGCCGGGGGACACACAGACAGGAGGAATGAAATGCACATCGTCATTTTGGACGGATACACGGAAAACCCCGGCGATCTCAGCTGGGGAGAATTGGAGAAGCTGGGAGACCTGACGGTTTACGACCGCACCAGCCTCACCGATGAGGACGAGATCATCTCCCGGATCGGCGGTGCGGAGGTGGTCCTCACCAACAAGACCCCCATCTCCCGCCGAGTGATGGACGCCTGTCCCTCCATGCGCTTCATCGCCATGCTGGCCACCGGCTATAACGTGGTCGACATAGCCTGCGCAAAAGAGAAGGGCATCCCTGTCTCCAACGTGCCGGTCTACGGCACCCATTCCGTCAGCCAGTTTGCCATCGCCCTGCTGCTTGAAATCTGCCATCACATCGGTTATCATAATGATACGGTAAAGAGCGGGAAATGGGAACAGTGCCCGGACTGGTGCTACTGGGACTACCCCCTGATCGAGCTGGCGGGAAAGACATACGGCCTGCTTGGCTGCGGGAACATCGGCATCCACACTGCCGCCATCGCATCGGCCCTGGGGATGCATGTCATCGCCTACGACATGCGCCAGCGGGACGAAGCTCTGCAGCTGGGGGTGGAGTACGTCTCCCTGGACGAACTGTTCGCCCGGTCCGACGTTCTGGGCCTCCAAATGCCCCTGTTCCCCTTCAACACCGGCATCATCAACCGGGAGAACATCGCCAAGATGAAGGACGGGGTCATCATTATCAATAACAGCCGGGGCCAGATGGTGGTGGAGCAGGACCTGGCGGACGCCCTGAACTCCGGCAAGGTGGCGGCCGCCGGGCTGGATGTGGTGTCCACAGAGCCCATCCGGGGCGACAACCCCCTGCTGACCGCCAAGAACTGCATCCTCACCCCCCATATCTCCTGGGCCCCCAGGGAGAGCCGCCAGCGCATCATGGACTGCACCGTGGACAACGTGCGGGCCTACCTTCAGGGCGCCCCCATCAACGTGGTCAACCCGTGACCGGACCGGGGCGGGCCTTCCGCCCGCCCCGCGCATCCAGAGAGGAGGAAACTCATGTCAAAGTGGATTCTCATGCCGGACTCCTTCAAGGGGACCATGTCCTCCCTGGAGATCTGCCAGCTGATGCGGGAGGCCCTTCTGCGCCACGTGCCGGATGCAGAGGTGGTCTCCATTCCCGTGGCGGATGGCGGCGAGGGGAGCGTGGAGGCGTTTCTGGCCGCCATGGGCGGCCACCGGGTAGAGGTGCCCTGCACCGGTCCGGATTTTCGTAAGATCTCTGGTTTTTACGGTCTGCTGGCCGATGGCTACACCGCCGTGATCGAGATGGCCGCCGCCGCAGGCCTGCCCCTGATGGAAGGCCGTCTCTGTGCTGAGGGAGCCACCACCTACGGCGTGGGAGAGCTGATTCTGGCGGCGATCCGGGACGGCGCCAGGCGCATCATTCTGGGCCTGGGCGGCAGTGCCACCAACGACGGCGGCTGCGGCTGTGCCGCCGCTCTGGGCGTCCGCTTTCTGGACGGCACCGGGGCGGAGTACGTCCCTGTAGGCGGCACGCTGGACCGGTTGTGCCGGATCGACATGTCCCATCGCTTCCCCCTGCTGAACGGTGTGGAGATCGTGACCATGTGCGATGTGGACAACCCCCTCTGCGGTCCCAATGGCGCCAGCGCCGTCTTCGGCCCCCAGAAGGGGGCCGACCCTGATATGGTGACCCGTCTGGACCGGAATCTGCGCCACCTGTCGGAGGTGATCCGCCAGGACCTGGGCCGGGAGATCGCAGACCTTCCCGGTGCTGGCGCCGCCGGCGGCATGGGAGCCGGTGTGATGGCTTTCCTGGGCAGTCGCCTGCAGATGGGGATCGAGACAGTCCTGGACACCGTGGGCTTCGATGCCCTGCTGCCTGGTGCCACCGCGGTCCTGACCGGCGAGGGCCGTATCGACTGTCAGAGCCTTCGGGGCAAGGTGGTCATCGGCATCGCCCACCGGGCCCGGCAGACACGGATCCCGGTGGTGGCCGTAGTGGGCGACGTGGCCCCCGGCGCGGAGGACGCCTATCAAGAGGGCGTCACCGCTATCGTGTCCACCAACCGTCGCGCCGTGCCCTGGGAGGTAGCCCGCCAGTCCGCCCGGGCAGATCTGTGCGCCGCCCTGGAGGATCTCTTCCGGCTCTACAATGCGTTCCGGTCCGCCCGATGACATGAGTGGATTTTTGAAAAGACGGTGCCGGGCGGTAGGAGCCGCCCGGCCTCATTCCCACCGTATCCGGGCTGCCGGCCTCGGGGCACCCTGCCAGCGGCAGCGAGTCTCTCCTCTGCTTCCGGTTTTTTGAAATTTTTCATTTTTTTCGAAGAAACACTTGACAAACGCCGCCGCCTTCTGGTATAGTAATTGATGCCCGTTCGGGTTAGACATTTGGCGGCATAGCTCAGTTGGCTAGAGCATGCGGTTCATACCCGCAGTGTCCCCGGTTCAAATCCAGGTGCCGCTACCAGATCCATGAAGCGCCCCGGCGCTTCATGGACTTCCAAATGGCCCGTTGGTCAAGTGGTTAAGACACGGCCCTTTCACGGCTGTAACATGGGTTCGAATCCCGTACGGGTCACCATCCCATAGGACGCCGTTGTGCACGGCGTCTTATGGGCAGAAAAAAATTACATATCCGTATGGAGGCTTAGCTCAGCTGGTTAGAGCGCCTGCTTCACACGCAGGAGGTCACTGGTTCGAGTCCAGTAGTCTCCACCAAAAAGTTCCTGATTTCGCAAGAAATCAGGAACTTTTCTTTTGCCTCAGGCTCTAAAAGTTTTCTCCAAATTTTCTACTTTTTCTCCGACCAATACACTGACCAATTCGGGGATAGTTTCAGAAGGGACACAGCTCCGGGCGAAATGATTTTGCCTAGTGGTGTCGTATTTTGTTGTTTTATGTTCTAAAATCGGACTTTCTGCGCAAAAGTTTCTTGTAGATAACAAGTCGAAATGTTATACTAAAAATAATTTCAAAAACAGAGAGGAGTATCCATCATGGCTGCGCCGCGTGTTTTTATTAGTTCAACATATTATGATTTGAAGCATGTCCGGAATGATATCGGAGATTTTATTAGATCACTTGGGTATACGCCAGTTATGCATGATAGGGGCGGTGTAGCTTATACGCAAACAGACACTATTGAAAATAGTTGTTATAGTGAATTGACCACTTGCGATATTGTAATCTGTATTATTGGAAATCATTTTGGGACTCAGGCTTCCACAGGCGATTTTTCAATCACCATGGAGGAACTTCGCACAGCTATCAAGAATAAAAAGAAAATTTATATTTTCATCGCTAAAGATGTATATATAGAAAACCGGACATACATGCAAAACAAGGATTCGGGCACCTTTAGGCCCGCATATGCGGATAACATTAAAATTCATCAGTTTATTGAGGAACTGCGTCTCGCAATTAAAAATAACCCGATTGAATCTTTCGAAACTACAACCGATATTGTTAATTCCCTAAAAAGCCAATTTGCTGGATTATTTCAGAACTTTTTGGCTAGGGATGCTTCTTTGACAGAAGCTAAAACAGCTTATGATTTACAGGAAACCACTGAACAATTTAAAGACCTCCTATCTTCTTTTCATAAAGAAACCGAAAGAATGTTTCAGTTTTTGGACGGAACCTTTTTTACAACCAACAATACCATTTACTATATTCGATCTCTGTTGGGTATGAAAAGTTCCACCTTTATTGTTTTAGACCAATCTGGGTTGGAAGAATTTCTGCAAGTAGTTGGATTTTCCGATGATATTGCAGCTCCGGATGAGTCATATTGGAGATACACCAGAGTACATGATGGTATGAAAGAAACAATTACGCTTGATTTGGATCTATTTGATGATAATTATAAATTATTACGATTGCCAATGTCTCGGGTTAAAACCCTGATTCAGTGGGAAACAGAAGATGCCTCTTCTGTTCAAGATGATGAATTGCCGTTTTAATTTCTAAAAATGCACCTTTGTGAGTGTATGTGCTCACAAAGGTGTATTTTCATATTGCCTTCCCTATCACATCGCCCATGGTATCCGCTGCTTCTCGCATCATATCCGGCGTGGCGTGGGTGTAGGTGCTGAGGGTGAAGCCCGCGCTGTAATGCCCCAGGGTGCTGGACAGGGTCTTCACATCCACCCCATTCTTGAGAGACAGCGTTGCGAAGGTGTGCCGGAGATCGTGAAACCGAATATGCTCGGTGCCGATGGCTTTCAGGATCTTCTCGTGGGTATGCCGGAAGGAATCCGGATCGAACATTCCTCCCGTCTTGGGCGACGGGAACATGTAGGGATTTCCCGGGTGCTTCTTGTGCTCCTCCACCAGCAGCTCCACCGCCTGCTGCGAGACCGGCAGGACACGGATGGAATTGTGGGTCTTGGGCTGGCTCACCACCAATTCTCCCTTGGTGCGAGTCACCTGCTTCGTGATGGAGATGGTTCGCTTCTCCACGTCCAGGTCCGTCCAGAGGAGGGCCAGCAGTTCTCCCCGCCGCAGTCCTGTGGTCAGCTCCAGGTAGAAGGGTGCCAGCAGTCCCCGCTTGTCCGCTTCCATCAGATAGGGGCGGATCTTCTCTTCCGGCAGTACCTTCATCTCCCGCTTCTCCATCTTTGGCAGCTTGCGGCCTCTCGCGGGGTTCACCAGGATCAGCCGCTCCGCCACAGCTTGCTCCAAGCAGTTGTTCAGCAAGGTATGGATGCCATGGACCACCCGGACGCTCAGTCCCTTGTTCTTCAGCTGGATGTGCTGGTACCGCTGCACCCGCCCGTTCTTCTGGAGATCGTTGTAGAACTTCTGGATCTGGATCGTGGTGAGCTTGTCCAGCTTGATGTCCCCCAGTTGGGGGATGATGTGGTTATTGATGTAATTCAGATAGTAGTCCTTGGTGTTCTCCCGAAGCCGGGGCTCGGCATAGACCTCGTACCACATCGTCACCCAGCTTTTCACCGTGTGGGTGCCGCTACGGTTCATATCCAGTCGCTGACTGTCCGCGATGGCCTTTTTCAGTTTCTCCTTGATCTCCGCCTGAGTCTTTCCCAGGACATTCTTAATTTTCTGCTTCCCGGGCGCCGGGTCATAGGAGGCCGTGTAGAATCCCTCCCATCTACTATCTTTCCGTTTGCGGATACTGCCCTCGCTGTTGGCGCGTTTCTTCCCCATTCATCATCTCTCCTTTCTCGCCAGCTCACACGCCCGTTGTTCGTCCTCGTTTTCAAAGTTGTACGGCGACTGGGTCTGCCAGCAGCTCCTGTTGGATACCCTGGGCCAGACGGTAACCGGAGATGAAGCTGTTGAGACACGCTTCCTCCCGCAGAGCGTCTTCCAGATCCGCCATCTTCAGGAGCAGTTTCCGCTCCGGCTCATCCAGCAGACGGGTGAGCTGCCTGTAGGTCCGTTCGACTTTCCTGTCCAGATACTCCGCCCTCCGGGATGTCGTCTCGAACCTGCAGCAGAGGGCCTTCATATAGTCACGCATCATGAATCGCCTCCTATCAGCGACACACAATACTATGACCTGACCTCAATAGCTACTCCAACCGGGCAGAGTTATCAAATTGTTAGCAAATTCAGGACCGCTTCCGAAAATTCGGAAGCGGTCCTGAACTTTACACTCACATATGAAGTCTCGGTGATAGATGCTGCTGTTGCTCCATAATCCGCCGATGCACAGGGACCATGATTCTTTCCATTCGGGCAGACAGATAAGTCTGGTAAAACTGCCGCTGCAGTTCATCCAGAAAAGGAACTTCTCTGATGAAAGCCAGCATCTTATCCAGATGGAATCGCGGCATCATGCGCATGACCGCCGCATTGCAGTCCTTGTTTCCAGTTGCCATCAAGAAATCATAGTAGTTGATTTTCCGGTCATTCTGTTTGATGGCAGAAGTCGGGAAGCGGTAAATCCGGGCATTCAGCTCATCCTGATTTGACAAGACCGCCCGCATCACCTGGGCATCTGCCTGCGGCAGCAGACAGCTGCCGCAATCATAGATTGGGGCCAGCGTTGCGGTCTGGGTGTCATCGTGATACAGGAATCCCCAGTTTCCGTTGTGTCGGTCAAAATTCCCCAGAAGCGCATCCACCACAAAGACATTCCAAAAGTGTTGTAGCACTTCCACAGGATTCACGTACTGCTGTTTTTCAATGGTATCCAGAATGTCCTCCAGCTCCGTTCCGGTGCCGCCATATTCAGAATCGATGACGGTATTCTTGATGGAGCAGAAGTCAAACAGCTTACTTCCGTCTGCGGTAAAATCTTTGCAGGCGCAGACGATCTTCGTCTTTCCCCCCACATCATACGTTCCCAGGATGGTTTCCTGCGCGGGGATCCCAACCATGTTGAAGATGGTGCTGGCGATGTGTTCGCTGATACAGCTATTCGTGTAGGACAGCTCCGTTCTCTTTCCCTGACCGGAAGGAGGAAATTTCAGCATATATTGCTCGCCCTGATGTTCGATTGCGATCTTCTTTCCGTTGGCACCGTTATAAGCACGTCCGGGCACACGCTTGCAGTTTGTAAAATCAGGCACTTCATTCACCCCACAGAAACTTCTGACGCAGATAATTGGCATGTTCATGTGTGATCGCGCCATCGTTGATCTCCGCGATGTTGATGCTTCCGTACAGCTCTCCCCACAGACAGTCCAGCAGAGAGGACCCCTCCGCAAGGCCTTCTTTGTATGCGTCCAGATCATGCTGGAGGTAAGGTGGGAGCCCATATTCCCATGAGCGTTCCCGCATGGCTTCCGCCGGCTCCCCGCCTGTCCCTATTGAGCAGACCTGCTTTTGTGCCGACATATCCTTCATAGGAACACCCCTTTCTTTGATTTGTATGTTGTATTTTACCACATTGCCTCGCCGCAAATCAACGATTGCCCTCATATCATATCTTTTCGGTCTGTTTGTCTACCCATTCCTGAAGTTTGTCCTTGGGTATCACAATGCGGGTGCCGATCCTCAGTGCGGGAAAACCCTCGGACCGTGCCAACTCATAAGCCCCGGCACGGGAGATTCCCAGCGCCGCTCCCATCTCAGGAACCGAGAGCATCAGCGGCAGATCTTCGTAAGATTTGAATGTTCCTTTTTTCACTGGATATCATTTCTCCTCTCCAGCCGTAGGAGAGGTTTTTATTTGTTATACTTCGTCTTGTTGATTTATTTCCCCACCATCTGGTGAAGGGAGTGCTCTATAATCAATGGACTCCGTAAAGATTGCGGACAATCACCATCCTTTCATGGTCATGCCGCCCATGCTGACACGATCCATCTCCGGATCTTCGTGGTCATCAGGCCGGTGGCCCAGGGGGTATTGCGCGTCCGGAAGATTCTGTTTTGCCGCCTGTTCCAGCCAATGCCTGACTTTCTCAGCGTCCGGGATGAGCAGCCCGCCGTCCCGATACAGCAGTCCCAGGAAGTATTTGGCATGGATATCGCCGTACTCTGCCAGCTACTCCAGATCTCCCACCGCCTCGTCCCGCTGATCGAGCGGCAGCTTGCGGTCTTCGATCTTGGCCCGTAGCCGCAGGCACTCGTAGGAGACCTCCCAATTTTCCACCCACTCGTCTCGATCTTCCACCTTTTCATCTTCGAATGTCATCACACCCAGGCGGATATTCTCCGCCTCTTGGATGATAGCGTTCTTGATCTGCCGAAACTTTTTCTCCTGGGCCAGCTTTTTTCGTTCTCTGGGCTTATCGTGGCAGTAGTTCTCCACCTCATTTTGGAGGATGCACCACTGGTCATAACACTCACGGACCACCAGCAGTTCCTCCAGCTTGTCCACCGCCTCGTCCACAGTTTTCTTCACGGACTCGGGAAGGTATCCGTAGGACTTTTTGCCCTTGACCGTTTCCAACTGTCCGACCAGCTGCTCCATCTTCTGCTCAATCTCAGGAGCCGCGCAGAGACTTTGCGCCATCTCCTGCGTAAGCTGCCGGATCATGCGGCGGGCTCCCCGCACCAGCTCGTCCCGGGACTGCGACTTTTGTTCGTAGGTGTGGAGCATCTCCTGTTTGAAGATCTGATTGGTGAGCGCGGATTTGATATTGCGGGTAACCATCCCACGTCAGGTCCGCTTCTCCTGGCTGTGTTGACCACGCTATCATGTGCATATGGGGATGCTTTCCCTCGTCGCGGAAGGCGGCATACCAGCGGAAGTGGTTCAGCTGAATGTTCATGGCGGCGGCGATGCCATTGCGATTGACGCGGAGCAGGTTCCGCCATGCTTTGGCATTGTCGCAGCCAAGGCGTGTGGTGTCCTCCCGGTGCGGAGAGAGGATGTACGTCCAGACGTTGCCGGTGTAGTGCTCCAGTTCCGATATGGCGGTGTCCAGGTCCACACGATCCGCGTCACCGAACAGGCCATGGTCACCCAGTCGTTCTGCACGAGGACGTGTTGCGATGTATTTCATGTAACCATCCGTCTGCTGCACCTGCTTCCAGTGTTCCTCCAGCGCCAGGGTGATGAGCGACGAGGCATTGGCTTTTGTAGGCTTCTGTACATAGTCATCATACTCCAGCAGCTCTTTCACATCCGGGAAGTCTTTTGTCAGCTTTGTGATGAGCTGCTCCTGCTTGCGGGTTGGCGGACGGTCATCCGGGATGATCTCCACCCGCTCCCGTGTCGCGATGTAGCGCATGTAACCGTCTGCGCCCTGGTTACCTCCGCACTTGATATACGGACTTTTGACGATCAGTCTTGCCATTCATCCCCATCCTCCCAAGTCTCCCGCACCCGCTGCTCCAGCGAGATGCAGCCATTGGTCTTCCGCACATTTTGGACGCTCTCCGTCCGCCGTCGGCGCAGCTCCTCGCCGCTGAACTGATATGCGTCGGCGAGGATACCAGCCACCAGATCCTGCTCCACCGCTTGCTTGTACAGCAGAGAGGACATCCGGCCTTCGAGCTGGTCCAACAGGCCGTCCAGATAGGACTTGATGGAGGTAGGGAGAAACAATCCAGCGTTGTTGGCGCTGAGGTAGTCCAGATAAAAGTCCACCGCCCGCTCAATGAAGTCGGTGATGCTCCGGCTCCTGTCCTCCTGATACCGGCGCTCCAGAATGGTCTTTTCTCCGGTGACAGGTAGAGGGGAAACTTCTCTTTTTTTCCCATAATGGTCTTCTTTCTGGGTGTGACCCCTGTTTTTTCTTTGTGGGAGTATGCGTTGGGGGATAACGACCGCAGAGATGATATCACGGCCCGGATATTGACTCCATTTTTGAAGCCACAGAAACTCCCGTAATTGCCCGCGCTACGGGCAGAAATGACCGAACAGAGCGGCGCTTGTGACGCCTGTTCTTTATCCAGCATTTTCTTTCGTCCTCCGCAGAGCCTCGAAACCGGCCCAAATTCGTCCAAAATCCCCGGGAGGGGCTGGGACCCTGCTGAGTCCCAAGCCACTCCACACAGGGCCTCACAGGGGGCTCACAGGGAGTCTTCTGCCTGCTGCTCTGCCAGCATCTTCTGCACCCGCTGCCGCTCTGTCTGGGCCTCAAGCGTACTCCGCTGCCGGGCGTAGTAGTCCCGCAATACCTCCTGGATAGACGGCAGGGTGTATTTGAGATTTCCGTTTCGGCGCCGTCCGCTTTTCAGCCGCACGTCTGTGGGCTCGGTGACGATCAGGCCGCGCTCTTCCAGGGCCAGTACGTACTTTCGCACCGTGTTTTCACTCATGCCCACCGCGCTGCCGATGGTCCGGTAGCTGGGCCAGCACTGGTGTGTCCTGCGATCCTCGCAGCGGCGCAGGTAACTGTATACCGCCAGCTCCCCAGCGCTGAGTCCCAGCTGGAACACTTCGTTGGGCATCGTGAAGTAGTTGTTCTGTGTTCTCATCCGCCACCTCCTGTGTGTGACTCCACCCACCGGATGAACGCGTCTTTTGGCACCACCATACGGTTGCCTACCCGCAGCACCGGGAAGCCGTCCTCATGCAGGAGTTCGTATCCGGATGACGGAGACACGCCCAGCACCTTCGCCACCATCTCCGCGTTGAGGAACAGCGGCAGGTCGTCATAGCTTTTGTACTCCGACAGCTTCATGCTTGTGCACCTCCTTTACTCGTTTTGTGTTCTGCCTGAACGAAGGAGCTGCAGGAACTCATCCACAGAGTGGACCATCCCCGCTTCCTTCATGTTCTGGTAGCGCACCATGTCGCAAATCATGTGGAAGTTTACCTCCGCGTCTTCCAGCAGCTTGTCCATGGCAAGGACCTGCTGGCCCACTGTGAGGGTTGTTTTTTTGCCGGGGTCTTTCAGATACGCCCGCACGGCATCTTCCTCCGGCATCTTCTCTCCCAGCACAGCTCTCATCTCATGGATCACACAGTCCAGCGTTTCTTTCTCACATTGCATCTTCAGAAGCATTTTCAAAAACCTGCGGTTGAATTTGGTTCCATCCATAATCCTGTACCTCTTCCTTCAATTGTCATTCATGGCTGCGGCCTTCAGCCATATCTCCGATGTGTGGAAGCGTCGTTTGGGGCACGATGGTTTTCTCAGATCCATCAGAGACATGAGCGCAGGAGAAAAAATCCCCTCATAAGGGGTAGGGATAAAATCACGGTTTTTTACAACCTATTTTTGCGAGATTTTCAATTTGTTTACAATGTGTGTCTCACGTCAACTCGCTGCGTTCTCACAACGCGGAAACCATTGCCCCTCACTTACTAGGACACTCAAAGGGCATTTGTAAACCGGAAAACAAAAAAAGTTGAAGGGCTCTGTCAGATGACAGAGCCCTTCAGCTTTTGGTGGAGCTTTCTCAGCCGCTTTGATACCGCCATTTTGGACACGCCGTAGAACTTTCCGATCTCCTCCATGGTCAGACCCCTGTCATAGCGGAAATCGATGAACTCGCGGCTCTGGTGATCCAGAACCTCCATGGCTTTTTGCAGACTTTCAAGGCGGAGGGTCCAGAGTACAGGATCCTCCACGGGACGCCTGACGCATTCCGAGCCGGGCAGCACCGTTTCAAACTCACTTTTACTCAGATGCCTTTCGTCCTGCTTTTCCTGCGCCTGTTCCCGTTTCCGATCCTGCTCCAGGAAGTCTGCGACCTCCTTTGGCACTGATACTTGCTGCCCACTATAAGGAATCACGACAAAGTCGTTCATTTGTGTCCTTTCCGCTTTCGACGGAAAGTCACACACCCGCGCTGCCGGCACAGCGCCAAAAACTGAAGACCTTCATGGAAGTTTCCTTCGTACAGGGATGGTGATGGTGCCCTACGAGGCCCATGAACGTCTGAGGTCCCACCGGGGTGTGGACCTCACCGGAAAGCTACGAGTTTAGGCTTGCGCCTGGTTTGATTATATCATGCTGGAATTTTTTGTCGGTCGAACCGTGTCGAATGGGAGAGGTTTTTGTGATCTTCAGAAAGAGAAAAGCCCGGAGCTGGTGATATGGGCCAGTTCCGGACTTCTGTACTGTTTACTGCGGCGCAAGCTTTGAAATGTCAAAGTACTTATTTCAGCCAAAACTAATTTCATCTTCCCACTTCAGCAAACGCACTACTATGTAATGCAAACTGTAAATGCTGAATCAGGTTCATTATATCCGTGGGGTCCAGGAAACAAACAGTGGCCTTTGAATGGTACGCCTCTCCGTGCCGCGTGGTGGAGGCAGCAGTCAATCCTACTGCACCATAATTGCAACTTTCATTACATCCGTATTTGGTTCATGAAGATAGTCAAAAGCTTGCTGAAGGCCTGACAGAGGAAAGCGGGCCCCAATAAAGCCCTCCAGATGCAGCTTTCCCCGTTGCATGAGGTCAAATACTTGTAGGTAGTGCCGTCGGACATATTGCATGACGCTGATAATATCGATTTCTCCTCGTTGCAGGTGTGTCATATTCATCAGAATATCCCGCCCATATGTGCCTACCAAAACAATGCGAGAAGCATTTTGTGCGCAACACACCATGTTTTGCAGCATTTCTGGGATTCCGCAGCAGTCAATCAATACATCTGCTCCTGCAGAACCAAATGCCCCATCGATGGCTTGCGCAAGAGAAACCCGATTGGTGTTGCAGCAGTTTTTTATGCCGCAGTCCTGTGCGTATTGAAGCCGTCCGTCTTTAATGTCTGTAATTAAAACGTTAGCGCCTCTAGCCACAGCTATTTGTGCTGTGCAGTTGCCGATGGTACCTGCGCCCACGATTACAATATTTTTCCCCTGTTCAGCTCCGGCCCGTTCCGCTGCATTAGCTCCTACGGCAAAGGGTTCTACCAGCATACCCATGTCATGGGTTACTCCCTGCGGCAGCTTCACGATGTTAAATTGGTTACATTTATAATATTCCGTGAAAAAACCGTCTTCGTTAATACCCATAAATTTCTTGTGGGTGCAGACGTTGATTCTGCCGTGCCGGCACGGATAGCAGGTACCGCAGATCAACTGAGGCTGTACTGTAACGAGATCGCCGGGGAGAAATTTCTTTTCCGCCTCGTAGCCAACTGCGACAACTTCACCTACACACTCGTGCCCCAGGACTCGGGGATATTGCACGGTTTTATGCCCTCCACGGAATGCCAACATATCAGAGCCGCAGATACCAGTTTGCAAAATCTTAAATAAAACGTCCTGTGGCCCCTGAATTTGAGGCATTCCCCGCTTCTCAACGGTAATCTCATACGGTGCTGTTAGAACAGCTGCTTTCATGTCAAATATGCTCCTTTCAAATTGAATGTCAGATGAAAGGAAGGACCGGCCCGCCGGAAAGACGGGCCGGCCTGTTGCCTTATTCCTGCGCGGAGGTATTGCCTGCTAACGCAACAGCTTTTTTCTACGGGACTTTCGGAAGAAGGCCTGTCCCGCTAAGACAATAACAGCCGCAACAATGAGACCCAGCGCAATGGGGTGCTGTGTGAAAGCCAACAAGTTTCCCTGGTCGGCGATCATGGCTGTCCGCAAGTAGGTTTCCAGAAGTGGCCCCAACAGGTATCCCAGCAGAATTGCAATCAGATCCAGTTTGAAATAGTTCAACAGAAAATAGGCAACGATTCCAGAAACTACCATTACCAACACTTCAAAAATGCGGTTGTTGATGGCGTAGACGCCCAAAACACAGCAGACCAAAATAGCAGGAAAAAGAAGGGACTTGGGAATCCGGATCATTTGAACAAAAATGTTCATCAGGCCGGTTTCCATCAGATACATTACAATATTTGCCAGAAAATACACCAGCATAATGCATCCAATCACCTCCGGGGCGTCCACCGCCAGCATGGGTCCAGGCTGCAGACCGTGGATCATAAGACCGCCAATCAGAGCAGCTGTCACGTTGTCGCCTGGGATCCCCAGGCAGCACAAGGGGATCAGGGCTCCGCCGTTGACAGCGTTATTGGAGCTCTCAGATGCTGCGATACCGGCAGCATATCCGGTTCCGAATTTTTCCGGGTGCTTGGACATGGTTTTGGTTTGGTTATAGGCCAGCACTGTGGCAGTATCCTGACCCACGGCCGGTAAAATACCGGTGAAGGTACCTAACAGAGAGCCGATGGTGATGCCTTTCCACATTTCATCCCGCTCATCCTTTGGGGGGATAAAGGGGACACGCCGCACCCGGGTTGTTATCCGCAGTCCGGACAATTCACCGGATTGGCTGAGAACCTCACTGATGGCAAACAGCCCCATCAGAAAAGCGGTCAGGCCAATGCCGGAACTGAGCTGCCACTGGCCAAACATCAACCGGTTTACGCCGGTGACCTGGTCAATTCCCACAGAGCCGATAGCCATGCCGAAAAACAATCCGATTCCGCCTTTGGCTCCGCTAGAACTGACCATGGAGAGCACTACGCAGATACTGAAAAAAATCAGTGCAAAATACTCCCAATGCCCGAACTTTAATGTGACCTTGGATAGCTGCGGCGCTATGGTCGCCAGGACAATAGCAGAAAATGTGCCACCAATCAAGGAGGCAAACACACCAAGAGACAGTGCAGCCTCCGGCTTGCCACGCTTGACCATGGGATAGCCGTCCCAGGTGGTGACAAGAGATGCTGAGGTCCCGGGAATTTTCAGCAGGCACGCAGAGATTAGGCCGCCGCTGATGCCGCCAACATAAATGCCGATAAGAGTGGAAAGGCCTTCCGCAGCAGACATGGCGTAGGTAAAAGGAATCATCAACGTAACGCCTAAAACAGCCGTCAAGCCAGGGATGCATCCAAAGATGATACCCATCAGGATGCCTCCAGTCATATAGACAAACGACATTGGGTTCGCCATGAGGTAAGCCCAGCCCTCTGCAAATAGCTGCATTCACGACACCTCCTATATTTCAAGCAGCGAGAGCGATTTGACGTTGCTTTGCGCGGGTGAGAAGCGAGTCACTTGAGGTACTCCTCATAAATCGGAGCAAAGATGTTGTACCACTCTTCAATTTTCGCCCCCATCTCATCGGCCGGGATAAAGCCAGGCAGGAAGCCAAAGCCTTCCAGAGCCTCCAGATAATCGGGGTCATCTTGAAGGTCTGCCATCTTATCGTTCAGATACTGAATCTGCTCGGGAGTGGTATCCTTGGTGGCGAAGAAGGCACGATACTGGGCGCCGGTGGCTTCAATTCCCAGTTCCTCTGTGCAGGGAATATCGGGATAAATTTCACAGCGCTTTTCGTCCACAATCAGCAGGGGTTTCACATTGCCGGATTCCACGGCGGAGCCCAGATCGCCCACCTGCATGAAACTGACATCAACATGGTTGCCCATGATGGCAGTAATGGCGTCAGCACCGCTGTCGTAGGGAACCTGGGTGGCACCTTCCAGGCCGAGCCCCTGGAGCAGTTGGATGGTGACCATCTGCTGACGGGCACCGATGAATCCCCAAGTCAGTTCAGCGGGATCCATTGCTTTTAGATCCTCCACACTGTTGATCCCGCTGTTGGGATTGGTAACCACGATGCCGGGATCGATTACCATGCAGGGAAGCGGCTCCATCTTCTCCCAGAGTTTTTCCTCACTGACACCGGTCAGATAGTAGCAAATCAGGTCCAGGGGACTCTGAGACATAATGTGATAGCCGTCGCCGGGCTGTGTGGAAAATTCTTGTGAACCGGTATAACCGCCGGCACCGGTCATAACGGAGCAGGCGATGGACACAGGTAGATCAATGTTGGCCGCCACAGCACGGGCGATGTTGTCGGTGCCGCCGCCAGCGGCGTAGGGGACCAGACACGAGATGTCTTCCGCCGGGTAAGCGGCTTCTTCACCGCCACCGCAGCCCGACAGAATGCCGATCATCATAAGAAATACGCAGGCCAGTGCCAAGATATTTTTCTTTTTCATATAATTTTCCTCCTAAGCAAAATAACGAAATGTAGGAAAGAACGGACTCAGAAGAACTTGACATGCAGGATCTGTGTAAATACGAGGACCAGAACGGTTACGACAACAAGAGAATAGACAAACCGGATAAGATAGAACTTTTTTTTGCTGGTACGTTCATGCTCCTCCCGCTGCGATTCTTCACAAAGACCATACACAACGCTCAGACAGAAAGTGAGCAGGAAAGAAGCAATGGGAAAACCGATTAGTTCATAGGCGGGAACGAAAAGGAGCAGCGCAATCAGAGTAATGATCGTTTCCTTTTTCAACCTGAATTTGCCAGAGTCCCGCTCACCCTTCAGACTGATTGATTTGAGAAACAGAGGGATGCTGAATACCATCAGCAGAATACCGATGCCTTGAATAAAGGTGCGGGGTTCCGCCAGAAAGGGAAGTCCGACAAACAGCATGACACCACTAACAGTTGATTCTGATGCGAACAGGAACAATCCAATTGCAAAAGAGAGAATGCTTAAAATGAAATCGTTGCGCTTACGAATGGCCATTTACCCACCTCCTTAACTTGCCAAATGACCTCCGTCCACCGGGAGCGTCACACCACTAATGTAGTCGGAAGCAGATGAGGCCAGAAATACGACAGTACCCATCAGATCCTCGGGATGCCCCCATCTTCCCATAGGGATCCGCTTAGTGAGCTGTTTGCCCTGTTCCATCTGCTGCAGATCCTTGCTCATTTCGGTGTCCATGTAGCCGGGAGCAATGGCGTTGACATTGATGCCGCGACCGCTCCACTCAGAGGAGAGCGCCATGGTCAATTGTTTGACGCCGCCCTTGCTGGAGACATACGCCGGCATGTTCCGCAGGCCGATGAAAGAATTGGTGGAGGCGATGTTGATAATTTTTCCCTTGCCCTGTTTCAGCATCACCTTGCCAGCCAGCTGGCTCATAAAGAAAACGCCCTTGATGTTGACCCCCATAATGCGATCCCAAGCGTCCTCGGGGAACTCCTCGGAGGGGCAGCGATACTGAAGTCCGGCACCGTTGACCAGAATATCCAGCCGTCCACCCAGAGCTGAAATCGCTTGCTGAAACCCGTTGCTGAGATCGTTGAGGTCCAATAGATTTGCTACCACGGCGTGGTATCCAGATTTGGCGCCACCCAATTCTGCCACCGTGTTTTCAACCTGTGAATTTGCGTCCAGAATGACAATCTCTGCACCGGCGTCATGAAGTGCGACAGCCATACCATAACACAGGCCGGTCTTTTTTGCGCCACCTGTAACAATGGCTTTTTTCCCTGCCAGGGAAAAAGCATTCATGTCAAAGCCCATATGCGCCCTCCTTTACATTTCAAATGTGATCGTATTTACAAGATCCTCTGCAGACAGGCCACAGAGTTTTGCCAGCTGTGTATAGGTTCCGGAGTGCAGATGCCGTGCTTTTCGCTCTCTGGTGCGGGTGCTGAGGGTGGTAATCTTTTCCGGCGACCAAGCGATTCCTCGCCGGTACATTTCGTCCAGATAAGAGGCAAACAGGAAACCGTTATTCTGTTCGGCAAATAGGATTCGTTTGCCTTGTTGGGTCAGCTGCGCAGCCAGATCTGCATCAAAGGAAGGCATGTCCACCACGGCGATCTCGCGTCCCTGTTCCCGTAACGCCTTCTGGGCGTTGAGTCCCTCATAAATGCCTCGGCCACTAGTGATGATGACGGTGTCCGCATGAGGATCTCCGTGGACATAGCCCTTTCCGTATTCAAATTGCAGGGATTTAGGGTAAATGGTTTCAGAAGCGGCTCGTGTGAGCCGAAGTAGCACCAGCCCCTTGCTACCCTTGGCAATCCATTTCATGACCGCCACCATCATTCGGGGACAGGCTACATCGATTACCCGCAAGTGAGGCAGCTGCATAAGCGCGGTAACATCGTCGATGCTCATATGGGTGGCGCCGTTAACACCGGTGTCAATGTTGCTAGCGGTAGAGAACAATGTAATATCCAGCTGATGGCCCTCGGACAGCCAGCCGTCACTTTTGGAAATTGATTCCATTCGCTCTTGCTGACTGACCGTAATCCGGCGCAAAACTCGCCAGTCAAAAAAGACGCCAAAAGTGGAGTGCCAGACGTTATAGCCTTTTGCGGCAAAGGCCTCGGCGATGCCACTCATGTTGGATTCAGCAATGCCTACATTGATGCCGCGGTTTCCAGCATGTTTCAGCATACCGGGCTGAAGACCAGAGATCAGGCCCATATCCGCGTCCAAAGTAATCATTTTCGGGTCTCTGGAAAAGGCTGCTACCATATCCGCGGCAATTTTGCTGCACTGCAGCTTATCTCCGATTTTGGGATCGGGTAGGTCGCGCTCCTGGTAATGCAGAGTCTTGTCTCGGGGAGCAGCCCGTTTGGTGCGGCGTTGAGAATAGCGGCGTATAACACCCACAGGGCCATTTTCATCCTGCTGTACATCAATCCCCATCTTGGAAGCCCAGTGCAGGAGTTGCTCATATTCCTCCGGCGCACGCACCTTTGCAGCCTGTAGAAAATGACACAAGTTTTTAATGCGGGTTTCCCTGCGGAGCGTCTGCTGATGGATTTCCCATTCCGCCAGATCCTGCCCCACGGTGGTCTTGTGGCTCTCGGTGGCTTTGGAGAAACCACCTTCACCCTTGCGGCATTCAGAGATGATGGCCATGGGGCGGCTGTCGATCCGATGTTGGAAGTGCTCCAACGCATGGTAAATCGGCTCGTACTCCTGACCGTTGACATCCAAAACATCAAAACCAAAGCTCTCCAATTTTTCTCGCAAGCTACCCATGGAAAGCATGAGACGGTGAGAGTCATCGTTTTGTCCATAGTTGTGATCGATGAGAATGCACAGATTGTTCAGATTTTTGGCAGAGGCAAACATGAATGCCTCCCATGGAATGCCCTCCTGCAGTTCCCCGTCTCCCATCAGGCAGAATGTCCGCCCAACACCCTCTATTTTCTGCGCCATGGCAAAGCCGACAGCGGCACTGATGCCCTGCCCTAAAGGTCCCGTCGCGATATGTACTCCTGGCAGGATAGGGCCAGGATGTCCATTCAGATCGCTGTCACTTCCGCGGGAATTCTCCAAAAGCGCTCTGTCAAAGAAACCAAAATCCGAAAAGACCGATGCCATACCGGCTATACCGTGTCCCTTGCTCTGTACGTAGATGTCACTTTCACGAGCAGTGGGGTCTTCCACATTTACATGAATGAAACCTCCGTAAAAAAGCGCGATCAGTGGAATCAGTTCTGAGAAGGTGCCACCGATGTGGATTCCCTGGTCTACAGCGTGGTTTCCCTGATATACCGTATCCAAACGAAGGTCCGAATCCTTGACTTCCAGCAGCGCATATAGCGCCTTTTGGGCGATCGGGTGTTTCATTTTCAGATAATCACAGCTCAAGTCCATCTTGGCCCTCCTCCATTTTTTTAAATGGTATTGTATTCGAGTGAGCAAAATGCACAAAAATGATGCTGTGCAGATTGCTTTATACCGTAATTTTACAGAGAGAAATAGCATTCATCAAGGTATGTGTTGCAAAATAATGCTATATTTTGTAGCAATATTAACTCAAATAAGATTTTACTTGCCACAAAACCTGCTATATGCTACAATTTGAATCGAATAAAAATGGAGGGAGGAGGCCCATGAAACGATTCCGTATATTAATCATTGCCCCATATTTGTCCTTCCAAGAGACTGCCGCGCCCGTCATCCAAGAGTTTCCTACGGTGGATTTTGAGATGCATACCGGAGATGAGTTTACGGCAATCTCTATTTTTAACTCCTATCCACCTAACGCCTTTGACGCAATCATTACTCGTGGTGCAATTGCGGCGATTCTTCGGCAGTTTACCTCTGTGCCGGTGGTGGAAGTGGATGTATCCTTATTGGATATCCTGCGGGCTATTAACCAACCGGGATTCAGCGATCAGCGTGTGGCGGTGGTCGGATATTCCAGCATTATTAATTCCGTCAAAAAAGTATTTGAAGTGCTTCAACTGAAAAACACGGAGATTTACGAGGTGCGCTACGCAGAAGTTAAGGAACGGGTGGCGGAACTGGCTGACCGGGGATTTTCTTTGATTATTGGGGATGTGCCTTCCGTAAATGCTGCTATGGCAAACGGACTTCGGGGACTCCTAATTCTGTCATCAGAGGATTGTATCCGCCAGTCCGTTATTGCAGCCATCTATTATTCGGAGTTGATGGAAAAGGGGCAGGAGATCACTCAGATTTTTCAGACAGTTATTGATAATTTAAAATTCCGGATTATCCTGATGGACCAGATAGGCAACGTAATTGTTGACAATCGCGCGTTTGAGATTACCGATCATCAAACCTTTAAAAAAGAGTTGTTGCTATTTATTCCGGTGCTTTTGCAGCAGTCCACCGATAGGGGCTGTAAAAAAATCGGAACACAGGGAATCGAAATTATCGGCAAAAGGGTTTCTTATCGCAATCAGGACTGCTTCCTGTTCTTCATTTCACTGATGCATAAGGGATATGCCTCCCAGGCAGACATTACCATCGAAAAACCGCTTTCAGTGACACTGTCCCCGGAATTTATCAATACTCTTCAAAAGAATAACCCACGGGTACAAGCGGTGGCGGAGATTGTCACCGCATCCGTGTCTCCGCCGCCTGTGTTGATTTTGGGAGAATATGGTACCGGAAAAAGCAGTCTGGCCTATTATTTGCATGGCCTGCGCAAGGAGCCAATGGCTCCGTTCATCTTTGTGCGCTGCAACCTACTGACCAGGAAACGCTGGAATGCATTTTTGGATAAAACTGCATCACCTTTGAATGAAAACGGATGCACATTATATCTGGAGAACATTCACTTACTTCCAATAGAACTGCAGCAGGAGTTGAGCGCCTACATAGTTGATTCTGCTGCGGATCAGCGGCACTTTATTATCGCTTCGGCAACGAATAGGATCCACCATCTTCTGTCCAATGACCAGTTCTTGTATCCGTTGTACCAGAAGATTTCGTCTCTCCATGTAATCCTGGCACCTCTACGGGAATTTCCTGATTCCATTACGGACTTCTCACAGATTTTTTTAACTGCGGCAAATCAAGAATATCAAAAGAGTATCCGGGGATTTGAAGAAGGGGTCGTGGCTCTGCTGGAACAGCAGCATTGGAATACCAATTTATCCCAGTTAAAAACGTTTATTCAGCAATTAGTGTTGACCGCACAGGGAGCACAGATTACTCTGAAAGAGGCACAGACCCTGCTTTTAAATGACAATACTATTCCCCCGGAGGAGACGGAATACTTGAATTACAGTGGAATTGATATCACAAAACCGCTGGAGGAAATTGAGCGGGATATTATTCAGCATGTACTGATGGAGGAAAACATGAACCAGTCCGCTGCGGCAAGGCGGCTGGGAATTAGCAGAAATACGATTTGGCGTAAGCTCCATGCTTAAATACGGGCGTGCAGCTGCCGGCTTAAAGTCGCTGGCGACACCATTACTAAAGGAAAATTGCGGATTGGAATGACAACCAGCTCTGGATAGGCTGCATTGCCAATAATTTTACCGGCAGTAAAGCCGCGTCATTTTTGCAAAGCCGGACTACAGGCTTTTTGTTGGATGGTACTGGAAACGGAAAAGTAGCGCTGGAACTGACCAGCAGCTGGTGTACGGTGTTGTATCCGTCATAGCTGGTCAATGGGCGCACTATGGAAACGGGGTACAGGCTGCAGAAAATTTTGACATTTACCGCTGCTGACTGGTGGTTCCGGACTACTGGTATATCTTAGATGCCTCATCAGAAAAGGTGCGAAAAGCAAGCTGAATCTGAAAGAACTGGCGGCTAATGAGACTTTACCTCACCTAATTCTCTCTGGAAGCTATTCCGCCATGGTACAAAGGTAAGTGTAGGCTTACCTGGAAAGCAGAGTAAGTGCCGTTCGTATTGATCCCGAACAACTGCTGTCTGGTGAACAGACGGAAACCGTACTGCAAGAAGCTATAAAATCTGCAAACAGGAGGCATTCCGCTGTAAATCCTGTTGAATTAAGTGACTGCCAGCGATCTGGCGCGGAACGTATATCCAAGGGTTAATAAGCCGTATGGAAGTTTATGGTAGACATTGCAGTAGTTGGCGGCAAAAATCAGGCGTGGCAAGATATCGCTCCTGGCGTGCTGGAACTGTAGCCCATCGAACAGCTGGAACTAGGCCTTGTATTGAAATCTGGGAATTTCAGATATGAACAGCTTTTCCTGACAGTCTTGCGTACCGCGTGGGTTAGATATAGGCTTTATAACAATCCCGAGCAAAGATAAAAGCCCACTCCAGTTGGTTTACTCACCTCCTATACACTTTACTGCGGTACAAATTTTGAGTATTGGAGCCCAGGGAGATGCGAACAAGAAGTTGGACCTAAATGGGGAGTTTCAAGGTGCGCCTGTATGTGGCAGATCTCATCGCCCCCAAGGATAGCTTGATTCTGCCATCGTTATACCATATTCATGCAGGGATCTACACTGCTAATGAACTAGAAAACAGATGTGCTTTCCTAGAAACTCCCGTAAAACAGCTCGTTCTTCAACCGTCCTTCCTACGCAGACTGCATTGTCGGGGAAGTGACCTCCTTTGAGACATGGAGCAAGTGAGTTCAGCCTGCTCCAAGCTTTGAATTTAGCCCTACCAGCGGTAACGCCCTTCCCAGTCTAAACTGGCGATCGGATACTCGCCGCTTCTCAGCCAGCGGGGATAAGGAACTCCTAATGTCAATAACCCATTTGACGATGAGCAAGCCCGCATGAAAATCCCGCCAAAGGGTATTTTCCACGGCTGAGCAGATCTCACCCATATAGAAATGATACCTCCGCTTTTTCTTCCGGACTAAACTGTACCATTGCTTTTCCTTTCTTCGTAAGAATACATCTCTTCCGCCTTTTTCCAGTCCATCTTTTTGTCCGCTTGCCCCTGGGGATTGGGATGTTCTTTTTTCACTAATAAGTAATCGGAACTTTAGCCGACATAACAGAGTCAGACCACAGCTTGTACCACAGGAGTTTGTGGAACAAGCGGATTTTGCACAGTAAATCACGCCCGGGAAACAATTGAAATGGAGCAGAAATGATTAAAAACCGCCGGAAACAATCAAAAAAGTTTCATAAAGCTGTTCACACGCAGGAGGTTACTGGTTCGAGTCCAGTAGTCTCCGTCGAAAAGTTCCTGATTTATGTAAAATCAGGGACTTTTCTTTTATTCGTCTCAAAAAACATGCTTAAACTTTTAGCTTCTTCTCCGACCAATACGGCGATAGTATCTGATAGAGCTGGACAGTGTCGGGCAGGAAATCCCTGCCCGGTGCTGCCGTAATGGTTACAGTCTTTTTGTATGGCCAGAAAAAATCCGGCCTTCCATCTCACACGCGTCTGCAAGCTCTTTGGCGAGCTTTTTGATCGGAAAGTCTGGTGCGGTTTGTATAATGAGTACCAAATGTCCCCAATCCACATGCAGGTTTAGAAGAGCGCTCTTCTCCGGAGTCGAACCTTCATCAAAATGAAGAGGAAACTCTTTTTTCAGAATAGAACAATTCAGATAGACATCCGCCCGGGGAATCTCTGGTTGGATACACTGATAGAGCGATGTATACAATCCTTTGGGCAGCCGGCAGCCGGTCAAAGAGAAATATATGCCTTTCCCCTTTGCCCACCTCCTCTTCTTTGAACCAACGGCACTGTTCCAACGCCATTTGGCGCAGTTCTGGAAAGCGCGCCTCCCACAGGGCACAGGTATGTCCGGTATAGTCCGACACGGTCAGCGCCACAGGTAGCCCGGCACTGACCTCTTCCACAGTGGCTGTACAATCGTATGGAAGGGGCGCAGTGCTTCCTCCTGTTCGGCCGAGGCCGCCAGCGCCCCATATCCTCCGGGTAGTCCGTATGATCCCATCATACCGGCAGTTGCTTCCTCTGCCCGGAACGCTCCGGGCATCAGCCAAAACTCCCCTAGGTGCAGTTCGTTAAGCAACCTGTCAGTTCTTTCTTTTCGTTTTCGGAAAACCATAGTTACTCTCCCACATCTGTGATATCAATTACCCATTTTCTCAAAGAGGAACCTGCAACACCAAGGAGCAATCCGCCGGCAATCCCGCCCACAGCAGTGCCAAGTCCCGGCAAAATTGCCGTACCGATTGCAGCACCTGCCAGAGCGCCGCCTTTGGCGCCGAGTGCACCTCCTGCCCAACTGCCGCCAATACTTGCAGCTGTACTATAAGTCTTTTTGCCAATTTTCTGATGGGCGTCATGCAGATCTCCGTCAATGACATCACATAGCCCCAAAGCATCCAGTGCTGCACCCGCGACCAACAGCACTCTCCCTGCGATCCTGACTACTTTGGAAATCTCGGTATGATCCAGTCCGGATGGAAGCCTTTTCTGCCACGCCGAAGCATTTGTGAGAGGATCCACATTGATAAGGTAATAGCTTGTATTCCCTCTATGGGAGTGCAAATCGGCACCGAAAAGCGGCATATTACTTCCAAAGAATACAAAATATGGAAAATCCCGTCCATTCCGTGCGATTTTTGTTGCAGCCAGAATCCTCGTCCAACTGCTTTGGAGCGGGTCAAGCCATGCCAGAGTTGGAAAGGTGCCTCGCGCTAATTCAGCCAGAAAGCTCTCACGAGCACCGTCAGTCTTTTTTCCGCAAACTCCGTCCTCCAGCAGCCGCTCGCCTAAATTCAATTCGTCGAGTTCTTGCTGCATTGCCACCCACAAACCATGCCAGCCGCTCGATCATGCTGTCAGAAATGCCTGTGCTGATCCCGCAGTGTTCCAGTTCGCTAACAGCGGCATGCAGGTTGCGGGCTGTATCGTCTGTGATATAGTTGTTCTCTCGTTCGTTTTGCGATAAATCCCGCTGTAATTGGCGCACGATATCTTCCAAGGAGCCCTTTATGCCTCCATCGTAGTCATCGCTGCATATGGCAGGAAGATCCTGCAAAGGGACTTTCCGTTCCGCATAGTTCAGATATTCTCTGCTGCCAATGGAATACCCACAACGCCCCCGCAGATCTGCCGATTTATTGTTGCTGCGGTATGTGTTCAGTACATCCCGTAAGAATTCTTTATCCTTTCCCTGTGAAATATCCTGCGGAAATGCAGTCTTTCTTGCATCCCTCCCGCCGCAAAGGAAATACTCCAATCCACAGCCTTTTGAAGTAAATCAAGACACTCACTGGTAAAGAAGTCCGAACCGCTCTTAATTTTTTGAATTGCTGTTTGGATAGCCCGATCATCACGAAAAGAACTGCCTGGGAGATAAAAAGAGGATAGATTCAGGATTTCTATGCAGTCACTGCTATGGCTGCAAAAACTGCGGGACATCCTGCATACATCATATTAGTGATTGTACCTGCTTGGCAAGTGCGCTCCTTCGATCAGAGGATATATTGCGAATGACGTTTATGTGTTCCTGCAAGTCGTCGTAGATCTCTTCCACTGCGGCGCCGGCACGGTTCCCCATCTCCCGTAATGTTTCGTGGTAATTCGTTTCTGACGGTCTTTGCATCAGCGTGCCAAAAAAAGCGGCGCGGTTTACGCGGTTCCAATATTCACCGCTCCCCAGAACAGCGCCGTTTTCACCAGTTGCCTCCTTGCTCATAGGTTTCCTTCCTGAGAGTTTTCTCAAATACAGGCTTACGTATGAAGAAAACTGCATGTTTATTCTAACCTCTTTGAGATCAAAGAGCCCTGCAACCAACTGCCGCCCCAGATCGAATAGGGTCTATATCCAGGTCGACTGGTATAAGAGACAAAAGATCTCTCCGTTTTTTGGTTAGTCAGCCAAATCAGAGAAACAAAAGGTAAAATTATTGACAAAAGATAAAATGAAATTTATTATTTAACTATCAGCTGTCAGACAGATGACGTCCTATCGATTAGTTATTAGGGAGAACTTTTTAAGGAGGGCAATATGAAAAAACTTCGATGGACTTGGGACAATTTTGAGGAAGTTCTGCTGTGCATCATCATTACGGTCATCACGCTAGTATCAGGATTGCAGGTAGTTTGCCGTTATTTGTTCAACAACTCCCTGACCTGGAGCGAAGAAGTGAGCAGATATTTATTTGTGTGGACGGGCTTTCTCACACTGAGTCTTTCCATCAAGTGCCGCTCCATCATCTCCATTGACGCTTTCGTATTGTGGATGCCGCGGCGCGTTCGGGCGGGATTGAATATGGTGGTGTACCTGTTCTGCTCCGTGGTGTTTGCTATGCTGTCGGTCAACGCCTGGCACATGGTGACGTCCTCCGCCGGACAGACCAGCCCTGCTCTGGGATTACCCCTGGCGATCGTCTATGCGGGTCCCCTGTTGGGTCTGACTCTCTCCATTTTCCGGTCTTTGGGCCGGATCGTGGCGGAAACCAAAATCGTAATCGGAAAGGAGGCGCCCTAAATGTCTCTGGCGTTGTTTTTCGGAGTATTGGTCCTTCTGCTGGTACTGACGGTACCCATCTGTGTATCTTTCGCGTTTGTGACGTTGCTTCCCTCCATTGTGGACGCCAGTTTCCCCTATACGGCGGACGCTGCGGTCCGCTCCATGGTGAGTGGTTTAAACAACTTCCCCCTGCTTGCGATTCCCCTGTTTATCATCGCTGGCGTGATCATGGCGAAGGGGCAGATTTCTGAGCGGCTGTTCAATGTGTTCTCGTATTTTGTCGGCAACAGAACAGCGGGTCTCCCCTGCGCGGTGACCATTACATGCCTGTTCTACGGTGCCATCTCCGGTTCCGGCCCCGCTACTACCGCGGCCGTGGGTTCTATGTGCATCCCCCTGCTGACCAGTGTGGGCTATGACCTGACCTTTGCCACCGCACTGGTGGCCGTGTCCGGCAGTCTGGGCATCATCATTCCCCCCAGTATCCCCTACATCATGTACTGCAACGCCTCCGGCGCCTCCATTTCCGAGCTGTTCCTGGCCGGTTTCCTGCCTGGTGTGCTGATCGCCCTGTGCCTGATGGTCTATTCTTACATCTACTGTAAGATCCATGGAGAGGATAAGGACAAGCTCAACGCCAAATGCATGGAACTGCGGGCAAAAGGCCTGGGCACAGTGCTCAAAGAGGGCTTCTGGGCGCTGATGTCCCCCGTCATCATTCTGGGCGGCATCTACGGCGGCATCTGCTCCCCCACAGAGGCGGCTACCATCTCCATCTTCTACTCTCTGATCGTCAGCTTGTTTATCTATCGCACCATCAAGATCCGGGATCTTCCGAAAATCATGCTGGAAGGCATTCATTCCTATGCCCCTATCCTCATCATTCTATCCGCGGCCGTGGCCTTTGCCCGTGTAATCACGCTGATGAATGTAGCCACCATCGTCAGCGAGGCGGTGCTCAGTGCCATCTCCTCCAAGGTGGTTATCCTGCTGCTGATCAACGTACTGTTGCTGTTTGTGGGCATGATCATGGATACCGGTCCGGCAATCCTGGTGTTTACCCCCGTGCTGCTGCCGGTGGCGGAGGCCATCGGGGTCGATCCCATCCACTTCGGCATCATCATGTGCGTGAACTTGGCCATCGGCTTTGTGACCCCGCCCATGGGCGCCAACCTGTTTGTGGCCAGCAACCTCTCAAAAGTATCTGTGTTCGATATCGCCAGAAAGGCAGTTCCCTTTATCCTGGCGTTCCTGATCGCCTTGCTGCTGATCACTTTCGTGCCCCAGATCAGCATGTTCTTGCTGCAGTAAGAGCTCCGGGCAGCTGCCCGTTCATAGTTCTAATTATTTTTAAGGAGGATATTCCCATGAAAAAGTTATTGGCTCTGCTTTTATCCCTGGCAATGGCATTGTCTCTGGCCGCCTGCGGCGGCGGAGAGACTGCACAGCAGGAGCCTGGCGGGGATGCCGCCGGGGAAACTTACAGCTTCTCTGTAGGCACCAACACTGCGGAGGATTCCGTCAACCATTTGCTGGCAGCCAAGTTTAAGGAGTTGATCGAAGATCGCTCTGATGGTGCTGTCACCGTGACACTGTATGAAAACGGCGCCCTGGGCGGCGACGCGGAGCTGACGGAGTCCTGCATTGCCGGTTCCGTGGACTTCATCGTGGGCATGACCGGCTCTCTGGTGAACTATATCCCTGAGGCCGCCCTGTTCGACCTGCCCAACGTGTTCCCCGACCTGGAAACCGCCCGGGAAGTGCTGGACGGCCCCATTCTGGCGGAGCTGCAGGCCGCCTATGAAGCCGGCGGACTGAAGCTGTTCGGCTATGCCGATTCCGGTTTCCGCGTCATGACCAGCAGCAAGGCGGTCCGCCAGATGTCTGATTTCTCCGGCATCAAGATCCGTACCATGGAGAATCCCAACCACATCGCCTACTGGCAGGCTCTGGGCGCCAACCCCACTCCCGCTGACTTCAGCGAGTTGTATATGTCCCTGGAGCAAGGTACTCTGGACGCTCAGGAGAACCCCTATGACCTGATCGTGGCCAACAAGCTGTATGAGCCCCAGGCCTATGTCATTGAGACCAATCATCTGCTGCACACTCTGAACATGGTGGGCAGCAAGGCCACCTATGACGCCCTGCCCGCTGATATCCAGCAGTTGGTCAGTGAGTGCGCTGCTGAGGCCCATCAGTATGCCCGTCAAATGGCCGACGAGCGCATCGAAGGACAGAAGTCCACCATTCAGGATGCCGGCCTGGAGATCATCACTCTGGAGCCCGCCATGATTCAGGAGATGGCTGATGTCTCCGCCAACGTCTACGATCTGGTCCGCGAACAAATCGGCACCGATCTGGTGGACAGCCTGCTGGCACAGGTGGAAACTGCTTCCGTTGCGGAATAAGCAATATAGAGAGGGCAGGGGGTGTGAAAAGCCCCCCTGCCTCTTTCAAAATCATTTTGGCCCCGAATGTTTGGCTACTGTCCCACCTGACCGATGAGCCGGAGCCGGTGATGAGACTGGCGGTGCGGATCGCACTGTTTCCGGATTGGTCTTCTCTGGACAGCAGAAAGAGAATATGAGGCAGAGTGTTCAGAGAGCTGTGAATCGATTTCCTTGGTCCTGTGCAGAAGACTCTGGATTTTGGGCGAAACCCAGCCTTGACAATGCTTGTATTTGTTAGGATAATTTTGTAAAGGATTGTATGCATTTTCCATACATACCAAACTTTGACAAAAGGTACGGTGGACTTTATGGCTCTCAAACAGATTACGCGAGTGAATATTGCAGAGAAGGTTTTTGAACAGCTGCGGGACCAGATCCTCCAGGGGACCTGGAAGGAAGGCGAAAAGCTGCCCTCTGAACAGGAGTTGACTGAAACGTTAGGCGTCAGTCGGAGCTCTGTCCGCCAGGCCATCCGTACACTGGCTGATTATGGGATGGTAGAGACCCGAAATGGCACCGGAACCTATGTCAAGCGGCAGATTTCCGGCAATTACATGCTCAATATCGTGCCTATCGGCGATTTGCAGTTTGAAGATATTGTGGAAGTGCTGGATTTTCTATGCCTCATTGAGGACAGTGTGGCAGCCATGGCTGTCCAGCGCTGCACCCAGGAGGAGCTGGCGGAACTGCAAGCGATCCATAAGCGCCTGATTGCCGCCAAGGATCAAAACGATCTGGAGGCGCTGACCAATGTGGACGTGGAATTTCACTCGAAAATCGCGATGATCACGCAGAATTCCCTGGTGGTTCAGACTTACGCGCTTTTACTGGAGTTTCTCCAGCCGGTCATGCATCGCACCTATGTGACCCTGGGCGCGGAGGAAGGTATTCCATACCATGAGCGACTGATACAGGCCTTTTGTGCGCATGACGCGGTATCTGCCAAAAATGTGATGGGGGCCCACGCACAAAACCGGAGGGATAAATTTTTGGCACTCCAAGAAAGGATTGAACCATGAAGATTACAAGCGTCGACATTTTCCTCCTGCGCCATGTCGGTGAGGAGTTTTCCCCCTTCCCTTTTCGTCCGGCGGTGTGCCGTGTCAATACGGACGAGGGGATCTGCGGGTATGGTGAAGCCGGCATTTCCGTAGGAACCGGTGAAAACGGCGTGGCCTATATGCTCAAGGACCTCTCTCAGCTGGTCTTGGGGAAGGACCCCATGAACAACGAGGTCATCTGGGAGGACATCCATAATGTGCTCCGGGGACACCTCAGCGGAGGCGGTGTGACGGTCTACTCCGCCATGAGTGCCTTGGACACCGCCATGATGGATATCAAGGGCAAAAAGCTGGGGGTCCCCATCTATGTTCTGCTGGGCGGCAAGCATCGTGACAAACTCAAGTGTTATCTCTCCCAGTGCCATTTGGGTTATCTGGATGATTACCGCCTACAGGCCACTATACAGCAGCTGGCCGATACCTGCGCCAAGATCCAGAAGGACGGGTATCCTGCCGTCAAATTCAATGCCGTGGCTTTTGACGAGCAGGCAAAGCCCCTGCCCCGGGAGATGACCACCGGTCCCTTGGAGAAAACGATTTTGGATCTTGCAGAATCCCGCCTGGCAGCAGTGCGGGAGCGGTGCGGTGACCAGCTGGGCATCATCCTGGAAAATCTCTGCGGGACCGATGTGACCGCGGCCGTGCAGCTGGAGCGGATCGCCCGCAAGTACGGCGTGCTGATGATCGAAGAGGCCACCTCTAACTTCAATCCCGCCCTTTACGGAGAGATCGCCCGGAGAGTCGAGACACCGTTGGCCACTGGTGAGCGTTTCCACACCCGCTGGGGCTTTGAACAGCTGCTCAAACAGGGAGCTATTTCTGTGATTCAGCCGGATATCACCAACTGCGGAGGCCTATCCGAGGCCAAGAAGATCTGCGACCTGGCACACATTTATGATGTCCGCGTCCAGTGCCATGTAGCCGGAACTCCTATCGCGGAGGCCGCTGCCATTCAGCTGGAAGCCGCCATCCCCAATTTTTACATCCACGAAACCTACCATATGGCAGCGCATCCTGACTGTGTGTCCTACGGAAAGTACGCTTACGTACCGGAAAACGGTTATTTGACTGTGCCGGATCTGCCTGGCCTAGGGCAGGAGCTTTCTGACAAGGCCATGGCGGAATCGCTGGGACATATCGAGGTCCGATAAGGTAACCAATTTTTTGAGATACAGACCGTGCCGAGCATGGCAGCTTCAAATCCGCTGCGATGGGAACTTGCCCCAAGCATCGGCCCCTAACAGGAAAAACGCAGATAGAGGCAGTGGAGTAGATCGGATGATAATTACCCTCGTTAACAGCTAAAAACAACAAATAGAGCGAAAAGGACAGGACAACCCGTTCTTTCCGCACCTAGTTTATCTTCGCATCTATATGGACTTCCATCGTAGGCCCGGTTGTCCTTTCCAATTTCTCGTCCGATTTTCGGGTTCCCCCCTCAGAATCAAACATCTAAAAAATTCATCCCATGCAACTTCTTCAGCAAAAAGCGACCAATATAGCCATACAGTTCAACTGAAAAAGCGTACGATTCACACGCAGAAGCTCGCTGGTTCGAGTCCAGTAGTCTTTGCCAAAAAGAACCTGATTTCACGAGAAATCAGGTTCTTTTCTTTGCTTTTTGCGTATTTGCAGTGCCCCGATTTTTTTGGTGTTTTTGATTGACTACAGAAATACCACAGACAGGAAAACTCCCGCATCCGCGGGAGTTTCTTTTTTCGCTTTCATGGCGGCAATCAGAACTCTCAGCTTCTCCTCGCACTCTTCCGGGGTATGGCCGCAGACATTCCGGGAGCTCTGCTTGCCGTCCGGCCCTCCGGGTGAATACCGCCCTTCCCAGAGGTGGTCGCCGATCTGATTGCCGCTGCCGGGCTTTCGCCGCTTTGCCATGGTATCAGCCCCTTTCCGAAGATCTCGGTCATGAAGGTGTCCATCACCTGGGCCGCCTGCCGCTGTATATCGTCGGTGACGTTGGCGTAGGTGTCCAAGGGGAAGCTGGCCTTGGTGTGGTCCAGGATGCCGGAGCGGGTCTTGGCATCCACGCCGATGGCCAGAGCAATCGGCTCCGCTTTCCAATTAACAATAAAAAATCGGAGTACCCCGAAGGATACTCCAATCGTCCGCGTGTCATGAAACGGCCTGTGAAATCCGGTAATACCGGTGGTTTATAAGCAGCAGACAAGACACTTTTATCTTAGATAGTCCGGTCAAGCACAGTAACCTGCGTGATCACATCGCGCAGGCGGTCAGATCCTACCATATAGTTCAGGACATCGTCAGCTGTTGCGAAGTATTGTGTAGTATCAGGCTGCCCCCACAGGTAGGCAATGATTCGTCCCCTGGAATGGCTGATCCCGTATTCTTTCCCATCCCAAATAAAGTCGATTTCACCGCCTTTGTCCACACACCATTTAAAATCACTGATTGAAACAAATTGATTCTGTTCGGGTGTATTAGCGGGAATCAAAGGAGTCATGGAAACAATCTCCTTTCTTTGTATGAATCGCTTCAATGGCATATCCATAGGATTAAAGCTTGGACCTGTTGGTGTCCATATAATTTCATGGGCGTGGGGATTTACATGCTCCCCCGGGTTACCATGGTCTGAATGATGAATCTCATAATCGGCTTTACCATCTGGGCCAATATGGGTCTCATAAAGCTCTCCGTGTTTATTATATGTCTGATTGATATCGCCCGGATTCCCTAAGAACTTCCAATCGTTTGGTTTTTTAGGGTTTGGTTTCCAGTCTGCGCCATAAGCACTGCCGCCGCCTTTGCCAATCAGGTACGGCTCTATTGTATCACGATCACCACTCGATGTGCTGCCGATTTTAAAGGCGTCCAAATCTTCACCACGGAAACTACGCTCGTAATCCACGTAGATGATATTGCCCTGCATTTCAGGAAACGGTGTATTGTAACAGATGATTTTTTCCGGCTCAATGCGCCGCAGCATCTCGTCATATCCTGCTATGAACCATTCTTTCTGGTCACAGCAGTTGTCATGCTCTGTGGCCATATAAGTTGAGACAGCAACAACGCTTCCTTTTTCAATCCCCTCAAAGCAGAAATCAAACGTAGATTCGTCTCCCCAGTTGACGGCAGGAATCACCCGGATTCCTTTGGATGCCCAATATGCACCGCACCAGCGATTACGAAATACATTGTAAATCTGCATGACAGGCGCCATCTCCAGGTACATACTGAAATCCGGCGATAGCACCGCACGGTAGCGGGACAGTTTTTCGACGTCATTATCTGGGTGCTTCCAAACCCGCTCAAAACGATAGTCATATAGGAAGAAGTGAACCATCCGGTCAAGATGATTCTGATCCTCCAAATGGGTCTTGTCGAAGCCTATCAACAAAAGGTCGTCAAAGTCTCCGGGCTTTTCTTGGAACATGGGAATGATGGGGATTTTCAACTTTCCGTTGCCGGGAAACTGATTGCGAAGCAGCGCCTGACTGGTTCGGTAATTGTAATTTTCTTCGGTCATAAATAGGCCTCCTGTGTGAAGTAAGGAATAAGTCCTCCTACATACAGGCTCCCGATTGGAAAAAGTTATACAGTTTCGCGCCGCAACATGAGCAATTTTAAATCAGCAATAAAAAGACGGAGTATCACGAAAGAATCTGTAATTATTCAAAGCAGAAACAATTTTCAGAATTCGCATCTGAGTTTTATGCAGTGCAGAACCTTACCACCCCTTCATGGTCATGCCGCCCCGGGACCGGGTTTGTTCTTCTTCGTGGTTGTCTGGCTGATGGCCCAGAGCGATCCGCAGCTTCTGGAGCTCTTGCATCTGCTTGCAGTCGATGTGCAGCCTCGGCTGTGCAGTCACGGCAGCCGCATTGTGCTGGAAGATATAGCTCACGTGAAAGTGCATAGCCGCTGCGATGTCATTGTGGTGAGCACGGAGCAAAGCCCGCCATGCCTGTGCGTTGTTATAGCCGAGACGCTCCGCGCGAGGCTGCATTGCGATGTACTTCAGATAGCCGTCCGTTTGCTGCACCTGTTTCCAGTATTCCTCCAGTATCAGGGTGATGAGTGACGACGCATGAGCTTTTGTTGGCTTCTGCACATAGTCCTCATACTCCAGCAGCTCTTTCACATCCATGAAGTCTTTCGTCGGCTTTGTGATAAGCTGGTCCTGCTTGCGGGTAGGCCGACGGTCATTCGGAATGATCTCCGTCACAATATACCTCTTGTAGCTGATCTGCTTTTTGAGCACCTGCAGCTGACCGTCGATGGCTGACTGGATCGCTGGTGAGAGCAGCACGCTACTATCGTCTGATGTCAAGTAGGCCGTGTAGAAGTTCGCCGCCTTTTCCACGGACTTGCTCATGCTGCAGCAGCTGGCATCGCTCTGCCAGCGCTCGATTTTCTCCCGGGTCTTCGGCTGCAGACGAAGCTGGAGCCGTTCCTTCTCTGTTACGGAATTTCCCCTCCTTTCCAATAAGATGTCATGAAAAACGTCTGTTTTCTAAGGGATTTGTGCCTCTCTGATGACAGATTTATGACAAATTATATTTGATTTTCATTGCCTTTCGGCAGTGTGAGGCGGGGAACAATCTGATTTTCCCGCGCAAAACATGCGGCAAACCAGTCCCGTTTCATGTGTTCAGCCTAGCCCGGGGATAATCATGAACCCATTTAGGAGCATTTTAAAAGCTGTCTGGATATCCGGGTCCCCGGCTCCAAACAGTCGGGCAGCTTTTGGACGGAAGGCCGAAACGGTATCCCGCAAAAGATCTATCCCTGGTGCTTTTACAATCCTCTCACTGTACACATGGTTTTTTGTGCTGAGGAGCACCTTTCTTTGATCGATGCGGCATAGTTTCAGCCTGACATGTGCCGTTCCGCTTTCAGGCGGACACAGAACAGAAACGTCACAGGCAGAAGTCACGAGGCAGGCGGAATACCGAGCCAGTACCTTCCCGACACAACAGCACACAACAGAGCGGGAACGGGTATGAGCGCAGGCCCCTTTTTCACGCACGGGGCCGCCGGCCTGCGTCCGTCAGTCTCCAGCAATCCTGCGCTTTCTGGATTTCATAGCGTGCAGGAGAAAAGTGAAGCCAGATGGATGTATGAGAGACTATTGGCCTTTTATATAAGGTTACCCGAAAATAAAAACAAAAAATTTTTATTGGAGCTTTGCCGTACCGGTATCAAGGATGCAATGCCTCATATACCAGATTCCGTTGTCAGCGTGTCAGCCTTTTAAAAAAGCACGCACATTGTCTACACCCCCATGCCGCAGGACTTTGAGATATGTACCTTTTCTCAGCGCCTGATATAAAATAGCCACACTAAAATAGCCACACCCTTAGGTGTGGCTATTTTTATATGTCACAGGGACTTCCAGACGTTCAGTGAAAATGTCTGACCGTGCATAAGTGCCGCCTGCTCTGCAGATGCAGAAGGTTTTTGTAAACATATAACAAAAAAGCACTTACACATTTACACAAAATGACGTTTTTGAAAAAAAGCCAAAAATCCTCCCCTGTCATGTGAAAAACAGGCGTTCCAAAAATGCCGGGTGTTCGATAAAATAATCACAAAGAGGTATATGTGAGGGGGGAGAACTGCATGGAGTATATCTTGGAAATGAAGGATATCAGCAAAACCTTCCCAGGCGTCAAGGCGCTGGACCATGTCCAGCTGCAGGTACGGCCGGGAGAGGTCCATGCGTTGATGGGAGAAAACGGAGCCGGTAAATCGACCCTGATGAAAATCCTGATGGGGATTTACACCAGGGATGCCGGTGGTGAGATCCTGTTTGATGGCAAGCCCTATATGGTTTCCAACCCCAAGGAAGCCATGGACATGGGCGTGGCCATGATCCACCAGGAGCTCAATCCCATCTTGGATATGACCGTATACGAAAACATCTTCGTAGGACGGGAACTGCGCAAGAACGGTCTGGTGGACAAAAAGGCCGAGATTGAACAGGCTCAGAAGCTGATTGAGGAGTGCGGACTGCACGTCTCGCCCAAGGAGACGCTGCGGAACCTGACAGTTGCCCAGTGCCAGCTCATCGAGATCATCAAGGCGATCTCCGTCAACGCCAAGGTTATCATCATGGATGAGCCCACTGCCGCCATCACCGACCGGGAAGTGGAGCTGCTGTTTGGACATATCCGCCGCCTGAAGGAGAAGGGCGTTGCCATCATCTACATCTCCCATCGTATGGCGGAGATCTTTTCCATCTGCGACCGGGTCAGCGTCTACCGGGATGGACAGTACATCGGGACAGGCACCACAACGGAGCTGGACGAAGGCCAGCTCATTAAAATGATGGTGGGACGGGAGATCACGGATGTGTATCCAAAGCTGGAGGCGGACATCGGCGAGGTCGTCTTTGAGGCAAAAAACATCGTCCGGGCCGACAACAAGGTCAAGGGCGTGAGCCTGTCCGTCCGCCGCGGTGAAATTCTGGGAATCGGCGGGCTGGTGGGCGCTGGGCGCAGCGAGCTGGTGGAAGGCATCTTTGGCATGCACGCCCTTTCACAGGGAGAGATTTTTGTCCACGGCAAGCGGGTGAAGATCTCCTCTCCGGAGGACATCATCAAACAGGGTGTTGCGCTTATCACCGAGGACCGAAAGGTCACGGGACTGAATCTCAGCGGCACGGTCAACGACAACATTGCCATGGTGGCCATCAAAAAGCTCCTGACCCACGGACTCTACAACAAGGGAAAAGCCCGCCGCGCGTCTGAGGAGTATATCGAAAAGCTCAACATCAAGACTCCTTCCGCAGACCAGATCGTTGGAAACCTCTCCGGCGGCAATCAGCAGAAAATCGTCATTGCAAAGTGGCTTTTGAACGATCCGGACATCATCATTCTGGACGAGCCCACCCGCGGCATCGACGTGGGTGCCAAGCGGGATATCTACCTGCTGCTGGGCAATCTGGTGCGCCAGGGCAAGGCGGTCATCATGATCTCTTCGGAGATCCCGGAACTGATGGGTATTTGTGATCGGATTATGGTCATGTGCGAGGGCAACTATTCCGGAGAGGTCAGCCGGGAGGAATTCTCCCAGGAGCGGATCATGACGCTGGCCTCTGCCATCAAGGTGTAAAGGGAGGAAGAACTATGAAAGAAAAGAGTCGTGCAAAATCGCTGATCAGCGAATACTTCATCTTCGTGATTTTTATTGCGCTGGTGGTGGTGCTGACCTGCCTGAAGCCCAGCTTCATCCAGCCTGCCAACCTGGTCAATATTCTGAAGCAGGCCTCTATCAACGGCATTCTGGCATTCGGCATGATGTTCGTCATCATCGCGGGCGGCTTTGATATGTCAGTGGGCTCAACGGTCGCGTTCACCGGCATCCTGGCCGCCATGCTGGGCCAGGGACAGTATCCGATCTTCGTGCCGCTGATCGTAGCCATGCTGGGCGGCCTGGCCGTGGGCGTTGTCAACGGCGTGGGCGTTGCCGTGGGCAACCTGCCTCCGTTCATCATGACACTGGGAACCATGACGGCGGTCCGTGGTCTTGCCCTCCTGATCTCCGACGGCAAACCCATCATCGGAATCAGCGAATCGTACAAGGCTGTGGCGGCGTCTTCGATCTTCGGCATTCCCATGCTGGCGGTCTTTCTGGTGATTACCATTCTGCTCTGCTCCTTCGTGCTGTCGAAGACAGTCTACGGCCGCCGGGTATATGCCTGCGGCGGAAATCTGCTGGCAGCGCAGGTCTCCGGCATCAACACCACCAAGATCCGCATCTCCACCTTTGCCATCGCGGGGCTTCTGGCAGGCCTGAGCGGCTTTTTAATGACCTCCCGTGTTACCATTGCCCAGCCCACAGCGGCTGAGAGCTATGAGATGGATGCCATCACGGCCTGCGTGGTGGGCGGCGTCTCTATGACCGGCGGCGTGGGCAAGCCTTGGGGCGTGGTGATTGGCTGTCTGTTGATCACGGTCATTGCCAACGGTCTGGACATCATGGGCGTGTCTTCCCACTGGCAGAAGATCGTCAAGGGCGCCATCATCGTACTGGCTGTGCTGATCGACGTGAAGGGCAAGAGCAAGAAACGCTGAACGGTATTGAGAGAGGGGCGTTCCCCGTCCTGCTCTTGATATATATCGAAATGAACCAAACATTTCAAGGAGGAAAGAACATGAAAAAGAAGAAGTTTCTGGCTCTGCTGCTGACCGGCGCCATGGCGCTGGCCGCCCTCACCGGCTGCAGCAGCGGCACCGAGACCACCGAGGAGAGCACTGGTGGGGATGCGTCCGCCGAGAGCGGAGACGGCGCCTATAAGATTGCCCTCATCCAGCAGCACCAGACCAACGCGTTCCAGATCGGCGTCACCGAGGGCGCACAGGCGAAGGCCGATGAGCTGGGTGTGGAGTTGAACATTCTGAGCGCCGATCAGGACGCTGCCAAGCAGATCAGCCAGATCGAGCAGTGCGTGTCCGAGGGCTATGACGCCATCCTGTTCGAGCCCGTGGATCCCGATGGCCTGCGCGACGCCGCTAAGGCCGCTGCCGACGCCGGCGTCATCATGATAAACATCGTATCCGCCTGCACCGACTGGGAGTCCGCCGGCATCTCTGCCGTGTCCTGCGGCGACAACGTCAAGGCCGGCGAGAATGAGATGCAGCATGTAGCGGATCTGCTGGGCGGCAAGGGCAACATCGCCATCCTGACCGGCCCCTCCTCCACCACCGACACGACCGCACGCCTGGAGGGCTATCGCAATATTCTGGCCAACTATCCGGACATGACGGAAGTGATTGCTCCCGCGGACTGCGCATGGGACACCGCCAAGGCCCAGTCCACCGTGGAGAGCTGGCTGTCTGCCTATGATCTGGACGCCATCGTCTGCCAGAACGACGGCATGGCCGTGGGCGCGGGCAACGCCGCCGGTGCCAACAGCGGCATCGTCATCACCGGCCTGGACGGCACCCCCGACGGCTATGAGGCCATCAAGGACGGCCGCATCACCGGCACCGTGGCGCAGGACGGCGGTCTGATGGCTTCCAGCGGCGTGGAAGCTGCTGTCACCCTGCTGGACGGCGGCACGCTGGAGAACAATCTCATCATCGCGGACAGCGTGTGGATTGACTCCTCCAACGTGGCGGATTACGAGTAAGCTGCCAAAAGCGACAAATTGATCCGCTGATTCTCCAAAAATTCTTGGCAAATACCGAGAAATAGCGTATAATGACAGGGAAAGGGAAAACGGGTTCGTTTTCCCTTTCCTTATCAGAATCTGCGTGGGAGGTGCTGCGGATGCTGCGGGTCGTTTTGGCCGATGACGAAAACAAGGTGATCCTGCTGATGCAGAAGCTGATCGACTGGGAGGCGCTTGGCTACGAGATCGCAGGCACCGCCAACGATGGACTGCGGGCATTGGAGCTGGTGCGGGAAAAGCAGCCGCATCTGCTGATCACGGACGTCCGGATGCCCGGCTGCGACGGCATCGAACTGATCCAGAGGGCCAAGGCCCTCCAGCCCAAGCTGCATTTCATCGTCATCAGCGGATACCGGAAATTTGAATATGCCCAGAACGCGCTGAAATACGGCGTGGAGGACTATCTGCTCAAGCCCCTCAAGCAGGAGGAGCTCACCGGCATTTTGCTGCGCCTCAAGGAGAAGATGGGGCAGGAAGCCGCGCTGGAATTCCAGCTGAAAAGGAGCGGAGAACACCAGCAGGAGCTGCTGCTGGACGCCCTGCTGGGAACGGCGGAGCGTGGCACCTCCTTTTTGAGCGCCGGGCAGGCCAACGGGGAGTATGGATTTCACTTTGGGAGCGGCACTTACGCCGCCGCAGTGATCCGGGTGGATGTGCCCGATGCGGAATCCTATCAGGACGGCTACCGGATCCTGCTGCGCCATGCGCTGGAAATCGTGCGGCGGGAGAGCGGCCTGCTGACGGAGGAGTTCGCGGCCTCGCTGGGCCATGCCGGGATCGCAGTGTTGCTGTACCTGCGGGCCTATCATGCGGTGGAAGTGACGCAGTGCTTCACCAAAATCCGCAAGGAGATCGAAAATCAGCGGGACTTGTTCTGGAATGTCCAGGCCACCGTCTGCCTGGGCAGCCGGAGGGACTCTCTGGAGCAGGTGGGGGAATCCATGCGGGAGGCGCTCTGGCTGTGCAGGGATCGGCTGTGCCGGCCGCAGTCCTGGCGGGATGCCGCGCTGGAGATGCCGGATCTGGCCCGGCGGTATCAGATGGACGCGTCCCGGAAAAAGAGCTTTCAGGTGGCGGCCGAGTGCCTGGATGAGGTGCGCTTTGTGCAGGAGCTGGAGGAGAGCTGCCGGACGGTGGAGGCGCTGCCGGACCTGAACGGGCAGATGGTGGAGGACTGGTTCCGCCAGGTTCTGGAGGCATGCCTCTACGGAATGCGCCAAAGCGGTGAAACGGAAGCGCCCCTGGAGGAGGAGATGGATAAGCGGTTCTGGCACTGCACGGACATGGCGGCAGTATACCGGCTGCTGCGGCAGGGCATCCAGGCAGAGATCCAGCGGCTGAAGGAGGCGAAAGCCCTGCGGGAGATGCGGCCGATCACAGAGGCAAAGCACTATATCCAGCAGCACTATCAGGAGGCCCTGCGGCTGGAGGATGTCAGCACCGCCGTGGGCTTCAACGCCACCTATTTTTCCACACTGTTCAAAAAAGAGACCGGGCAGAACTTCATGGACTATCTGACGGAGCTGCGCATCAGCAAAGCTAAGGAGCTGCTGTGCGGTGAGGAGCTGTCTGTGCAGGATGTGGCAGAGCAGGTGGGGTACCGGGATCTCAAATACTTTTCCAGATTGTTCAAAAAGCTTACCGGTGTGAGCCCGTCAGATTATAAGAAACTTTATAAGTAGGTGATACCATGTGGCCGTGGACGGACTGGAAACTGCGGCGGGCGCTGCGGCGCTACCGGCGGGAGCGGGACCTGGAGGCCGTTTTGCAGATGGACTGGCACCGGGATTTGGATCTGAGCGCATTTTTCACAGATGTGGAAGAGCGGCTTCACGGAGAGGAGATCACCAGACTGCGGCAGAAACAGGCGGAATATCTGGCGCTGCAAAACCAGATCAACCCCCACTTCCTCTATAACGCCCTGGAGGCCATCCGCACAGACGCCCTGCTGGCGAACTGTCCGGATATTGCCGAGACCACGGAGGCTCTGGCGACCTTTTTCCGATACACCATCTCCAATGTCCAGGAGTATGTGACCTTTTCAGATGAGCTGGACAATGCGGAAAACTACTTTACCATCCAGCGCTGCCGATTCGGTGACAAAATCTCTCTGGAACTGGAGCTGGAGAACGAGCGGCTTTTGGAAGTGCGGATGCCGAAGCTCATCCTGCAGCCTCTGGTGGAGAACGCAGTATCACATGGGCTGGAGGGCAAACTGGGCCACGGCACGGTCCGCATCATTGTGGAAAACAGCGACCGGACATTTTTCCTGCGGGTGCGGGACGACGGCGTAGGGATGCCGGACGAACAGGTGGAGCGGCTCAACGCGCAGTTCGGCGGAGTTGGGGGCGCGGATATGACCCAGCCGTGCGGAGGAATCGCCCTGCGGAATGTCAACAGCCGCATCCGGCTCATGTTCGGAGAGGACTACGGCCTGCATTTGTTCAGCGCCGCGGGCGTTGGCACGGAGTGCTGCGTGACGTTGCCGCTGCGTTTCCGGGAGGCGTAGAACCGTGAGAGAGGAATTGATCCGGGTGGAGAACGGCTGCTTCCGCAGGGAGGACGAATTCTACCGTTTTGAAATCTCCATTTCCCGGGGGGAGTGCATCGGGGTCTATGTGGACGACCATTTTACCTCCGGCACCGCATATCTGGACCTGTTCAAGGGCGGCACACACCTGGAGCGGGGACGGGCCTTTTCCTGCGGCCGTCGGGTGGGCCCGCTGGAACTGGAACGCTGGATCCTGCAAAACGCCAGGATCGTGAACTGGCACCGGTTCCATTCGCAGGAGCTGACGGTGCGGGACTTCCTGCTGGCGCTGGACCGTCCGGCCGGCTGGCCGCAGAGATGGGGCGCGGTCCGGCGCCTGCACAGTCCGGAGAGCCAGGAGATCCGGCAGCGGATGGAACTGCGTGTGCCGCTGGAGAGCCGGCTTGCCGACCTCTCCCTGCTGGATTATTACCGCCTCTGTGTATTTCGGGTGTGGTTCTGGCGGGGAGAGTTGCTGGTCCTGGACCGGATCACAGAAATCCTGCGGCGGCGGGATGTGGAAAAACTGATGGAGTGCGTACAGCTGCTGCTGCGCCAAGGGACGGCGGTATTCCTGCTGGATCTGGACGAGACATTCATGTACCGCTACTGTGACCGGATCGACGTCATCCGGGACCGCAGGACCTGCTATCGGCTTTACCCGGAGGAGTACGGGGAGCAGCTCTATGCAGTTCTGGGCTGGAAGCCCCGGGACCGCGGAGCGGAGCATACAGAGTGCCGCTGGGAAGACAAGCAGGTGCTGCGGCTGGAGGGTCTCACTTTTCCGGGAATGGCGCCGCTGACCTGCCAGATTCACAGCGGAGAGATCGCCTACTTCCGGGACGAGAACTACACGGCTGCTGCCAGACTCCGGGAGTGCTTTCTGGGCGGCAGGAACTGGCTGAGTGGGATGCTGTGGCTGAACGGGCAGGCACAGACACATGAAGAGATGACAAAGCAGATCGGCACGGAGATCGGGATTCAGACCGAACGGCCGGACCGTCCCGGCGGTGTATTGTTTGACAACCTCACCGCGCTGGACAACCTGACGACCTGCCTGCTTCCCAAGGCCGGATACCGTCTGGTTCGCCGGCGGGTCGCGGAGAATATTTTGGAGGAGGCCTCCAGATGGTTTCCCCGAGAGGATCTGCTGCGGCCTCTGCGCACTTGGTCCTTACCGGCGCGCCTCCGGTTCTCCTATTTCAAATGGTATCTGCTGAATCCGCAGCTGCTGGTCTGCTTTTTTCCCTTTTCCGGGCAGGAGACGGCGCATCATGAACTGATTATCGACCTGCTGGTTGCCTGCGCAGAACGCGGGATGGCGGTTTGGGTCATCTCCTCCAACATTGACGCGATCTGCGAAAAGACGGAAAACCAGGAATTTCTCCAGCGCCTGCGAACCATCAACTGACTTCCATGGAAAACCGGCGGCAGACTTGTGGCACAAAGACCTCCTTTTTCCTCCATCCAGCATTTTTTGCTGCAGGACGAAAGGCATCCGCAGAATTTTGCATGGCGCGGCAGTTGCCCGCCGGTGTCGGCACATGCCCGTTGGCGGTGCCCCGGCCCGCCATGCAGCGCTATTCATGGGTTTTATCCCCATTTCAGATACCCGCCGAAAAGCGTTTAGCTGCCTTGCGGCAAGCCGGACGCTTTTCTTTTTCCCCAAGCGGGTGAGAAATCGTTCCCAGAACCACCTTCCCAAAGACCAGCAGGGCGGATTGCAGCTGCCGTAATACTGCTCCCAGCACACTGCGTACACCTGCCACCCGGAAGCTGCAGGCGCCGCTCTCATAGATGGGCGCCCGCACCATCTCCCAGGGCGGAGTGACAGAGGAAAAGGTCTGGTTCTCCCTGGTGGTGGTCAGTGTGTCCGGTCCCATGGGAGCAGATCCACATTTTTATCCCTCCGCCAGTGAGATCCGGATACAATACCGCCACATGGGATGTGGGGGCCTGAAGCCCGCGTACTTTGGCGCAGTGCCCTCGTTCTTCTGGCGCCGGTTGTTGGACCAGTTCACCGCCACAGCGCCGCCCTGACGGAGCGTGATGGTCCGACCGCTCTGTGGGATCACCAGGAAGGGAGCCTGTCCCACAGCAAAGTTAAACCGGAGGGCGGTGCTCTCTGCGTCGGGAAGGCGCGCCACGGTAAGGCCATTCGCGTTTTCCACATTCTGGCCACCGTTGAGAGCCACCAGGGCAATGCCGGCACGGCCGGGAGGAGCAGCCCTGGCATACATCCCACGTCCGCGTTCTGTGCCGGTTCAGTGTGATGGTGATTGATGGATATGGAGAGCTTTGCTTTTCGCTCCGGTCTGCTCCACCTCCACATCGGCCCGCGCTCCCTGTAGTCGATGCCGGAAGGCCCCTCGTCCGTCAGGGCGTTCACCATCAGCGGCTGGATGCCGCCGGTGAAGGAGATGTCACCATTGTCCCAGGGGTCGGCCGGATTATAAAAGCTGTCCCGCTGTTTCTCTGCGATGTCCCGCTCTGTAAAGTAGGCAGCCTGGACATGGGCCAAGTATTTTTCGATGTCCAGGACCAGTTTCAGCTCCTCCGGAGTGTAGTTCCCCCATCCACGGTGATCTTCTTATCTGTAATGAGATTGCCCCGGCTGTCCACCAGTCCATGGAACTCCAGCATGCGGTTGCGCATCAATCAGCCTCCACCGCGGCGTAGGCCGGGGGCAGCAGCGCCAGCGGGAGGAGATGGGGAACGGCTGGCCTGGCTGGCCCCTCAAGTTTACACGGGCCATTCCGCCATCAATTCCATTCCGCAGAGCACGGCCGCTGCCGCGCAGCGTCAATGTCCGGGGTACTTGCCGCTGGCGCAGATCCGCCTCCGGGGCCTCGGCCAGCTCCTCCCGCTGCACTGGTTTAAAGAGATATTGAATGGGGTGGCCTGATAGCCCGCCTTCAAATATGCGTTGCTGCGGTGGTGATAAAAAAGACTCCCGCCCTCTCGTCCCAGGACCGCAGCTCCCAGGCAAACTCCATGCCGCTCTTGCCAGCCATACAGATGTCCAGACAGAACAGGTTGAACCACGCCCCCTTCCGCATCGTGGCTTCCAGATTCTCCGTGCTGGAAAAGGGCCTCCCCTCGTGCTCCACGTTCCGTCCCCGCAGGATATCCTCCTGTATGGCGCAGATTCCTCCCTGCATGGGTGCCGAAAGAGTCCGCAGCATACAGCAGGTCGATGCAGAGGAGAAATTGTGCCCGTCAAATGGGTCAAAAACAGCGTCAAATTTACCGCCACGCCAGACTACCCCAACGCCATTTACATCTGCAACACCAGCGGGCAGACCTACAGTCTGGTGACGATTCTGGAAGTGGACGAATAAAAGGGAAGCCCCCCGGAAATCCGGGGGGCTCCGCTTTGCTTGAGAAACTTTTGAAGCTATACTGCTTAGTCAGCCTGGCTGAGATTTACAGTATACTCCACAGAAGCGCCACTGCCAGCGTTCTCAACCGTGACAGTAATCACGATGGGAGTAGGCGTCAGATCGCTCACATTACCCAGCTTCGGAGTCAGCTGAGCAGCTGCCGCAGCTGCATTAGTACCCTTATCAATCCGCTCGGCAGATCCATCCGGGAAAGTAATCAGGATGGAGTTATCCTCCAGCAGATCTTCTGCCAGAACAAACAAGCCAGTGCCGCTTACATCGGTCCAATCAGATACGGTATTGTTGAGAACAATGTTCAGAGTGTCGCCGCTCCGAGTGATGGTCGCACCAGTGGGAGTACCAGGATTATAGGCATCCACAATGTCCGCGATATCTTCCTCAGTCATGTAGTTGGAAACACTCCTCACCATGATGGCCTCGGTCGCCTCGATCTCATAGGTGTCGTTGGCAGCCGCGCGGACCAGCTCACCGTTCACGGTGTAGTCGCCAGCGGTGGTGAAGGTCAGCTCCACAACCTCACCGTCGGCAATGTAGTCGCCGTCGGAAACGGTCTTGCCGTTGACCTCGGCGGACACATCGGAGGTGATCGTGCCGTCAATATCCAGCTCGTAGGCGGTGACAAACTCACGGTCCTTGTTGGTGTTGCTCACAGTCACCTTGCCGGTGCTGGGAACGGTCAGCAGACCTCTGTTGCTGCCTCCAATGAAGCCATCGGGATTCTCATTGATGTCGAAGTAGTTGCCAGCGGGAATGTTGGTCAGATTGGCGGCATCACCCTTGTCGGGATAGCTGACAACCTCGCCGTCAATGCTGATGGCCACGACCTCGATCTGAGTGAAGTTCACGCGGTACATGTCGCCGTTCTCCAGGGTGACATAGCCCATGAACTTGTTCAGGCGATCCACGGGAGCGCCCAGCAGGTCCTCGATGGCGGCCTTGATCTCGCTGTCGCTCATGGACTTCTCATAGTAGCGCAGCTCGATCCCCTTCGTAGTCGGATTCCAGGAAGCGGGCAGGAACTCACCCTCGGGAACCGTGGGATTGCTCACATCAGAGCCAGCCTTGGCTTTGTCGTTGATCACGATGCTGGTGGCCACGCCGTTATCCAGGATCGCGCTCACCTCGACCACGCCGGTGCCGAAGGTGCCCTGGGCATTCATGTCGCGCAGAGCCTTCTCCAGGCCGTTGTAGCCGGTGTAGGAGTCATCCACATCATCAAACTCGTTGCCCTTCTTGTCGGCCAGGGACAGAACCACCTTCACCTCGGGAGACACGGAGAAGCCCTTGGTGGCGTTCCGGTCGGTGTACAGGGTGCCGTTCTTGAAGGTCAGCTTCTCAACAGTGTTGGTGTCGGACAGCAGGACGGTGTCGAAGTCCTCCACGGCGTCCTCCACGTCCTCGACCTCGTCGACGAACTTGTCAGCAGCCTTGGAGAAGTCGATGGCCTCGACCTTACGGACATTGCCGTCAGCGTCATACTTGACCTCGAACCACTCGCCCTGAGCCATCTCACCCTGGTTCTTGGAGGCGTTGCCGATCCACTCCAGGGAGTCGCCGACCTCGGAGATCTCCACGAGCTCGCCGTTGACGACCACCTCGCGGGTCCAGGTCCACTCGGTCTCATCGTCGTAAGCCTCGCGGTTCACGTTGCTGCTGGTGACATAGACGTAGTTGGAGGAGGTGCCCTCGTTCTCGCCGATGGTGACAGCGGCGATCACATAGCCGTCATCATTGTAAAGGGTGTAGATCTCGGCGGCAGGAGCGATGTAGTTGCCATCCTTCTTGAGGTCCTCCATCACCAGGTTGACGTTCTTCACGCCGGTGGTGACGGACTCCACGTCGTCCACGATCTGGCGCTGATCGCCGCCAGTGGTATCCTCGACCTCAACGTTCTTCAGTTCCACGTTCAGGTAGACGGAGTCGTCGTTGCCGTAGACGTAGCTGCTGTTGTTGGCGGCCTTCAGGGACACGTGCTTCTTATCGATGGTAGCGCCATTGCTGCCCACATCCTGGGCATACTGGGCCACATCGGTGTCATCGTCGATGACGTTCTTGGAGGTGGACACGGCCACTTCCTTCAGGGTGTACACGTTGTCGTTGTTGACCGTGTAGGTGCACCAGGTGTTCAGCTGAGACAGGTTCTTGCCAGTGGTGTCGATGTCGCTCTTGGTCATGTTCACGGTGACGGTATCCATGTTGCCGTCCATGAAGATGACGTTGGCGTCAGCGTTCCGCACAGACAGGTTGCTGTTCTTGCCGTCGATGCCGGTCAGGAACACGTACTGGTCGGGATCCTCGTTCTGCTCAATGCCGATCATGTAGCCGTAGGCGTCCAGGATCACATTGTAGGTGACGTCCTTCATATTGGCGTCGTCATACTGATCCAGCACTTCCTCATCATACATGACGGTGTCAGCGTAGTCATACTGGGTACCACCGGCGGTAACATACTTCTCCAGGCGGAAGTTGGAGATGCTGGTGTCGGACAGGACCTCGGGAGCGTCCATGGTCTGGATCACGCCCTGGGCGATGGTCACCAGGAACAGGTCGTTCTCAGCCACTTCCTCGATGGCGAAGTCCTCGCCGTCCACAGAGATGGTCTGCTTCTGGGGCTTATCCTCGTCAGCGGTCTTCATGTAGACGGGCTTGCGGCTGGTGCCGTTGTTGTCCACATAGTAGACATCCAGGTCCACGTCGTCGTTCTTCTCGTCGTAGTCCTCGGCGGCCTTGGCCAGATAGGTGTTGATGATGGCCACGGTGATCTCGTCGTCCTGGGTGTCCAGGAACACCTGGGTCAGCACGCCGTTGCCGGTCCGGCCGATGGTCTCGTCGTTCTTCTTCACCATGTCGGCCTTGCCGAAGGCGGCATCACCCAGATTCTCATCCTCGCCGTCCACATAGACGAACAGGGTGTTGTCATCAATGGCGGTCTTGCCCAGCAGGTTGTACAGGTCCTCGCCGGTGACCTTGGTGGTGTACTCGGCCACCATCTTGTCGAAGTCCACATAGGTGCCGATCTCGGCCTTCTTCCAGGTCCAGGTGTGGGCCGGACGGCCGAAGTCGTCGGCGGTGTCCTTCAGAGCCAGGTCGGGCTGATACTTCTCAGCGAACTCAACCGTCCAGCCGTTCTTCACGTTGTCGGTGGCGTCGTTGATAGAAGTGGCAGCGTCGTGGATGTTGCTGGTCACGTAGGTGGGCTTGGAAGCGCCGATAGCAACAGTGGCGCCGTTGACGGTGACGTCGGTGCCCTTGTTTTCATACTCCACCAGGGTGGCTTTCAGAGCGTTGACGGCATACAGGCAGGCCTCCTCACGGGTGGCGGCACGGGTGCCAACAAAGTTCTCATTGCCCTTAGTCAGACCGGCCTCGATGGCGCGGGAGGCCACATTGACGGTCCAGTTGGTGCCGGTGAAGCCCTCGATGGCGCTGTCATAACCCAGAGCGGTCAGCAGCATTTTCAGGAAGGCAAAGCCGGTCAGCTGCGCAGAGGGCCGGAAGGTGCCATCGGCGTAGCCGTCGATCAGGCCGGACTCCACGCAGTAGGCGATGTAGCCGGCAAAGGTGGAACCCACGGGCACGTCCTTAAAGGGCGCGGCCTGGGTGCCCAGGGCCTCAGCCGTGGTCTTGCCAAGCATCATGCAGGCGATGATCTTGGCGGCAGCGCCACGGGTCAGGGTTCCCTGGGGCTGGAAAGCACCGCCGGCATAGCCGTCGATGATTCCCATTTCGGACATCACGTTGACAGCTTCCGCATAGGCTTCGCCGCTGAGGTCTTCGCTGTCTGTGAAGTCCTTGGCACCGGCGCTGACAGTGACCAGAGACATGGTCATCACCAGAGCAAGCACCAGAGAAAGGAACTTCTTCATTGGGATTTCTCCTCCTTTTGAAATTTGCGGTGGTCCGCCGCGGCCTCCGGGCCCATTCGATGCCTCCGCCGGCGCTAGCCCTGCCGGCGCATTCGCCGAAGAGTCGCATCCGCCCCGGCGTCCCCGCTGAGGCAACTCTATCCAAACTTCTCTAAAAAGTCCACAGTTTCAGCCCGTTTTTAATCCAAACGAAAACTTATGGACGCAATACGTTTTGAATTTGTTATATTTTGTAACCTTGGCGCGGAGAATAAAAGAGGCGGCGAAGCCCTTCGCCGCCCCTCATTGAATCTGCTTCTGCCCAGGCTGCTTCGCCAGATAATACCGCTTTTCAAACTGCAGCAGCTGGCCGTCCCTCACCATCCGCCGCAGGATACCTGCCGTCTTGCGCTTTCCGACGTGCAGGAGCTCCGCTACATCCTGGCAGTAGGCAAACCCCGCCTCCTGCAGATAGGCTGAGATCACCTCCCACTGCTTTTCCTCCGGCACCACTGTTCCGGGGAGATAGTATTTCTTGCCCACCTGCTCCAGCTCCCGCCGGCCAACCAGCCGGCGAAGGCGGAGATATGCCGCAGTGTCCGACAGATTCAGCAGCGCCATCACATCCCGCCGGGTGATGCTGCCATGGGCCCGGGTCCACTCCAGCAGGGTCTGGTCGTCCTCCCGCTGTCCGCCTGCCGCCCGGATGTCCCGGAGCGTGATATTTTCCAGACCTCCCCGGATCAGCGCCGTCTGCACCACCTTGGACAGCCGGGCCAAATCCATAGGCCGCCGGGACTGGGGGGAGAGCAGCACATGGGGATCCTCCCCAGGGGAGCGGACCTTCTGCACTTTTTCCAGCAGCCGCCGCACGGCATTGGTCAGCAGCATGTCCCGCTCCGGCAGATGCAGCAGCCCCCGCTCTAAATCCACCTGGTCCCAGGTGAGATTCACCAGCTCCTTGCCCTGCACGCCCATTTGCCAGCTCATCCACAGAGCAATGCCCGCGGCGGAGCTGTCCTCCTTTTGAAGGACCTGCCACAGACGGAATTCATCGAATTGCTGCCCTGCCTGTGTTGAACGCTTTTTGTGCGGGGTGTCTCCGGCAAAGCAGGCTTGGAAGGTGGAGACCGACAGACCGCTGACCCGGACGGCATAGGGCCAGTCGTGCTGCTCCAGCTGGCGGAAAAAGTAGTCCCGCCGCAGATCTTTCAATTGGAGCTGAGGCAGGCCTCCCGCAGTCAGGGCATTTCTGGCAATGCGGGAGACGGACTCCGGCCGCAGAGGTTCCCGGAACTTATCGGAGATCACCACATAAGGAGACACCGCGCCGCCATTTTCGAAGCGGGCAGCGAGGCATCCGGCAGTCTCTTCCTCCAGCGGGACCGTCCGGTCCTCCAGAAACAGACTCCTCTCCTGGAAATCCACTTGGGCCCATTTCAGGGCGACGATCTCCTCCCGGCTGAGCCCCTGAAGCCAGGCCAGGCGGAGGATGAGCCCCGGCAGGTCCTCCGGATGCTGGTGCAGGAGCTGGCGCATATTCTGTTCATCCGGCTGGCGGAACTCGTTTCGCATAATGCCTCTCTTGGCGGGCGGCGGCAAAAGGTTATCCTTATGTAACAAATCAGAAGAATGATTTGGATTTCCGGATAACGCAAACGCTGCCCTCTCCCAGCCAATGGCTGGAAAAGGGCAGCTACCTTTTATCATCCTTCACCGCTTCCGCAAAAACTAAGTATATTACACTTAGAATTATAAGCATAACATTTCGTTTAAGTCAAGCATTATTATGCGTAAACTGATGATATTATATTGAGGAGTATATCATCATGCAGGGAAAGAAGCCGCTGAACATCGCAATCGGAAGACGGATCCAGCAGTCCCGGGAGCAAGCTGGGCTGACGCAGGAGGAACTGGCAGAGCGGATTGACCGTTCCACGCAGTTCATCTCCACAATCGAGCGGGGGTTGGCCGGCCCCTCTCTGGAAACTGTGATTCATCTTTGTGAAGTTCTTGGAACCTCCACAGAGTGGATCCTGCGGGGCAGGGCCCTCCTTCCGGACTCCAATCTGCTGGCAGCCTCCGTTATGGAAAAGCTCTCCGGGCTCTCCCCTGCCCAGCTGCTTCTGGTTGACCGAATGACCAGCGATCTAATCAAATTGCTGCAAATGAAGGAGAGCGGTGACGAATGAGCTCCTCTCCCTCCAATATGGAGGAATTGATAGACGCATCGCCTTCCCCGCAGCACCGCTGCATGAAGTTCACAGGCCGGCTGCAAAGTCTATGGCCGTTGGCCTGTCAAGATAAGACCGGGAGCCATTCTCCGGTGTTATGCCCCCCGGAGATCATCAGTCCGGAAGTATATCCCATCGGCCAGCCGCTCTTTACAAACGCTTCCTTACACAGAATGCTGAAACATAGAATTCCTTAGAACAAGAAACGCTCAGATGGGTGCATAGAAGCAGCTCCTCCAGCTTACAGCGTGATCCGTACAGCAAAAGCCAGCACCGGACAGGAAATATCTTGCCCGGTGCTGGCTTTTGTGCTTCTTTACTATCTCTGCTTGAGGTGGGTCTGTCAGAACCATGTTGTCTGTCCGCAGCAGCTCTGCCCGGCTTTTTCAGGGCCTTTCGCCCGGGTCTTCACCAGAGTGCTCTTATCGGATGCCCGTTCCCATTTCTGGTACATATCTGATGGTATGCCATCTCTCACATCAGCCATCTGCTCATGTCCGCCATTATTCACGCTCCGCCTTGCTATGCGGCTGAAGAGCCGTGGGATGCTTTGCCTCAGAATACGCCCTGCTCCATCATGGCCTCAGCCACCCGCTTGAAGCCGGCGATGTTGGCGCCTGCCACCAGGGTGCGCCGGAGTGTAAACCGGCGCCTTTTGATCTTGTGCCCACTCTGGCTGGAGTCTGCAAAAGTATTCCTGCTCTGATGGCGGCAATGCAGCCCCCCCTTTCAGGACGGCAGTTCTTTTCTGCCCAGAAATAATGAAACAGGCCGTCGGCTGCAGCCGGCGGCCTGTTTTCAGTTTCTCCGGTTATTGATACAGCTTCGGGATCCGAAAGCTCTGCTCGCCATTTGCCTCATCCGTCACGGTTCCGGCCGGGAAGTAAATCACCGGATTTCCCTCCTCGTCCACCTCGAACTTCGTGGTCCCGCCGATGGTCACATAGTCGCTCAACGGCGTGTTGTCCTCAATCGGGAAGTAGCGGACCTCCGGGTCCTTGTCCATGCGGTTGGCCATCTGCATCGTGATCGTCTCCGTCAGGTAATTCACATAGTCCTCTCCCAGGAGCTCCTCCAGCGTGACGTCCTCCTGCTGGGCAGACGGTTCTTCCGTCTCCGGCGCAGCCGCCGATTCCTGCGGCGGAGTCTCCGGATCCGTCCCCTCACTCTCCGCGGCAGACGCGCCGCAGGCAGTGAGAAGCAGCATACAGAGCAGCAGTGTGAGGAGCGTGGAAATCTGCATCCGATTCTTTTTCATGATGAATTCCTCCATTCCATATTCATCCGCAGCACCCGTCCGGGCGCCTGTTCCCTTTTGATACCGATACCATAAGCCCTGTTTCCGGCAAAGCAGCCGCAAAAAGGCATCATTGTTGCATCATTTCCCTTCTGCGGCACGGGAGGCCGGTTCCTTCCCGGAGAGGTCCCACACAAATCCCATCAGCTCCACACTGACGCGCCCGCTGCGGCCCTCCACCTTCCATCTGGGGCCGGGCCGTACTGTCAGATCTCCAGCCTGAGACCTCTGCGGAAGGCCTGTCCAAGCGCTTCCGCCGTGCCCAGGGAACCCCTTGCCGAGCGGAGTGTGGAGTCGATCCACACCGGCAGCCCCGTGCCCTTGTCCACCATCATCCAATGGTCATCCCGGTGCTCCGGGCCGCCCCGCAAATACAGCATACCGGCGGCCAGACTGCCGTCGGCCTGGATATACACCACGCCGCCTCCGCCTAGGCCTTGCTATGCTCCTCCGTCTGTTCCAGCAGTTGGGTGGCGGAATAGACGTCCAGCTCCGGATACCGGATGGTCCTGCCCAGCAGCTCCAGCTTTTCCGGCAGCGACGCCTCCCCCGCCGCCAGCCGCCTTTTGTCCCCTGCGGAAGAGCAGGTCAGTAATTTATTCCCACAATGGCCAGTCTGCCATCGACAACACTGAACACCACATTGGGCCTGCCGCTGGCGGACAGGGCAAATCCTGCCTTGCTGGGGGCCAGCCCCCCGGGGTCCGCCCCGGCGATCTCAGAGACCAGCTCTTCTGAGAAGATCCGGTCCGCTTCCAGTGCGATCAGGTCCTCCCGGGACTCCACAGATTCCCCTCCATCGGAAAAGCCGATGTACAGCGGATACGACGCCAGGTCCGCCAGCGCCTCCAGATTCTTTTCCGCCACTGCGGCCTGGATCTGCTCTGCAAATGCTGTAACAGCCTCCGTATCTATGGAAAAATTATCTGTATACTGGGGCGCTTCCGTATCCGCACCGTCCTCCTCAGGGGTCCGGCCCCCATCTTCTCCAGCGGTCTCCTCCGCGGGCTGCTCCGCCTGCGGAGAGCTGCCCCCCTCCGGCGAGGTACTGCCGCTCTGGCCGCAGCCTGCGAGGGACAGGCACAGGAGCCCTGTTAATGCCAAGAAAATGAGCTTCTTCTGCATCGTTTATGATCCTTTCCTCAAGATGTTTGCCGGCGTCATCCTCTGTGGGACTCCGGCTGTCTTATAAGACGCCCCAAAGGGCAAAAAAGTTTTGGCGGCCGCTTTTCCTCTTCCACCTCCGGAGGATCACGCCTCCGGAATGTCGCCGGCGCGACCGCTGGCCACGAAGAGTCCCGATGCGCCATCGGAGGCCGTCAAAAGGCCGTGGGAGAGGCAAATGCCTCTCCCACGGCCTTTGGGGAATCAAATTCTGCCAGAGTACGCGCTTACTTGGTCACCTCGCCGCCGGGGGCAGAGTGAGCCGTAGACCAGGCGTGCTCCAGAGCCGCCCAGTCGCGCTGTTCCAGCTTCTCCGTCCACTTCTCGACCTTGTCACCGCTGACGGTCACCCAGGTGTAGTCGTGGCTGTTGGTCGCCTCCTGCATGTCGGCATAGAACCAGTCCTCCGGATTGTTGTCGGGCCAGGTGATCATCTCGTCCTCGTCCAGCAGCCGATCCTCATCCGGGCTGCGGCCCAGGGCGCGGTTCACGATCACGCAGGCCTGTGCCCGGGTGATGTTGGTGTTGGGGCGGAAGGTCCCGTCATTAAAGCCCTCGATCAGGCCCACGCGGGCTGCCGCCTCTACGTACTCGGTGTACCAGGCGTTAATATCCACATCGGTGAAGTATCCCTGGTAGTCCTCCCGGGTGGTCTCGAAAAAGCCCACCGCGATCTTGGCAAATTGGGCGCGGGTGATCTTGGCATAGGGCCGGAAGGTCCCGTCCGAGAACCCGTCGATGATGCCCATGTTGGTCAGGGTGGAGATGGCGTTGTTGCACCACAGGTCGGAGCTGCAGTCCGTGTAGTCGTTGACCTGGCTCCAGTACTCCTCCCGGGTGTCGTCCGTCAGCAGGCGGAAGAAGATGGTGGCCACTTCGCCCCGGGTGATGGTGCCGTAGGGCTGCAGCGTGCCGTCGGAGTAGCCGATGATATAGGAGTAATGGTCCTCCGTGTTCAGGGTGGGCCGGCTGCCGCCTCCACCGCCGCCTCCGGTGCTGCCGCCGCCCCCGCTGCTCTCCTTCTCGTACACCAGCACGAAGGGAGAGAAGCTGCCGGCAGTGAAGACCAGATGGTCGCCGTCGCGGGTAGCTTGGATCTTTTCCACAGTATGCGCGGTACCAGCCAAGTCGCCTGTGTCGCTGGCGCTCTCACGGTCCATGCCGGTATAGTGTACCAGGTAGAACGCGCCGTCCTCGTCGGCGTCGGCGGGCATGGGCCAGTAGATGGTCAGCGCCTGCTGGTTGCCCAGGGTTACCACGGTGTTGCCGTTCTGGGTGTCCACCAGGTCCAGATAGGCCATCTCGTACTGGGGGGCGGATAGCGTGTTGTCCGTGGCCGCGACTTTTGCAAGGGCGTCAGCGCCCATGGCGGCGTCGAACGCGTCGCTGTTGGAGACGCTGTCCACTAGCAGCTGCACGCGGCCGGGATCCACCTGGACCTCACTGTCATTGACATAATAGGTCACATTGCCGTTGTCAACGGCAGTGATCTGGTTCGCGTCCACAGTGTCGGCGCTGGTCACGATCTCGTTGGTGGAAGTGCCCTCGTCTGTGACGCTCTTGACCAAGAGATGGCCGGTACCGATATCAACGCTGCAGACGAGCGTATCACCGCCGGCGGAGAACACCGCCTGAATCTCGCTCTGGTTCAGACCGCCGTCGTAGATGGTCATCTCATAGTTGGCAGAAACAACGCCCTCTTCCATTCGGATGTTGTCGGTAGTGATGATGTTGCCGTCATCTGTGAACTGGAGCCGGACCTTGACGCCTTCATTTTCACCCTCGATTTGGTTCGGGCTCAGGCTATATACATAGCGGCTCACGTTGCCGGTTGCATCTCTCGAGTAGACGCCCTGGTCCATCAGATCCCAGCGGCGGATCGCCGCACCAGTCTCCTGGTCATAATAGTAGAAGCTCAGGTAGTCCGCCAGGTTTGCAGCCTGCGTCAGGTCCACGCCATGGCTGGTGAGCCACGCTTCCACAGAGTCGGGCAGATCGATGTGATAACCCGGCTCCGGCAGGCCCTGTTCCGTGCTGCCGACAAAATCGCCCGCATCGTCCAGCACACCGCTGTATCCGGTTCCGCCGGTGTAGATCACAATGTCCGCCGGCGTGATGGTGATGGCATAGGGCTTCACCTCCACGGGGTCCGCCGGGACCTCCACCGGGGGATCCTCCGGATGTTCCGTGTCCGTGACTACCACGGTGTTCACGATCTTCTGGTTCACATCGTCCAGTGAGGTCTGATAGCTGGCGTACAGCGTTGCATAGGTCCAGCCTTCGACAATAACCGGATTGGTGACCGTATTGCCCTCCTCATCTGTCAGCGTCACACCTTCCAACTTGTCAGTCACATCCAGGGTCAACGTCTCATCCGTCATGCTGGCAATGGTGATGGTCCAAGTGATGGGATCGCCCACGGTGACAGAGGTCTGATCCGGCTCTTTGATCACCATAAAACGGCCGTCTCCGGGATCGGGCTCGGGCTCTTCGGGAGTCGCCTGGAAATCCCAGCGCCCGTACAAAGTGGTGTCGGCATCGATGGCAGAAATCGTTCCGCCGTAAGGGACACCGACTTTGTCATACCAGCCGATAAAATACCAGGTCCCCTGCTCGTCTGAAACCTGCAATTCACTGGGCGGCTGAATGGTGTAATTGCTGCCGGCAGCCAGTGTTTCCGTTTCAGGCAGTTCCACGCCCTCCGGGTGATCGCCGGCCCACGCATAGGTAACCGTGACCTGGGTCGGCACGACCCCTGCGGGGTGGAAGGTCACAACAAAGAGATCCCAATCCTCTACCGGGTCTCCGATCTTCGGAGCATCACAGTCCTCATAGTTGCAGGTCCAGCTGGGATCCCCATAGCCTGTATCAGGTGTTGCCTCCAAGATATCGCCTTCGGCCAGGCGATACTTGCCATCTGCATTAACCTCCACGATTGCCGTGTAGGTGGTCTGCTCATTGCTGAACGTGCCGTTTTCCGCAAGGAAAATCACCGAGATGGTATTCCCCGGCTCCTCTCCAGCTTTCTGGAACTTCGCTGTGAAGGTGGTGTCCTCGTCGTAGGGCAAGCCTGCCAGGGACTTCATTCCCGCGTTCGTGTCAGTTCTATGATAGTAGTCATCGGTCCACTCCACGAACTCACAGCCCTCTTCTGCTGTCGCCACAGCTCCCGTCGGAGAGGCCATGCCGGTCGTCTGGTCTCTGGTGACGACTTCTTTCTCCAGGCTTACAAAGCCCATAGCGTGATCGGCACTGACATAGGTGAAGACAATCTGGTCCTTGTCGGGGGTCCCGTCGGGTTCGTCGTCGGGACCCAGCTCGTCGATGTCATAGTAGACGTCGATGGAGTTATGGCCTGCTTGGAGAGTCTCACCGTCTACAATCTCGACATCGTTCAGTTCCGCCCGGTCAAAGATGTATGTGCTACCGTTATAAGACGTACGGTCAGTGTTATACAGCCCGCTGACCGGCGTGCCTGCCGTGGACGGCCTATCCTTGGGATCGGTCTCTGTTTCTTCATTCCCATCTCGGTCCACATAATGGTACACGACAGTGTATGTGCACTCGTCGGGCGTCACCGTGCCGTCGGTGGTTGCGGTGAAGACAACGTTGTGCTCAGGCATGTAGAACAGGCCTTCAATAATGTCGCTTTCCTGAAGGTCATTTGTAGTCCATTCAGTAGCGTCTTCTGCCTGCTTCTTGATTACAACGGTTTCCCCGTAGGTGTAGGACTCTGGTTCAGCGTAGAGAGTCCCGTCCAGATAATAGGTTACGGTAAATTCCCGTTCTGTGCGCGTATACTCCGCTCTATACGTAATGTCCCCGGTTACAGTATCCGCTATTTCAGGAGACCATCCGGTAAACTCATACGAATAAAGTTCGCTGGGTTCTTTAGTCGGATCCTCAATTCTCGGTGTCTTATCGCCGTAAGCCAGCCCGGGAAATACGGTCTGGGGACTTGTTGTTGTGCCGCCATTCAAGTCGTAAGTCACCGTATAGCTGTTGAGCTGAGAGAAGCTGCCCTCGATCACAACAGCATGATCGGGCATTGTAAATGAACCTCCACTCAGCGCAACATCTTCAGAATACCAGCCGCTGAAGCGGTAATCTGTGACATCCGGCATCTTTGCCAGTTCCACAGTCTCACCGTACTTGCAGGTCTGTTCACCCGGCACTTCCGGCGCACCCGCAGGGACTGTACCTTCATACTCATACGTCACTGTGTACTCGTTCCGGTCGTAGTACAGCTTCAGCACCAGCGTGCCGTCCTCGGCGATGATACCGGAGGAATTCGAACGGCTTTCATTATAAGTGAAGCCTTCGTATTCCTTGATTTCAGCAGTGGCAGTATCTCCGACAGTACCAGAGGGTGTCAATGTATCAGCTGCAACGATCGAGTAGTTATCATCTTTCAAATTCTGCTGATAGTACTCTACCCGATAGCTGGCCGTGGAGGACTTCCACTGGGCGTACAGGGTCACATCGGTGTTTTTGATAGTGATGGCACTCCCCGCCGCATAAGGCGTTCCGGCGCCGTTCTTCTCGGTGTTCCACCCGGTAAACTCATACCCCGGCCGGGTGAACATGTTTTGGAGCACCATGGCCTCGCCGCCGGTGATGTAGTACTTGGGGTCCGTGACCGTACCGTCGGCATCATCGGCGTTGGCAACATACAACACCTGATACGTCTCCACCGGCGCTTCGGGGGACTCCGTCAGCTCCAGAGACTGATTCGGCTTCTCATCCACCATGTAGCCGCTCAGACCGGCCTTGTGTTCGCCCGTGTCATTTGTCACATAGGTATCGGCGTCGCTCCAGCTGCCGTTTACATCGGGCTGGATGGGGAACGTCAGGACCAGCTTGCCGCCGGACCAAGTGACGTTGCCGTTCTCAGTAGTCTTCGTCACCGCATGGTCTGTATAGTCAAAGCCCTCCACAGTGATGGTCTTGCTGTCGGCATTTACCACAGGGGTAACGCCATCAAGCGTCTGCAGAGAATCCCAGGTATATTTGCCGTATTGGTCCTGCCCAGTGACCTTCGCATACTGGACCGTCACCGCATCGGAACTGCCTGTCAGCCCCTCCGGGAAGGTGAAGAAGTCCGACAGCGTGTCGGACAGCACCGTGTTCGCGCCGGCCGCCACCTTGGAGGTGCTCACGTTATCGGCGATGGTGCTGAAAGCGTTTTCCAGCTCCTCGGCATCGTCCGCCGCGAAGTAGTAGTTGCCTTCCGTCACGCGGGTGCCAAGATTGCAAAAATTCCAGCTTGCTTGTCCGAACCGATTTGTTGCCGTGGCATTGGGATAGTTGGAAGACACACCGTTCATGTACTTGTTGAAGTTGTCCCGTATATCATCGGGATCCGCATCCTCAAACATACCGATGGTGTACACGGTCACGCCGTTGTTTTTCAAATCGTGGGCCAGATTGACAGCGGTTGCTGCGACATCGTCATCAAAGTCGTTGCCGTGGTTGGGCTCACCATCGGTAAAGACCACCACGACCTGCTTGGCGTCCTGCCGGGCGCCGGTCAGCGTCGGATCCTCGACCCACCACTCGCCGCCGTCGTGTCTCCACTGTCCGTCCAGGACGTCCTGCGCAAGGGTCAGGCCGTAGTCTACGCTGGTGGCGCCGGCGGGCTCCAGCGCTTCGATTGCGCCGGTCAGCTGCTGAACGCCCGCCGCATCGACGGTGGTAAAGTCCTTGACGATCTGTGTATAGTTGTAGGCATAATAGTCGTCTTGGCGGTCGTTTCCGACGCTGTCCGCGTAGGAGTCATCCGCAAACTTGACAATGCTGATTCGGTGGGTCACGTCATTGTCTGCACCCGCCGCGTTTTCGGCCACTTGATCAATGAAGCCGTTTACAGCGCTCTGCATGGCCTCCATCTTGGAAGTCGTTATCTCTTGGCGCGTGTAAAGAGTACCTGTCCAAAGGTTGGCATTCTGGTTCCTGCTGGTAGTACCGAGCTGATTCCAGTCCCGGTAAACCCCGCTGCCGGTATAATACCCGATGGAATATTGCCGGTTCCCCCAAGAACCATCACTTTCAGCTTCCACTTCGTAGTAGTTGCCGTCATCATCGCGGAAATAATACGTCGTCCACCGAGACCCGTTGATGTCGCTATACGACCATCTCTGTTCATCAGTGGGGGTATATTCCCACGTGCTCTCTCCCAGGTCATCATCCATCGACCCGGAGACATCCAGCACCAGCACAATATCCAGCGGTGTGGTCTTGCTTCCCTTGGTCACCTCGTTGGTGACATAGGCCTCCAGGGTCAGGGAATAATTTCCGTCCTCATCATAGTTGACCGTCTTGTCCACCACGACGCCGTCGTTGCTCTCTGTGTGGACCCGGTCGCTCCCGTTGCCGCCGCCAGGGTCTTCTGCCGCCAAGGCAGCAGTGGGAACCATTGTCAGCATCATACAGAGGACCAGAAATGCTGACAAGATCCGTTTCTTCATCACTTCTCCTCCTTTTATATTTCAGTGATCTTATATGTAAACATCCTTATGGATGGAATGACCGGTTCCCTCCGCCCACCCGGCGGCCAGCTGCTCCGTGTCCAGCATCCGCTCGTAGGACTGCTCCGCCAACAGGCGCACGCCGCGCTCCACCTCCGCCCGGGTAGCCAGATACAGCTTCCGCAGGCACCGGGGCGTTCCCTTTTCCTCCTCTACCCGGGCGTCATGACACAGGGTCTGGATCTCCTCCGTCACCTGGGTCCGGCTCATGCCTTTCCCGTTCCGGGTGCAGAACACCGGCCCCGCCGTCAGGCCCTGCCGCCGGGCGTAGTCCAGCAGCTCCCCCTGCAGACAGGCGGGCAACGGGACGTATCGCCGCTCCCTGCCGGTACGGACCGGCAGGCGCCCGGCCCGCACCCGCTCAACGGTCACCTGAGGCAGCTCCCCCACCCGGATGCCCGCCAGGGCGAATATTTTCACCAGCAGGTAGGTCCGCTCCTTTTCCAGTATCCTGGCAGCCTGCAGCAGCCGCAGATACTCCACCCGGCTCAGTTCCGGCTGGAGGCCCTTGTCCGCCTCCAGCTGCCCCACCAACTGCAGGTCCCGCCGCCCCATGTACTCCATCAGCCCGTTGGCGGCAGACAGGTGGGTATTCACGGTGCTGGGGGAATACCCTGCCTCCAGCAGGAATGCTCGCCAAGCAGCCAGCGTTCCCCGGGAGATCTGCTTGTCCGGGGGCAGGTAGTCATAGAGGGCCCGCAGCTTGGCACTGTACATCTGCACCGTGCCCTTGCGGCGTCCCCTGCCGGACAGGTCCGCCAGATAAGCCCGGATGGTCTCCATGCTGAGCTCGGCGCCGGGCCAGTCCGGTGTGCGGTGTGTCTCCCGCGGCTTCAGAGCCTCTGGACTCCTCATCTCCCCGCCTCCTGTCAACAGAATCGCCATTTCCTCCTGTAAGGGACCGAAACAGGGCCTGCAGACCAGGGGCAAATGTGCGCAAAAAAGCCCGCGCAGCCTGCGCGGGCTCAAAAATGGCGCAAAGACAGCAGCCGGACAAAATTCGACGCTTTTCCGGCCATTTTATGCTGCCCAAATCGGTAAAAGCTCTTGCGGCTGGCGGTGCTTTGTGCTAGAATTTGGTTACTGTTAAAATCAATTATGTATGTCTAGTTATTTTTTTGCAGCCATCCGCATCGGAATGGCGATTCTGTCCTATTTCTAACAGATCAGCCCCAGCCGTGCCAGAGTCCCGGCGTGCTCGGTGCCCGTGGAGATCAGGTAAATCCGGGTCGTCTCAATACTGGAGTGGCCCAGAACGTCCGCCAGCCTGGCCACGTCCCGGCAGACACGGTAGAACGTCTTGGCGAACAGGTGCCGCAGATTGTGGGGAAACACCTTGCTAGGTGCCACGCCCGCCTTGTCGCACAGCGCTTTCATCTCCGCCCAGATCTGCCGGCGGGAGATGCCTTTTTCGTTTCTAGTGAGAAAAATCTCGCCGGAAGCGATTTTTTGTTTCCTGGCGTATTTGAGGAGCTTGCGGCAGAGCTTGCCCGGCAGCAGGATGGTCCGGATCTTGCCCTTCAAGGAGATTTCGGCCCTTCCCCGGTACACGGCCTCCACGGTGACATAGCGCACCTCGGACACCCGGATTCCGGTGCCGCAAATGGTTTCCAGCAGCAGCGCCAGCCGTTCCCGGCCCTGGGTGCGGGCGGTCTCCAGCAGGCGGAGGTACTCCGGCCTCGTCAGCTCCCGGCTGTCGTCCCGGAACAGCCGCCGCTGGATGCGCAGGGGCTTCACCCGAAACGCCGGCCAGCCCAGAAATACAAGGAACCGGTTGACCGCCGCCAGCTTGACGTTGATGGTGGCCGGCGCCAGCTTCGCCTCCAGCAAGGCGGCCTTCCAGGCCCCCGCCGCCGCCTTGGACGCCGCCCGGCCGTCCAGCCAGGCGGTAAAATCCGCCGCATCCCGCAGGTATTTCTCGATGGTGGCGGGGCTCTTTTCCTCCCACACCAGGCGCTGCCTGAACGCCTGGAGCTGTTCTCCTGTGATGGTATAGTCTTGCACTGCATATCGCCTCCCGTACAATTATCCTCTATATTTTACCTTCCGGCCGGCTGTCTATGTATCCAATGGATTTTGCGCGGCAGAACACTGCTCTGACACCGACGGATAGGCCCCGGCCCTCTGCTTGCATTGCGGGCCGATTTGACGTATTCTTTAATAAAAAAGGCAGGTGCCAAAAAAAGGGAGGGATCGCCTTGGTGCGGACCGCAAAGCGGACGCCTCTGATTCACGCCGGACGGGCTTTTGTACTGGCCCTGGCGGCCGGACTGGTGCTTGTTGGCTGCATGGAGTGGAGCCGCCGGAACCAGGAGCGGGACCGCATGGGCTATGTCGCCAGCGCCATCGGGGCGGAGACGTATGAGTTTATGCTCTCCGAGATGAGCAAAACCCGCGTTCTGGAGGCCTATCTCATCCAGACCAGCGGGGACTATTCGGACTTCGGCAGGGTCGCCCATGTCCTGCTGCGGGAGGACTATGTGCGAAACGTCCTCTTCGCGCCGGACGGGATCGTGGACGGTGTCTTTCCCCTGGAGGGAAACGAGGATGTCGTCGGGCTGAACATGTACGGGGACGGGGCCGGCAATCTGGAGGCTCAAGCTGCCATCGAAAAAGAGGCGCTGTATATCGCCGGCCCCTTCCAGCTGATCCAGGGCGGCCTGGGCATCGCCGGGCGGCTGCCGGTCTTTCTGACGGACGAACAGGGCCAGCGGTATTTCTGGGGCATTGTCTCCGTGACGCTGGACTTTCCGGCCGCCCTGTCCGGAAGCTCCGTGGAGCGGGTAAATGCCCAGGGCTTCGCCTGCCAAATTTGGCGCATCAATCCGGACGACGGACAGAAACAGGTGATTCTCGAGACGGCGGACCCGCTGCCGGAGGGTGTGCGGACTGTGGACCACGCGCAGGAGCTGTTCAACTCTGTCTGGACCGTCTCCCTGGCGCCCCTGCGGCCCTGGTATCTCCAGATCAGCCTGTGGCTGGGGGTGGCGGTGAGCCTGCTGGTGGCGTTGCTGGCTGCGGCGGGCGTCTACTACGCGGGCCGGCTGCGGCAGCTGCAGCTGGAAAAATCCCAGCGGGCCATCCAGCAGCTGCAGGAGCAGCTGGAGCGGGAACAGGGCAATATGCTGCTGAACCAGATCCGCTCCCACTTCTTTTACCACACCCTCAACGCTCTGCAGGCCCTGATCGTCCTGAAGCCGGAGGCGGCCTACAAAATGGCCGGAGACTTCGCCCGCTACCTGCGGTTCACACTGGACTCCGTCACTGCCGACGGCGGGATCGGCTCCTTCCGGGAGGAGATCCGGGCGGTCCGGGCCTATGCGGATATCAACCAGCAGCAGCTGGGGGACCGGCTGCACATGGTCTACGAGATTCCCGACGTGGACTTTCCCATCCCCCTGCTGACCATCCAACCCATTGTGGAGAATGCCATCCTCCACGGCATCAAGCCCAAGGTGGGCGGCGGAACCGTCTCTTTGAAGCTGGAAGAGCTGCCGGACCACTGGCAGGTCACGGTGACGGACGACGGCGTGGGCTTCGGCCTGGAAGCTGTCCGAGAGAAGGGCTCCATCGGGCTGGAGAATGTGCGGCGGCGCATAGCCCGCTTCCCCGGCAGCGAGCTGCGGATCACCAGCACAGTGGGCATGGGCACACAGGCTGTCCTGACTTATGGAAAGCGGGGGAAAAACATGGAAAATCTTTCAAAATCGACCTGAAAGCGTACGGTTTCCGTACGCTCCATCTGGTACAATAGAAACATGAGACAGGGGTGACCGCGATTGAAAACCATTCTGGTGGACGACATGCTGCTGGATCTGCAGCTCTTCGAGCTGAAATGTGCGGACATGCCTGATTTTGAAATTGTGGGGAAATTCACCGATCCCAACGCGGCCATTGAGTACGCCGCCGGCCATGTGGTGGATTTTGCCCTGCTGGACATCGACATGCCGGGGATGGACGGCATCCATCTGGCCCAGGCCCTGCGGCGGCTGCGGAGCGACATCATCATCGTCTTCGCCACGGCCCACCCGAAGTTTGCGGTGGAGGCGCTGAAGATGAAGGCGGACTACATCATCTTCAAGCCCTTTGACCGGGAGGACATCGCCGATGTGATGGAGCGGGCCAAGCTGCTGCGCCGCCGCCAGTGCAAGCGCATCCATTTCCACACCTTCGGGGCCTTCGACATGCTGGTGGACGGCGAGCCGGTGCACTTCCGCTCCGGCAAGGCCAAGGAGCTGATGGCCCTGTGCGTGTATCGGGACGGGCGGCCGGTGTCCATTCACGAGATCGTGGAAAACCTATGGGGAGAGAACGCCGACGGCACCGGCTACCGCCGCACCATCAAGGAGCTGGCAGACACCCTGCGGGACTATGGCGCGGAGGAGATGTTCCTGCGCAGCCGGGGGAGCCTGCGGGTGCGGATGGACCTGGCGGACTCGGATTTTCAGGCATTCATGAGCGGCGATGAGGACGCCATCTGCCAGTTTCAGGGGGTGTTCATGCAGCAGTATTCCTGGGCGGAGCCCATGGTCTGCACGCTGCAGGAGAAAAAGGAGCTGATGCTTGCCCGCATGGGGAAGCACCGCATGTAAGGAGGGGGCTGAAACTTTGGATGAGTTACTGAGAATGGAGCACGTCAGCAAACGCTTCGGCGATTTCTACGCCAACAGGGACATCAACCTGTCCGTCCGCAAGGGCGAGGTACATACCCTGTTAGGGGAGAACGGCGCGGGAAAGAGCACGCTGATGAACGTCCTCATCGGGCTGTACCAGCCCACAGAGGGAAAGATCTTCCTGAATGGGAAGGAGGTCCGCATCGACTCTCCCGCCCAGGCGGTGAAGCTGGGCATCGGTATGGTGCATCAGCACTTCATGCTGGTGGAGGCCATGACGGTGTTCGAGAACATCATCCTGGGGGACCGGAACACCAAGGGCATTTTCATCGACAAGGAGGCCCGGAAGAAGGAAATCCTGGATCTGGCGGAGCGCTATGGTCTGGACGTGGAGCTGGACCGGCCCATCACGGAGATTGCCGTGGGCGCCCAGCAGCGGGTGGAAATCCTGAAAACCCTGTATCGGGGCGCGGAGCTGCTGATTCTGGACGAGCCCACCGCCGCCCTGACAGACATCGAGGTAGAGGGACTGTTCCAGATCATCCATAAGCTGACGGAGGAGGGCAAAAGCGTCATCTTCATCAGCCACAAGATGCGGGAGGTGCTGCAGATCTCCGACCGTATCACCATTCTGCGCACCGGCGAGGTCATCACCACCCTGGATCGCTCCGAGACCGACGGCCAGGAGCTGGCCAACCTGATGATCGGCCGGGAGCTGGCCCCCTCCCACTACGGCAAGGTGGAGGAGCCGGGCGATCCCGTCATCCAGATGCGGAGCGTGGACTACCACAAAGAATCCAAGCACGCAGGGCTCAGCGGCGTCTCCCTGACCGTGGGCCGGGGCGAGATCGTGGGCATTGCCGGCGTGGACGGCAACGGCCAGAGCCAGCTGGCCCAGGTGGTCACCGGCGTGCTGACGCCGGACGGCGGTGAGGTGGACATGAAGGGCTCCAAGGTGGCTCAGTTCACCCCCAACGGCTTTATTCTGGAAAATGTATCCCACATCCCGGAGGACCGGAACAAGATGGGCCTCATCGGCAATATGTCCGTGAAGGACAATATCGTGCTCAAGGCCACGGACTCTCCGGAGTTCTCCAGTGCCAAGGGCTACTTTCTGAAGAAAAAGGCCATCCGGGACTACGCCCTGAAGATGCAGGAGAAGTACGACATCCGCTGCACCTCTGTGGAGCAGGAGACGCGGAACCTCTCCGGCGGCAACCAGCAGAAGGTGATCCTGGCCCGGGAGCTGGAGGGCAGCCCGGACCTGCTGGTGGCCGTCCACCCCACCCGGGGCCTGGATATCGGCGCTACCCGCTTCGTCCACGACACCATGATCGAGGCCCGGGACAAGGGCTGCGGCGTATTGCTGATCTCCGCGGACTTCGACGAAATCCTGGAGGTTTCCGACCGCATTGTGGTGATGTTCGAGGGGCAGATCATGGGCGTGTTCTCCGGCAAAAATCCTCCCATTGAGGAGATCAGCCTGGCCATGGCCGGGAAATAAGGAGGGGGAGAACGCATGAAAAACAGCGGAAAACTCGTCAGTTTCCTGGTACCCATCATCTCCATCCTGCTGGCCTTCGTCATCGGGTGCATCATCATGGCCGTGCTGGGTGCCAATCCCTTTGTGGCGCTGGAGTCCCTTTGGATCGGTGCCTTCGGCAGCCTGCGGAACGTAGGCACCACCCTGGCCCGCTCCACGCCGCTGATCTTCACCAGCCTGTGCGCCTGCTTTGCATACCGCTGCGGCGTGTTCAACCTGGGTGGTGAGGGCCAGTTCCTGATGGGCTCCATCGTCTGCTGCTACATTGCCACCCAGAGCGGGATCGAAGGACTGCCCGCCATTCTCCTGTGTCTGGTGGGCGGCGCCGTGGCTGGCGGCCTCTGGTCCCTGATTTCCGGCCTGCTGAAGGTCTACCGTGGCCAGAATGAAATGATTATCACCATCATGCTGAACTATGTGGCCACGCTGTTCATGGGCGTGGTATATACCGACTGGCTGCGGGACGGCAGCGTTCCGCAGACGCAGGCCGTGCCGGAGGCCACTCAGCTCAGCCGCCTCTTCGGCCTGCGGGTCACCTCCGCCTTCGTCATCGCCCTGGCGGTGGGACTGCTGGTGTACTATTTCCTGTTCTACACCTCCAAGGGCTTCCAGCTGCGGGCCGTGGGCCTGAACATGACGGCGGCGGAGTTCAACGGCTTCGCGGTGAAGAAGTACATCCTGATGAGCTTTATCGTCTCCGGCGCCATCGCCGGCCTGGGCGGCAGCGCCGAGCTGCTGGGGACCCAGTTCCGGCTCATCAACGGCTTCGGCAACGGCTACGGATTCGACGGCGTGGCCATGGCCCTGATCGGTCAGCTGCATCCTCTGGCGACCATTGTGGTGGCCATCTTCTTCGCAGCTCTGCGGGTGGGCTCTACCACCATGCAGGCGGCCACCGGCGTGCCCACCAGCGTATCCGACATCATCCAGGCCCTGGTGATCGTGTTCACCGTGGCGGGTCTGGCCATGGTGAAGCTGCCCGGATTCAAGGCGTTCCTGGGAAGGCTGACGGAGAGACGGAAGGAGGCGGCCTGATATGGAATTTGTCATGAACATCATCCTCTCCAGCGTCCGCATGGCCACGCCCCTGATCTTTCTGGCGCTGGCGGAGCTGTACTCCCAGCGGGCGGGCCTGGTCCACATCGGACTGGAGGGCCTGGCCTCTATCGGCTCTCTGGTGGGCTTTCTGGTAAGCCTCATCACCGGCAGCCCCATGCTGGGCGTGCTGGCTGGCGCGGCGGTGGGCATTCTGGTGAACATGATCTTCGCCTACGCTACCGTCACCCTCTGCGCGGAGCAGATCGTCTACGGTATGGCCATCAACATCTTCGCCCCGGCCCTGGCGGCCTTCATCTACCGGGTCTACTTCGGCGCCGGGTCCGAGCTGGTGCAGGTGGGTCTGATGAACACGCTGTCCTCCTCCCTGGGCATCACCTCCGACAACTTCCTGGTCCGCCTCCTGCTGGACCAGACGCCCATGGTGTACCTGGCTTACGGCCTGGTGATCTTCACGGTTATCTACTTCAACCGTACCAAGTCCGGCCTGAACTACAAGGCCGTGGGCGAGTATCCCAAGGCGGCGGCAACTCTGGGCATCAACGTCATTGGCGTGAAGTACGCCGCCTGCGTCATCTGCGGCGCCCTGGCCGGCATCGGCGGTGCCTATCTCACCACCTGCTACGCCAACACCTACGTGGACGGCAACGTGGCGGGCCGGGGCTTCATCGCCCTGGCGGCGGTGATCTTCGGCCGGTGGAGCGGTGCCGGCGTGCTGCTGGCGTGCCTGTTCTTCGGCTTCTGCGACGCGCTGCAGATCCGGCTGCAGGTGGGCAGCTTCGGCGTGCCCTATCAGTTCTTCCAGATGATCCCCTACATCGCCACCGTGGTGGTATTGGCCGGCATCGGCATGAAGAAGGCCGGCCCCAAGAGCTCCGGCAAGCCCTATCTCAAGGAGGAGCGCTGAGGATAATCGCCGCCCACGCGGCTGTTATCAATAGAAGGCATCCACATTTATGAAGAATTGGGAGGAAAGAACATGAAAAAATTATTGGCTCTGCTTCTCACCCTGGTCATGTGCCTGTCGCTGGCGGCGTGCGGCGGCTCCGGTACCGACACCTCCGGCACTGACACGTCCAGCGGAGAAACCGGCGAAGACTCCGGCGACAGCAGCTACCGGGTGGCCATGATCTGCGACTCCAGCATCTCCGACGGCGGGTGGGGCATGTCCTGCTACAACGCCATGGTGGATGCCGCCGCAGAGCGCGGCTGGGCCACGGAGGTCTCCGACAGCATCGCCCAGTCTGCCTACTATGACACCATCATCTCCTATTGTGACCTGGGCTATGACCTGATCTACGCCCCTGGCAACCAGTACACCGACGCCGTCCTTCAGGCGGCGGAGGAGTTCCCCGATGTGGCCTTCGCCCTGCTGAACGGCGGCGAGGACACTCCCGCCAAAGCCGTCAACGGCAATGTGACCTCCCTGCTGCCCAATGCCCAGCAGGTGGGCTGGATCGCCGGTGCCCTGGCCGGTCTTATGACCAAGAGCGGCACGGTGGCCTTCATTGGCGCCATGGAACTGGATACCACCCTGGGCAAGTATAACGGATTCAAGGAAGCCGCCGCCTATGTGGGACAGCAGGAGGGCAAAACCGTCTCCACTCTGGATGTGGTCTACTCCGGCGACTTTTCCGCCGCCGACAAGGGCATTGAGTTTGCCAAGGCCATGATCGACCAGGGCGCTGATGTGTTCTTTGGCGACGCCTCCGCTGTGGACTCCGGCGCACGGCAGGCCATTGACGAAGCCAATGCCGCCAGCGGCTCCGTGAGCATCTATGACATCGCCCAGCCCTCCGATCTGTTGGGCCAGAACGAGTGCATCATCGGCAGCCAGGTGACGGACAATGCCTCCCTTGTGGGCCTGTGCATGGAGGCTGTGGAGGATGGCTCCTTCGGCGGCGAGGTCATCTACGGCACCCTGCAGAACGGTGCCTTGTCCGCGGGTGCCCTCAGCGACCTGGTGCCCGCCGATGTTCAGGAGAAGTATCAGGGCTACCTGGACCAGATGGTGGACGGCAGCTTTATGCAGTAAGATTTATACCCGCAAACCACTGCGGCTCCATCCAGATGCCTGGATGGAGCCGCTTTCCCCCCTGCCCGGGAAACTTCTGCCCAACGGTAGAACGGGGCCTGCAGTGCCGGGCATTGGATGGCGGGCAGCCGCTCCCCTCCTCCCTGGCCCGCAGACGCAAAACGGCCGTGCGATCAAAAATCGCACGGCCGTTTTTCCGATATTCTGCCCCACAGGAACGGCGCGGTCCGCCCTGTTCTTCGGGTCATCAGGAGCGGGAAGCTCTCTCCTCCCGGCAGTCTTCCGGTTTTTTCGTGTGGTTTTTATAGGTATTCCATGTGGGTTCATATTCCGCTGTGGCCTGATTGCCCCACATGGCCCAGCCCTCCCGGTCCCCGCGGGCAAACAGCTCAAGAAACGGCCCTGGAGAGCATCGCTCGATCAGGGGGATGAATTCGTCCGGTTTTCTGGAGTGCTCCCGCTTCTGTGCCCGCAGCAGGTTCACCTGGGACCTGGCCGGGGGCAGCGTCCTGTTCCCGCCGCCCCTGACACCAAAGAGCAGAATTTCCGTCACATTCCGGAAGTAGAACCCCACACCCCGGCCGTCCGGTTCTCCGTCCTTGCGAACCTTCTCCCAGATGATATTGCCCTTGTACTCGAATCCCCAGGCCTTCATGACCGCAAGGCCGTCGGGAAGCAGGGCATTGGGTACCCACAGATACAGATGGCTCTTCTCCGCCGCCACCTGTGCCACCGGCAGCGCCATGATGTCTTCCAGCTCCATGGTCTCGTAGCGATTCAGCCGCTTGTGCTCAGGCGCTACCTTCCCGGTCCGATTCTGGAACCTCCAGGGAGGGTCGGCATATATGGTGGCGTATTTTTGATCGCCGCAGAAACGCAGCAGATTTTCAGATGTTTCCTGGATTGTGCTCATCGATGTACCCTTCCTCCCAATCTGTGATGCACGGTTTCCTGATGCCTACTGCCAGAATGGGGCATCCGCCGTTCCTGCGGGAATCCAAGCGATAGGTCAATTTCCCCATCCAGGTGGTGCTGGCCCCGTACTTCCGCAGAATGGGTTTCCACTGGCGGGTCTTTCCGTCATAGTCGTAAATGGTTTTGAAGATGTCGTTCAGCTCGGCAGAGCGCGTAATGATGATCCCTGCACTGACAAGGTCGCAGTCATAATACGTCCGCATGGCCAGCAGGTCCCGGTCGAACGTCTGATCTTTGCTGTTCCACTCCAGATCGAAGGCGATCCGGTTTTTCAGAAAGTCGATATTATGTCCGTCGATATACCCGGGTATGACCTTTTCCTCAAACGGCTCCTGGGAAAAGCGTCCCCGCTGTTCGGCCTGCCGCGGATAGAACTTGATGTGGAGGTCGCCGGAAATGCGGATCTCGCGCCATCCGCGGGGATACAGCACATCATCAAACTTTTTGGGGATCTTGGTCTCGTTTCCGCCGGACTCCCGAAGATCGTCCGTAGTGATGCGCAGCTGACGCAGGCAGTCCACAATCTCGCTCCACTCCGCCGGAAATGCCTGTGTGATAATCTCAAGCGCGTGATTATAGCTGTAAAATTCAAACTTCTCTAAAAGGTCGGGCGCAATATACTCTCTCAAGTCCAAGGCGGCTGTCCTCCTGTGTTTTAGATATTATAACATCTTTTCCTCCCGTTTTCACCACCATTTTTTGAATGCGCCATAATTTTCAGGGGGTGCCTCTTTTTTACGTTTCACCAATCCGGGTCCCGCAGCCCCCGCCGGGCAGCAAAAATTTCGGAAAGAGGACACATGTTAACAGAGCGCAGCCAGTTGGGTGCTGTGGCAGGATGGTACATTTCCCCAGAGAGTTTTCAGAAGGGGTACGACCCAGGCATTGACGACTATATGGTGAAGCCCGGCGACTTCAGCGGGCTGCTCATGCGGGTGCGGGCACTGCTGCGCCGGGCCAATATTGAGGCCAGCCGGAAGCTGTCCGTGGACGGACTTCTTCTGTATGCCGACGCGCTGACGGCCTCTCTTGCTGGAGCGGAGATCCCCGTGACCATCCGGGAATTCAACATCCTGTACGAGCTGCTGTCCTGCCCCAACCGCACCTTCCCGCTACGGGCACAGGCGGAAGTTCTGTGGCAGCGGCAGACACACTGAACCCGCCGTCCCGTCACGTCCCCTGCGTCAATTCGCAAAGGCCATAGCCGGAAGTCCCGCCTCTCCGCTGCCGCAGCGCAAGAGGCACCCGGATGGCTCCCCGGTGCAGAGTCCGCACACTTGATTGAAAATGGATGCGCGGGCGGCAAATATTGTGGTATAATATCCATACTGAGATCGCTGGTGGCCGCCGGGCCGCGGCCGCTCCTTTCTCCGGCCGCGGCCCCCGCCCTGTCAGGGCTTTTACGGGCAAACGTCCAGCTTCCCGGCGCACCGCAGTGTGCAGGGCTGGAGATCACAGCAGGTACGGCAGCCTCCGCCGCCCCCCGTCCGGCCCTCCCCCGATATTTTTGAAAACGGTGCAAACGATCAGGACCGTGTCGACTGCCGGAGCCTACCGGAGGGCGGCCGCCTGCTCTTGTCCGGCGGCGGCGCAACGCGCCGGAGGGAGCTCCGCCCTGGCTGCCTGCACCACCGCCGGAACGGCGTGAAGCACGGATGTGCCATCCGGGGGCACGGCGTCTCCGCAGGGGGCGGCATCGAGGGCGCACTGTCCAAGGGGCAGTCATCAGAAAAGAGGAATGCGTATGTGGATTCTCTTCGCGGCTGGATCCGCGCTTTTCGCCGGTGTGACGGCCATTCTGGCCAAGTGCGGCATCCGGAAGACCGACTCCACCGTGGCCACCGCCATCCGCACCCTTGTGGTGCTGGTTTTTGCGTGGACCATGGTGTTTGTCGTGGGCTCCCAGGGGGAGATCCGGAACATCGGCCCCACAACGCTCCTCTTTCTGTTGCTGTCCGGCCTGGCTACCGGAGCCTCCTGGCTGTGCTACTTCAAGGCCCTCCAGCTGGGTGACATCAACAAGGTGGTGCCCATCGACAAATCCAGCACCGTGCTCACCATCCTGCTGGCCTTTTTTCTGCTGGGGGAGCCCATCGGCCTGCCTCAGGGGATCGGGGTGGTGCTGATCGGCACAGGCACCTTCCTGATGCTGGAGAAAAGGTCCCCCGCCGCCGGCTGTGCACCCCAGTGCGGGAGCTGGATGCTCTACGCCTTCGGCTCGGCGGTGTTTGCCAGTCTCACCGCGATCCTGGGCAAAGCCGGCATTCAGGGCGTGGAGTCCAACCTGGGCACCGCCATCCGCACCGGTGTGGTGTTGGTGATGGCCTGGCTCATGGTGCTGGTGACAGGCAAGGCCGGTGCGGTGCGGCAGGTGCCCCGGCGGGAGTTGGCGTTCATCTGCCTGTCCGGCGTGGCCACCGGGGCCTCCTGGCTGTGCTATTACCGGGCGCTTCAGAGCGGCCCCGCCAGCGTGGTGGTGCCCATCGACAAGTTGAGCATTTTGGTCACAGTGGCCTTTTCCCGGCTGGTGTTTCGGGAGAGGCTCACATCTCGCTCCGCCGCAGGTCTTGCCCTCATTGTGGCCGGGACGCTGGCCATGCTGTTCTGACCGCCGGAGCCATCCCCCTCCAGCGGGGTTCTCTTCGCGCCCACCCGATGCCGGACAGGTGTTCCTTTCGGCGGGCCGCCAGCTGGCGGCCGGGGGAAAATTTCCACTCTTGTTTTTTTCTGTACAGCGTGCTATACTGGCCGAGGTTTAAGGAATGCGGCGAAAGGGGGAGCTCCCTGGCGCCACGCTCACATAGATGACAAGAACCAGATTGCGAGGGAGCCTGTGTTCCAGGCTGAGAGGGTCCCAGTAAGGGCCGACCGCACCCGGCTTCCCAGGCGGAAGCGGGGGCATCAGCATCTGCGTGAAGGTCTGAACGGGTATGTGCTGATGAGGCGCGTGCCCGTTTTGTTTTGCGCAGAAAATTAAACTGGAGGGATTCCCATGAAAAAGAAGATTTCCGCACTTTTGTTGAGCCTGGCGCTGTGCGCCGGACTCCTGGCCGGCTGCGGCGCCGGGGAGACGGCGGAGGCTCCGTCCGACACCGATGTACAGCAGGTGGACTCTCTGAAAATCGCATTTTCTCCCTATGCGGACGCCGACCTCATCTCCGAGTCCACGGAGCCGCTGGAGCAGCTGCTGAAGGCAAAGCTTCTGGAAAAGGGCTACGACGTGGGCGAGATCGACATGACCGTGGGCACCAGCTACACCGCCGTGGGCGAGGCCCTCAGCGCGGGCAGCGCGGACCTGGGCTTCATCTCCGGCGGCAACTACGTGCTCTTCTCCGACGACTGCGATGTGCTGCTGACCGCTCTGCGCTATGCCATCAACAAGGACTCTGAGAACCCCGCCGACTGGAACGACGGCACCATCGAGGAGAACACAGAGGACATGAGCACTTACTACCGCTGTATCCTGCTGGCCGGTCCCAGCGAGAAGGGCCAGGAGCTGCTCTCCAAGGTCAACGCCGGGGAGGAGCTGACCTGGGACGACCTGAACAGCGCCACCTGGGCGGTGCTGAATCCCACCTCCGCCTCCGGGTACATCTATCCCTCCCTGTGGCTGCAGGAGCACTACGGTAAGGGGATCAGCGATCTGGACAATGTGGTGGAGTGCGACTCCCACACCACCTCCGTGGCCCGGCTGGCTGCCGGTCAGGTGGATGTGATGGTGTCCTACGGCCACATCCGCATCAAGAACGCCCCCATCTGGGAATCCGATTTCGGCGGCACAGCCCCCATGGTGGAGCAGACCGGCGTGATCGGTGTGACGGACGGCATCTACAACGACATGATCGCGTACAGCAAGACCTCTGACACCATGGCGGACGAAGCCTTCCGGCAGGCAGTGGGCGAGTCCTTCATTGAGCTGGCCCAGACCGAGGAGGGCCAGGAGATCTTCGGCATATTCAGCCAGGTGGGCTACGACTGGGGCAGCGACTCCGACTATGACGGAGAGCGGGCGGCCCAGGCGCTTTTGAAATCTATGGAAGCGTGACCATCTTCAGGAGGGATTTCATGCTGCAGGCGATCCATATCCGCAAACAATTTCAGCGTTCCGGCGAGGTGCTGCGGGATGTCAGCTTCACCCTGGGCGACGGCGAGTTTCTCTCGGTCATCGGCCCGTCCGGCGCTGGGAAAACCACCCTGTTCCGCATCCTGAATGGAACGGAGCTGTGCAGCGGCGGTGAAGTCCTCTATAGCGGGACGCACTTTGAAGCCGCCCGAGGCCGGGAAAAGCGGGCGGTCCAGCAGGGGATCGGCACCATCTACCAGGATTTCTGCCTGGTGGAGAACCTGTCCGCCATCCAGAACGTGCTGAACGCCTGCCTGCCGGACATGTCCCTGGCCGCCTCCCTGCTGGGGGCGTTCGGACGGGAGCGGTCCGAACAGGCCGCCGCGATCCTGCGAGAGGTCGGGCTGGCGGACAAGCTGGAGGAGCCGGTGAAAAACCTCTCCGGCGGGCAGAAGCAGCGGGTGGCCATCGCCCGCGCCCTGATGCGGAACCCTTCCATCCTGCTGGCGGACGAGCCGGTGGCGTCCCTGGACCCCGTCACCGGGCGGCAAATCCTGTGCCTGCTCCGGGACATTCAGCGCCAACGCGGCGTCAGCATCCTAATGAACAGCCACAATCTGGACCTGTCCCTGGAGTTCTCCACCCATATCGTCGGCATGAACCGGGGACGCGTTGTCTTTGACGGCGCCCCCGGGGATGTGACGGAGGCCGTCCTGCGGGATATTTACGGCGAGGCGGCGGCCGTATGAAACAAAGACGTATCCGCTGCCTCGCTGCGGCCGCTTTTGTGCTGCTGTTCCTGGGAGCCGCCTGGTTCACCGGATGCGACCTGTCCCTGATGTGGAGCCGGCGCGACCACCTGACGGACATCGCCGCAAAGATGTTTCCGCCGGACTGGGGATTCCTCGGGAAGGTCCTGCCCCTGCTGTGGGCCACGATCCAGATGTCCATTACCGGGACGTTTCTGGGCGCGGTGCTGTCCATCCCGGCCGCCATGGCCTGCGCCGCCGCCCTGCCGGGACCCGGCCCGGTCAAGAAGGCGGTCCGCTTCTGCATCCAGGTGCTCCGCTCCTTCCCGGCCCTGATCCTGGCCCTGCTGGCCACATTCTTTCTGGGCATCGGCTCCTTTGCCGGAACGGCCGCCATCACGGTCTACACCTTTGCCATCATGACCCGCCTGACCTATGAGGACATCGAGAGCGCGCCCCAGGGTCCCTATCTGGCCCTGCGGGCTATGGGCGCCGCCTCAGCCCAGGCGTTCTTCCGCTCCACCTTACCGGAGATCCTGCCGGCCTATCTCACCAACGCCCTCTATCTGCTGGAGGGCAATGTGCGGCACAGCGCCATCCTGGGCTATGTGGGCGCAGGCGGAATCGGCCTGCTGCTCAATGAAAAGGTCTCCTGGCGGGAGTACGACAAGGTGGGGACGATCCTGCTGCTCCTCTTCGCCGTGGTCTATCTCATGGAGCATCTCAGCACATGGCTCACCCGTCTGGTGCAGCAGGAGCGGACCCTGGGCCGGCAGGGGCGCCGGCTGCTGGCGGGCGCGGCGGCCGCGCTGGTATTGTTCTGCACGGTCACGCTTCCGCCGCCCGACCTGTCCCGCACAAGCATGCAGATGGTGAAGACGCTCTTCACCGGCCTCCTGCATCCGAACTGGGAGCTGTTTTTCCGCCTGGACAGCAGCGGACTTGCCTATCTCCTGCTGGAGACCGTCGCCATCGCGCTGGTGGGGACCTGCGTCGGCGCCGTCTTTTCCGTTCCTCTGGCGTTTCTCGGCAGCAGCCGCTTTTTCCCGGCCCCCGCCGCCTGGCTGTTCCGGACACTGGTGACCGCCATCCGGTCCGTTCCCTTCCTGATCTATGGACTGATCTTCATCCGCGTCTGCGGCCCCGGCTCCTTTACCGGAGTGCTGACCCTGGCAGTGTGCAGCGTGGGACTTCTCTGCAAGCGCTTCACAGAGGCCATCGACACCTTGGATTTTCGGGCGTATCACGCTCTGGAGGCCATGGGGACGCCGAAGCTGTCCTGCGTCTGCCACGCGGCCCTGCCGCAGCTGGTGCCTCAGTTCTTCTCCGCCTGGCTCTATCGGTTTGACGTCAATATCCGCGAGGCCTCCGCCCTTGGCCTGGCCGGTGCGGGCGGAATCGGCGCGCCGCTGATCCTGGCCCTGAACCAATACGCCTGGCATGATGTCAGCACTCTGGCGCTGGGCATGATCGCCTTGTCCTGGCTGGTGGATCTGGTCTCCGCTTTCTGCCGCCGCAGGGACGCCTGAGGCCGATGCCCGCCAGCAGCCGGATCCGGTGCAGCCCCCCGTTCCGCCCCGGCGGGAAGGATTCCGGCGGAACTGCTGCAAAGCAAGACACGGACAGTCTTTGGACTGTCCGTGCCTTGCGATTCCCCGGCCGGGGGCCGCTCAGAGTGCTTCGTATTCCGCGTCGCTCACCGGCTCGCACCACTCGTTGGAGCAGGCCTCACCGGGCATCTCGACGGCGATGTGGCTGAACCAGCTGTCCCGCTTGGCGCCGTGCCAGTGCTTGACCTCCGCCGGGATGACGATGACTCTGCCGGGCTCCAGGCTGACCGCCTCTTTGCCCTCCTCCTGGTACCAACCCTCGCCGGCGGTGCAGATCAGCAGCTGCCCGCCGCCCTCGGAGGCGTGGTGGATATGCCAGTTGTTCCGGCACCCGGGCTCGAAGGTGACGTTGGCCAGAAACAGCCCGTCCTCCGGGCGGGTCAGGGGATTGAGATAGGACCGGCCGGCAAAGTACCGGGCAAAAGCGTCGTTGGGCGCGCCCAGGCCAAACACGTTCTGTTCCTCAAATGTAGCCTTGTCCATGATCTTCATGCAACATACCTCCCAATGCTTTCTTATGAATGCGGGGCAGACCGCCGCCCCGGTGTGGATGTTCTGCCGCCAGCGTGTCTCCTGCCGCTCACGGGTGTGAATATCCGCCAGCGCGGCGGCCCGTATCTCCACCAGTAGCCGCAGCCGCATATAGCCCCCCGTCTCCTCTCCGGTGAAGCCGATGTCCCGAAGCGTCAGGATCAGGTTCAGCCGCTCCAGGTCGCGGCCTGCCCGACCTCAGGACCTCCATGGAGATCTGATCGCACTCGCTGGCCTCCTGGATCGTCATCGCCCGCACCTCAGGGCAGAAAGTGGAGACGTCCCCGCAGGGACGCCTCCATTCTAAATCCGGAACTTCGCCTTGTCCAATGCCTATACCGGATGGTCTGATATTCCGCCGACGTATTTCTCGGCAAATCGCAGCAGGGCAGCAGCGGTGGCAGAAAGGACCTCGGTCTTCTTCCAGGCCAGAACCGTGCCCGACTCCAGCGGCGGAGAGAGGGGCACGAACCGCAGCCCGTCATAGGCGCAATCCAGCCGGATCACCAGATAGATCCCCAGCCCCTCCCGGGCCAGCTGGGTCTGGTTGTAAGGCAGGTTGCCGCTGGCCGCCACCTGGATCCGGTCTGCGTAAGGGCCGAACCAGCGGATCATTTCCCGGCGCATCAGCTCCCGGGTGGTCAGGATCAGGGGGCTGTCCGCCAGGTCCCCGGGCGTCACCGCCTCCCGCCGGGCCAGAGGCGAATCCTCCGGCACCAGGACGCCCCAGGATTCCCGGACGGGCAGCCGGAGGATCTGGTAGCGGCTGGTGTCCACCGGCTCCAGCAGAAGTCCCATGTCCAGGAGTCCCTGCTCGATCCGCTCCTTGATCCCGTCGGAGTCTCCGCTGTAAATCTCATACTGGACCCGGGGATGCTGGCGGTGAAAGGCAGCCAGGAGCTTTGCCAGATACGTCATGCTCCGCAGGTCGCCGCTTCCGATGGAGATCCGGCCTGTGATCTCCTCCGCCGGTCGGAGCTCCCGGGCCGTCTTCTCCGCCAGCTCTACGATCTCCTGAGCCCGGCGGCGCAGCAGCATCCCGGCCTCCGTCAGAACGATGTGGTGCTGGCTGCGGCGGAACAGCTTGACTCCCAGCTCCTCCAGCTGCATCAGCTGGCGGGACAGGGTGGGCTGCGTCAGATGGAGCAGCGCCGCCGCCCGGGTGATGTTCTCCTCCCGGGCCACAGTCAAAAAATACTTCAGCGTCCGAAATTCCACCGGGCCGCACCTCCTCTTCTCCCCTACCATATCATGGCCGCAGTGGGGCCGCAAGTGTGATATGTGTGAAATGTATGTCTCAGCATAGAAAACAGGTATTCGCTATTTCTCATTTCAGGCGGTATAATAGGGTCATGTGAGGCGCGGCGCCCGGACTCCGGCTGCCGCAGAGTTGCAACAGGAAAGGATGGTTTCGACCTATGGAATACCGTGTCAACCGCCGCACCGGGGACCAGATCAGCGTCCTGGGCGTGGGCACCAGCGGCCTCCCCGCCGCCGGGGCGAAAGAGGGTGCCGCCACGCTGGAGATGGCCCTGGAGCAGGGGATCAACTACTTCGACCTGGCCACTGCCGACTCCGCCTGCTTCCCCATCTTCGGCGCCGCCCTTGCGGGTGTGCGCAGGCAGGTGCTCTACCAGGTCCACTTCGGCGCCAATTACGCCGCCGGTAAACCTTACAGCTGGACCACGGATCTGGAGACCGTCAAGCGGTCGGTAGCGTGGCAGCTGGAGCAGCTGCGGACGGACTACATCGACTACGGCTTCATCCACTGTATGGACGAGTCCGGCGACTGGCGCCGGTATGTGGACAAGGGCGTTCTTCAGTATCTGGAGGCGCTGAAAGCCCAGGGCGTCGTCCGCCACATCGGCCTCTCCACCCATACGCCGGCCCTGGCCCGGGAGGTGCTGGACACCGGCCTGGCGGACATGATGATGTTCAGCATCAACCCCAGCTACGACTATCAGCACGGCGAGTATGCCAACGGCAGCGCCACGGAGCGGATGGCCCTTTACCGCCGGTGCGAGGCGGAGGGCGTGGGCATCTCCGTGATGAAGGCCTTTGCCGGCGGGCAGCTGCTGGATGCTCGTACCTCTCCCTTCGGTCAGGCCCTGACGGAATATCAATGCATCCAGTACGCCCTGGACAAGCCCGGCGTCCTGACAGTGCTGCCCGGTGTCCGAGACCGGGCGGATCTGGAACGGGTCCTGGGCTTTCTGCGGGCTGGGGAGGCGGAGCGGGACTACTCCGTCATCAGCTCCCTCACCCCCAGAGACGTGGAGGGCACCTGCGTCTACTGCAACCACTGCCAGCCCTGCCCCGCCGGCCTGGACGTGGGCCTCATCAACAAGTATTATGACTTGGCCCGTGCGGGGGATGCCTTGGCGGCAGAGCACTACCGGAACCTGTCTCTGGGTGCGGATGCCTGCATCAGCTGCGGCCACTGTGACCGCCGGTGCCCCTTCCATGTATCCCAGTCGGCGCGGATGCGGGAGATCGCATCCTACTTCCGGCAGGCGTGAGGGCCCTGGCCGTTCCTTGCACCTTTGCCGGCTACATCAATGAGCGGCTGACTGCTGACATCCCCACCGTCCTCCGCTCCGCCACCGCCCTGGTGCCCCTGAAGATGGAGACGCCCGTCCCCTTCACCGGCACCTGGGCGGATGCGGAGGCCTGTCTGAAGGAATTCTACTGAGTGCCCTTCCCGTATCTATCTCCCAAAATCACCAAGACGGCTGCCAACCCGGCAGCCGTCTTTTTTTCGTTGATTCCCGCCTCCCCCGGAGGTGCGCCGGAATCAGAACTGTTTCAGTTATCTCCGATAGGATAGGGCGGGGGTGCGCGCTCCCGTTTTCACGGGTGTCCCCGCGGCCGGAGCCGCCGGCGGACGGTCAGTCGTCACGTGCCTCGTCCGCCGGCTTCTCCCGCGGGGTCTGCTGTTCCTTTTTCAGGGATTCCAGTCCCAGCCGGATCAATTCCACGGTCGCCTCCGAACGGGTCTGGAACCGGCGCTCAAAGCGGAAATCCTCGATCTGCTGAAACAGCTCATTGTCCACGGATACCGTGTAACGCGGTCTGTCTGTTGCCATCCTTATCACCTCTGGCCCTATTATACACGAGTGAACCACCGGTGTAAAGAGAGCCGCAGCCCCCTTGACTTCGGTTCAGTGAACCACTATAATAACTTTAATAGGTTCACCAATTCACTTAACCACTATATGGAAAGGAGCTGCGTACATGAACAGAGATCAAAAACGGTTTACCATCTCCGTGACGCCGGAGCTGGCGGCGGAACTGACCGCGGTAAAGCAGAGCAGCTACCCCGGCGTCCCCCGGGACGCGATGTTCCGGGACCTAATCATCCGGGGCCTTGCGGCGTGGGAGAAGCAGTCCGGCAAGAATAGCCAGCCCGTGTGACGGGTGGGGTGCCGGGCCCCATCGAAGCTCCTTCGGCTCTCCCGGCAAACGGCGGCAGACAGAAACAGACAGAAACACGGTGAAAGTCAGAGGCGGCAGGTACGCCCGGTGCGGGCACCCGTGGGCAGCTGCCCGCACCCGCCATCCCATGGAGACAGCAGAACAATTCTGGGCGTTCCTGACCGGGAGCGTCCAAAGCGGTGCAGGGTTCAGTCCGTATGTCATACGGTCGTAACCCGCCGTTCATCGCTCCCCCTGACCGGGAGGAGACGGAACGTGAGCAAAGTAACCATGAGACGGCCGGATGCCCGGGCCATGGCCCAGCTTCTGGCGGAGCAGACGCAGACGGCGGCGGGGCTGATCCTCCGCCTGGCCTGGCGGCAGGGGCTGACCCGGGAGGAGATCCAGCGCCTCACTTGGAACGATGTGGACTTTTCTGCCCATCAGCTCCGGCTGCCGGACCGGACCATCCCGCTGGAGACGGAGACCGAGGGCTGCCTGCGCCGGCAGGCGGAGCGCCCCGACCCGCCTACTCCCTTCGTGGTGGTCTCGGACCGCCGCAGGCAGCAGATGCCGCCGGAGTCCATTTCCCGCCTGGCCAGAAAAACTCTGGACCGGGCGGGGCTGGGCGGCATCAGCCTGATGGATCTGCGGCACGACTTCATCATCCGCCATCTGGAATCCCACGACTGGCCCTATGTGGCCCGGATCAGCGGCATCGCCGTCCCCACTCTGTATGCCGTTTTCTCCGACTATCTGCCGGAGGGACGGCAGAAGGACTCCCTCCCTCGGCGGGAGGTGGACGGTTTTTTGATGTGGAAGCTGCTCCAGGCGGAGGGCAGCTCCCCGGTGGGGCTTGCCCTTTGGATGGGTTGGAAGCTGGGGATGCAGGTCCGGGAGATGACAGCCCTGACCTGGGACCAGGTGGATCTGGACCGGGGTCTGGTGCGGCTGCCGGACCGGGACCTGGCCCTGGGCGTCACCCTGCGGCGCCTGCTGCGGGCGGCGGCGGGACGCCGGCGGCCGGGTGAGGACCCGCACGTGCTGCTGACGCCCAACTCCCGGCGGCCCTTGGACCAGCCCCGGCTGTCCAAGATGGTGCGGACCGCCCTGATCCGGGGCGGGATGGAGCACATCAGCCTGGGAGATCTCTGCCGGGAGGAGCGCCGGGAGAACGAGGACGCCCGGCTGCTGGCCTACGCCGCCGAAAAAGGCACCATCTCCCGGTCGGAGGCCATGTCGCTGCTCGGCCTGTCCAAGGTGGCGGCCTACGAGCGTCTCCGGCAGCTGGCTGAGCGGGGAAAGCTGGTGCGGGTCGGCGGCAAATACTACCCCGCCGGCCAGGTGGTGCCGCCGGAGGAGCAGTATGACGTCATCCGTACATTTCTGGAGCAGTCCGGTCCGGCCTACCGGCAGGATCTGGCGGCGCTCCTGCACGTCGGCGACAGACAGTGTGCCCTGATCCTCAAGCACATGGTGGAGGACGGGCGCCTGGTGCAGGCCGGGCAGCGGTACGCCCTTCCCATTCGTGAGGAGGTTCTGCTGTGAACGGCGCAAAAGGAGAGCGGCCCTCAGGGGCCGCTCTCTTTTTTGGCCCGCGCCGCGGCCGGAGCAGAAATCGCGTCCGTGTTATGATGGCGTGACATGGCTGTCCATGCGATTTGTGCGCCGTTTTTCAATTGGATTAAAAGGTTTGCGAAACGCTGGACACCGGCAGTTTTTTCCCGTAAATTGGCCTTGCGAACGGCGGAAGCGCCCCGCATCCGGCTCTGCGGTTGGTGTAGGCCGACACAAGTTGGTTGGCTAGCCCCCACACGAATCCCAGACCCGCCTGGGGTCTTCCGGCGGACCGCAAATTTTTTGAAGGAGGAGAAATCCCAATGAAGAAGTTCCTTTCTCTGGTGCTTGCTCTGGTGATGACCATGTCTCTGGTCACCGTCAGCGCCGGCGCCAAGGACTTCACGGACGACAGCGAGATCACCTACAAAGAAGCTGTGGATGTAATCTCTGCCCTGGGTGTTGTCGACGGTTATTCCGACGGCGACTTCCGTCCCGATGATGTCCTGACCCGTGGCGCGGCCGCCAAGATCATCTGCAACCTGATCCTGGGCCCCACCACTGCCTCCGCTCTGAGCGCAGGCACCGCTCCCTTTAAGGATGTTCCCGTGACCAACACCTTCGCGGGCTACATCACCTACTGCTCTCAGCAGGGTATCATCAGCGGCTATGCTGACGGCACCTTCCGTCCCACCGGCACCCTGAGCGGCAACGCGTTCATGAAGATGCTGCTGGGCGCTCTGGGCTATGACAGCTCCATCGAGGGCTACACCGGCGCCAACTGGCAGGTCAGCGTCATCAAGCAGGCCAGCGGCATCGGTCTGGACGATGGCAACGACGAGTTCGTGGGCTCCCAGGCTGTGACCCGTCAGGAGGCCGCCCTGTACGCCTTCAACATGCTGCAGGCCACCATGGTCGAGTATGACAAGAAGGACACCATCGTTGTGGGCGACATCACCATCAACACCACTTCCACCCGCAAGGACGTGGAAAACAACACCAACACCGACGGCAACATCGATGGCGAGCGCAACGGCGACGGCCTGATGCAGTTCGGCGAGAAGTATTTCAAGGACCTGGAGAAGGAGGATGCCACCGACATCTTCGGCCATCCCTCCAGCAAGTGGGTCTATGATGGCGACGATGTGGGCACCTATGCCAACGAGGCTGACGCCACTTATGTGGTGGAGGACGACGATATGGACGTCGGCCAGGTGGTCACCAGCTCCAGCTACATGAATTACAGCAGCTCCGAAGCCAAGGATGCCAAGTACTTCCTGAACGGCGATGACAATGAGGTGAAGTCCTCTGAGCTGGTTGCCGTGGGCGATATCGTCGAGGCTTACGAGAATGACAACGGCGATGTGGAGACCGTTGTGGTTTCCCGCTACACTGTTGCCAAGATCGACAAGGTCGACACCGACGTCAGCACCGCTGAGAGCCGCAACGGCGCCTCCGAGGTCCTGACCCTCACCGATCTGGACGGCGACAACAGCAACGACTACTACGACAAGTACGACGATGCCGAGAAGACCCTGCGGGGCTATGCCTCCTCCTATGACGAGGGCAGTGTCCTGGCCGTGGCCTTCCGCGACGGCAAGTTCGGCGATGAAGTCCTGGCTTCTTACGAGGCCGAGGCTGTCACCGGCGAAGTCACCGCTTTCCGTGAGGACGAGACCGTCACCATGGACGGCACCAAGTATGAGTTCGCCCGCAGCAAGGATGGCACCGATGGTTTCGTGGACGGCATCACCAAAAACTTTGACTTCGACAAGGAGTACACCATCTACCTGACCGCCGACGGCTATGTTATCGGTGTGGAGGGCGCCGCTGGTGCGGACCTGAACGACGTGTACTATGTGACCGGCGTTTACTGCGAGGAGAGCCGTTACAATGCCAACAAGTTTACCTGGTACGCCCAGGCCGTGTCCCTGGCGGATGGTTCTGCCTCTGACATCGAGCTGGATGAAACTGATGCGGACAATGCACTGAAGTCTATCATTGATGATGCGAGTAAGGATGCGTTTACTGATGTCAAGGGACTGTATACCTTTGATGATGACATTGCCACTGCTTGGGACGGGGACAGAGACTATACCGTCTATGGCATCGATGAGGATGATGGTCTGGACACCAGTCTGAAGAATGCTCTGGCTATGGACGACACCAAGTTCTCCACCACCGGCGGTAGCAGCAAGACCTTCTATGTGGACGAGAACACTCAGTACCTCGGCGTGGATGATTATGCCGATGATATCGACACCGTCTATGCCATGGGCGGCATGAAGGCCGGCACCTCTGGTAATGTCATCGTGATTGCTGACCAGGATGAGGACCGCGATGCCCTGTATGTGATTCTGGTTGACAGCAGCGCTTCCGTTGGCTCCGCCGACATCCTGTACGCCGCCGGCAGCAGCACCGACAAGGTGGGCACCGACAAGTACGTCCGCGAGTTCTGGTCCATGGAGGACAACACCAGCGAGGACATCACCATCGATGAAAAGCTGAGTGCCCATGGCTTCTATGAGGTGGACAGCATCGACGAGGACGGCGTCTACACGCTGAAGGACTATGACAAGACCGCTTCTTCTATCGATGAGGATTCCGACGGCATCGTCGTAGAGGATCTGGCGCTGGACAACACGGACCAGATCTATCGCAACGCTCTGAGCGGCTCCATCGATAACGTCAAGTTCGACGATGTCAGCATCGCCAACGCCACCATCATCGATGGCCGCAGCAACTCCGACCGGAACGACTCCGTGTATGACCGCGAGATCAACAGCATCTCCCGTCTGGAGGCCGCTCTGGATGCCGTGAGAGACGAGGATCTGGAGACCAAGGGCACTGTGGAGATCGATCTGTACGTGAAGGACGGCGAGATCACCTTCATCTGCGTCACCGACGTGGGCGGCGTTGCCAAAGACGACGGTGAGCAGGAAAGCGGCGAGCTGGACCTGACCGGTGTGGAGAATTTCGTCTGCAACAGCAATATCGTTACTGTTGACCTGGTCGGCACCGGAAAGATTCCCGCTAACTATCCTGTTACTGTGACTCTGATGAAGGCCAACAGCACCGAGGGCGATGCGGAAGTCGGCTCCAAGGAGCATGTAAACGAGACTGCCTATGAGGTTAATGATTGGAACAACCTGGGACAAATCGCGATCCAGGAAAGTGGTAATTACTATGTAATTATCACCATCGAAAATGAAGACGGCAGAGTTGTGGATGAGTTCACTTCCAACACTGTCCGCTTCGTCTACACTGCCCAGCCGTAAGGCAAATAGTTTCTTTCAAGTAACTTGTTGCGCAAGAAAGCCCCCGCTCGTAAGAGCGGGGGCTTTCCCTGTTTCCATCACATCCAGGCCAGTAGTGCTGAACATCGTCCTCCAGCCCCGCGTATTGGCCCGCAGCTTTCAAAAAGGTCTCTCCAGGAGTTGAAGGAGATCCTGTCTGCTCAGATAACTTTTCCCTCTTCCCCATGGGTGCCGGTCTTCCGGCGCTCATTTTTTTGTAAAATACAGCCAGATTCAAGACAAAAGTAAAAAAATATATTATGATAGATTGAAAGGGGGTTCCAAATTCTGGAAGACAGGCTGCGCAGCTTCCACACGCAATGGAAGATGTCGAATTTTCTGAGAGATGTCGTTTTTTCAGGCTTTGCTGTTTTTCGTCGTACAATCTTCTCATCGCAAATTTCGAGGAGGTGCTCTCCATGGACACGATCATCCGGGAAACGCTGCGCCCCTTTGGCATTACGCGCAATTACCGCGGTTACCCGCAGACGGTCCGCGCCATTGCTCTGGTCCTGGAAGACGAATCCCGCCTGCTCAATGTCACCGAAGAGATCTATGAAGTCGTGGCCCTGCAGACCTGGTGCCATCCCTCCAACGTGGAGCGGAACATCCGGACTGTCGTTCTCTGCGCGTGGCATACAAACCGACCGCTTCTGGTCAAAATGGCGGGATTTACGCTGACGGCTCCGCCCCGCGCCTCCCAGTTTATTGATATCATTGCCTCCTACATCCAACGGGAAGTTTTGAGTGACCCCAGCCGCCGTGTGCTGATCTGATGCCCCTCGCCTGTCTGTTCCGGGAT
>NZ_JAOQKG010000007.1:122518-138536 GCF_025567605.1 Oscillibacter acetigenes | reverse complement strand
CACGATGTTTCCCTCGCCGTCCACGATATATGTAGTGGGATAGGTGGAAATATCCGCAACGAAGTCCTTGTAGAAATCGCCCTCCGGATCCGGAGAGATATTGTGATAGGTCACGCCCTTTTCCTTCAAAATCTCCCGGGCCGTGTCCAGCTGCTCCCGGCTCTCGCCGGAGTCGGTACCCACACCGATGAGGTTGATGTTTCGCTCTTTGAAATCCTGATACAGCTCCTCCAGTTCAGGCATCTCGGCGATGCAGGAACCGCAGCCATTGTTCCAGAAATTGACGATGGTGGCGTCATAGTCGGCGAAAATGTCGCTGGAGATCTCATCGCCCGCAATGTCCACCTCGGAAAATTCCGGGAAAGGTGTCTTGGACACCAGGGCGTCCTCTTCACCGGAGCTGCAGCCGGTCAATGCGGCGGTCATCAGTACCGCCGACAGCAATAGGATCAGAACACGTTTCATGTGGCAGTCTCCTTCTTCTCTTGTATTGTTTTGATTGAAAATACCCTGGTGATGGCCCCATGGGGGCAGGCAGCCGCACAGTCCCCGCAGCGGATGCACTCAGCATGGTTGGGCGTCTTGAACACATCCACATCCATTCTGCACGCATGACTGCACGCCCCGCAGGCGGTGCACCGGCCCGAGTCCACCTGCAGGCGGCAGATGGAAATTCTGTTGCACAGCCCGTAAAAGGCCCCCAGCGGGCACAGCCACTTGCAGAAAGGCCGGTAGAAAAACACCGCCAGCAGAGCTGTCCCCAGCAGGATGCAGCTCTTCCAGGTAAATAGTCCGCCCAGGCCGGCCCGGACGCCGGCATCGGCCAGCGCCAGCGGGATGCCGCCCTCCAGGATGCCGGCGGGGCAGATATACTTGCAGAAGAACGGGTCGCCCATTCCCACCTCGTTGACCACCGTCATAGGCAGGACAATGACGAAGAGCGCCAGAATCCCGTATTTCAGATAGGTCAAGATGCGGACCCGCCTGGTGCTGAACTTTTTTGCAGGGATTTTGTGAAGCAGCTCCTGGAACCATCCGAACGGGCACAGAAAGCCGCACACCCCCCGCCCCAGCAGCGCGCCTGCGAAAATGAGGAATCCCACCACATACCATGCAAACTGGAACTTGGAGGAGCCGATCACCGCCTGAAGCGCCCCGATGGGGCACGAAGCTGCCGCGGCCGGACAGGAGTAGCAATTCAGCCCGGGGACGCAGACGGCCTTCAGGCCGGTCCTGGAGATCCTTCCATGCAGGAAGTTCATCAAAAAGGGGTTGGAAGCCAGCGTGGCCCCCAGCTGGATCTTCCAGCGATGCTTGTTTTCAGCCAATGCCCACACACTCCAAACACAGGTTGACGCCCTTGTGCAGGACCATGTCCGCTTCCCCGCGCCACAGCCCCAGTCCAATCATCAGCAGGGCGGCTGCCAGACAACAGATCGTGATCTTTCTCATATCAGCCCATAGCCGCCATAGCGGCGCCGCCCTCTGCCGCCGTCCCAGACTGGAACGCGGCGTTCCGGCTCATCTCCACAAAGGCGGCCGCGGACGCAGGCAGCTCCTCTGCGTCCACGGCGGAATACCATGCAGAGAGGAATGCTCCGTTCACATACCAGGAGGCGACGTTTGGCATCTCCCCGTCCTCCACCATGCTTCTGTTGCTGCCCACAGCTGCTGCCAGAGAGTCGTTGTAGAGGATGACGGGGAAGGGTGCATCGGCAAACATCTCGCTGCCGGTTCCGCTTTTGGTGCAAACCAGGATTTCCGCCCCATTCTCCGCAACGCCCCCATATCCCTCCGCCAGTGCGTTATAGAAGACCTGCGTCCCCTCCGCTTCCGGATCCAGGAAGGCAAAGAACACCACATCCCCCAGCTGTTCCCGGGTAAACGCCTCTCCGGACAGGGTGGTCGTGGCAAAGTCGCCCACCATGTTGCTCTCTGTTTTGCTGGCGGCGGGAACGCTGTTCTCCTCATAATAGGCATCCACCCACGCCTGATCGACCCAGCCCTTATCCAGGGCGTCCTCGATGGTAAGCGTACCAGCCTCGATGGATTGTTCCACGTCCTCCTGACTGGGCCGCTTCTCTTCGCAGGCCGCCAGGGACAGGGCCATGGCAGCGGCCAGACCCAGCACGGCCAGCTTCCGTTTGTTCTTGCATCGCTTCATAAAAAACCTCCTTGCCGCACCTGCGGCGGATTTTGGACAGGAGGCATTGTAGCATGGAAAACGTAAATTTCCTGTCAAGGCGGTCTTGATGGAAATTTTATCTGGATGTGCTATAATAGCCGCACATGGAAAAGGGCGGTGAGTGGGATGCGGATTTTGGTGGTGGAGGATGAGCGTCTCCTGTGCGACGGGATCGCGGAGGATCTGAGACTGGAAAAATACACGGTGGATTGCTGCTACGATGGTGCTGCGGCCTGTGAGCGGCTGTTTGTGGAACCCTATGATCTGGTGGTCCTGGATCTGAACCTGCCAGGCATGGATGGGCTGGAGCTGCTCCGGCACATCCGGACGGAACAGCCGGAGCTGCGGGTGCTGATTCTTTCCGCCCGGTCACAGCTCTCAGACAAGGTGGCAGGGCTGGATCTGGGCGCGGACGATTACCTGACCAAGCCGTTCGCCCTGGAGGAATTGGAGGCCCGGGTGCGGACGCTGCTGCGCCGGGAATTTCGTCAGCGGGAGTCCCTTGTACAGGTGGGCGCGCTGACCCTAAACACCGTGACCCGGGAGGTCTCCGGCCGTGGGGAACCCCTTCCCCTGACGCCCCGGGAATTTGCCATCCTGGAGCATCTGATGCTTCACCGGGGATGCTGGATCAGCCAGGAGGAGCTGATGGAGCATATCTGGGAGGCGGATGCTAACCCCTTCAGCAACGCCGTGCGGATGCACATCTCCTCGCTCCGGAAAAAACTGCGGAAGCGGCTGGGCCATGATCCGATTCAGACCAAGGTAGGCCGGGGCTATCGCCTGGCCGGAGAGGAGACGGCATGAGGAAACCGATGTCCCTGCGCCTGCGGGTCACTCTGCTCTGCGCAGCCCTGCTGACGCTCTGCTGCCTCCTGCTCACTGTGACTAACAATTTTTCGGCCATCCGGATGGCCGACGCCATTCAGGCGGTGCCGCTTCTTCCGGCGCAGCGCGCAGAGCTGGAAGACAGTGTCAGCCTGCCCATGGCGGAACTGCATATCAGCGATACGATCCAGCAGGCTCAGGGGGCGTTCCACATGCAGAGCCTGCTGTCCATGGTTGCCATCCTGGCGTTGGGCCTGTTCCTCATATACCGGCTGGTTGGAAAAGCCCTTGCTCCGTTGGACACACTCACTTGCCGGATCCGGGAGCGGACGGCTGCGGATCTGGCGCAGCCCGTTGAGATCCCCGACAGCGGGGATGAGGCGGCCGCACTGGCCCTGGCGTTCAATCAGATGTCCCAGCGGCTGAACCAGGTCTTCGTCATGCAGAGGAACTTCTCCCGCAGCGCGGCCCATGAATTCCGCACACCGCTGGCAGTCCTGAAGACCCGAATCGGCCTGTTCCGCAAAAAGCAGGACTTCCGCCCCCAGGCCACACTGGAGCTGCTCCAGATTGTCGAGGGGGAGGTGGACCGCTTGTCCGCCATGGTGAGCGAACTCTTGGAGCTGACCAATCTGGAGCGGGCATCCCGCGGAGAGCGGCTCTCCTCCGGCCAGCTGATCCGGAGCGCCGCGGACCAGGCCGCCCCCCAGGCGGAAGCGCGGAGCATCACCATTTTGGTGGATGCCGCGCCCTGTACCCTGGCCGGAAATGCAGAGCTGCTCCGGCAGGCGGTATGCAATCTGGTGGAAAATGCCGTCAAGTATAGCCCGGCCGGCAGCGTTGTACACATCGCGGGCCACCGGGATGGGGAATGGTTCCAAATCGTGGTTGCCGACCAGGGACCCGGCATCCCGGAATCGCTCCGCCAGCGGATTTTCGAGCCCTTTTTCCGGGTGGATGATTCCCGCTCCCGACAGCTGGGCGGTGCCGGACTTGGACTGGCACTGGTGCGGGCCATCGCGGAGTTCCACGGCGGCGCTGTTTATGTGGAAAAATCCCGGGGAGCGGGAAGCCGATTCGTCCTGAAGCTGCCATGCGAACAGGATCCTCCGCCGGATTGAGATCCAAACTGACGTCTTTTGTCAGACGGGATCGGCGGAAACGCCTCGCGGCAGTTATTTTCATGCCCCTGGCTGTGGGCAAGCTGCCTTTCCGTGCGCCGCCCCCTGGGGCTCAGCTTTTGGGCGGAAGACGCTCTGCGGAGGGAACCGCCGTCCGGAAGCCTGCCACCGACACGTGGCGGGGCAGTCTGCGTACAACGTTTGAAGATATCAGCGTCTCTGCAAACGCAATTCCCGTTGCCTCTCCATACAGCCCTGTAATCTGTGCGCCACTTACAGCAGGAAAGCACCTGAAATCTAAAGATTTCAGGTGCTTTTTGCTTCTCAGCGGACAGTGCGCATCTGTTTTGGGCTTCGCACATCAAGTTTCCTGCGGATAGCAGCAGCGAAGCCCGCATGACGCCCGCATCTCTCCAGGAAAAATGTGCTTCCGGCACACGCAATTCTCCAATCGGCCCCTTAATAAATGCTGACAGTTCGAAAGGATGTATACCTCCAGATCCGTCAGTTGGTCTGCCGGGCTGTTTTCCCCGTGATGGGCTCCTGACTTATGATTGATGCGGCCCATGACGATCTTTGCCATGCCGCTGACCCTTGCGTATTCCGCGATCTGCACCGCAGGAGCCGTCCCGTACACCATGGAAATCTGCGCCCCCTGCTGCTCCGCCAAGTGCAGATTGCAGCGCAGTTGCTTTATATTCCCTGTGGTAAAGAAATTTTGCAGGACCTGTTTGGTCTGGCGTTTCCGACAGACTTTTCCCACCCGAAGAAGCCTCTCCACATCCCGATGCTTGGTATGCCGGCACCCCTGGGTGTTGTTGTGCGCCGCTTCATCCACCAGGACAGTTGGAATCTGGTCAATATCAACCCTCCCGGAGTTGAATGCCGCGGTATTCGTTTTTCTTATTCAGCAAGACCTCCCGTCCGTTCAGCAGGGACAATGTATCCGGTCTTACATGCGGGGCTCCACATAGCCCACCACCAGATCAGCGCCCTCTTTCTGCGCCTGATGCGCCGCTTACGACAGGGCATACGTTTTGCTCACGCCGGCCGCATAGCCAAAAAGGATTTTTAGCCTCCCCGGAGGATCCTCCGCTTCCGGATCGTGTGGGAAATTCGCGCATTCATTGTTTGTCCGTCCCCTATGTACTCACCCTCCCACAACTCGTCATAGAATCAATACCTTGTCCCGTTATCGTATCACGCGTAATACTACCAAACCGTGAATAATGGCGTCATGATCGGAAGATAGAATTGGGGCGCTCCCACCAGCAGGAAAACGAGCGCCAGAATCATTTGGCGCTCGTTTCATAACTGTGTGTATCGTCCCATCCCAAAATCCGTTTGGCCATCAGATAGATTCCCGGCTTGTAAAGGACCAGAACCACATCCAAGGCAGGACTCCGGCGTATAAAGTCCGTAATCGCTTGGCCGGCAATATAGATTGCTTCTTCTCGTGGGATGTGATATTCTCCCGAAAAAATAAGTGGAAACGCAATGCTTTTGCATCCGCTGGTCACTGCCCTTGTCATGGCGCGGCGGTAGCAGTCTGCCAGCAGTAACCGCTCTCGCTCCGCGCCTCCAAACCAGCCAGGTCCGGCCACGTGAATAATATAGCGGGCCGGCAGCCCAAAGGACGGCGTCATCACAGAATGTCCGATAGGACAATGGCCATGACGTCGGCAAGCCTCCTCCAGCTTTGCACTATCCGCTGCGGCGAAAATTGCCTCACAGATCCCCGGCGTACGCTTCAGTTCTGTGTTTGCAGCATTTACAATGGCATCCGTGGCAATATTTACGATATTTCCCATCCAAAGATGATACGGCATAGGTCTTCCTCCTTTACAGCAGAGCACCGCATACCAGATACCCCAAAGCGGAAATTCCGCTGGCACACAGCGCATACGGAATCTGAGACAACGCATGATCCATGTTCTCGATCTTACAGCAGCTGGATGTCAATACCGTGGCATCGGAATAGAAGCAGGCATGGCTGCCGAGCGTGGCGCCCGAGACAATCGCCCCCATGACCAGGAGCAGATTTGTGCCGATGCTCTCCGCCAGCGGCAGCAGGATTGGCGCAACGATGGCCGGAATCCCCCACACGCTGCCTGTACTGAAATTCAGGATCGCCACCACCAGAAATGTCACCAGAGGGAAGATCACGGCATTGACATGGGGCTGCACCAGGGTAATGATGTAATCGGCAATCCCGATATCGGTCATTGCCTCCTGCATGACAAACGCAAAGAAGATGATGGCCACCGTGGGAATCATGTTGCAAAAGCCGTGCATCGCCAGATCACAGAACCTGGAAAAGCTCATTTTGCCTCTGGGAATATAGAGTACAAAGCACACTGCAATCGCAGCAACCACGGCCAGAAACAGCTCTCCGGAAATGATTGCCAAGATAATCAACACGCCCACCGGCAGGATAAAGTCCATGAGGCTGCCCTGTGTCTGAAATTCCGACTCATCCTCCTCGTTGAGCGGTGCGCTCTCCGGCGAATAGACCTTGCCGGTCTCCTGAAGGCGGCGGTAAGCGGTCCGCATCCGCCCCAGCTTGGGAACAACGCCAACGATAAACAGCGGCACGATGATAACCGCTGCGATGGCGTAAAAGGCAAAGGGGATCACGTGATAGAATGTCTCTATCGCCGTTCCATAGCCCAGCTCCGCAATCCCCGGCTGCGTGAAAAATAGCCCGGAAAAGAAGATTGCCCAGGTAGAGAACGGCAGAATGGCACACACCGGCGCGCCGGTGGAATCGATGATGTAAGACAGGGCCTCCCGGGGCACACGGCGTTGGTCGGTCAGTTTTTTCATGCAGGTGCTCAGTGTCATGATATTCAAATAGTCATCCACAAAAATAAGAATCCCCATGATCCAGGTGACCATCATGGTGGACCTTGGCCCCCGGCAGAGCTTTCCAAGCGCCCTTGTAAATCCCAGTGTTCCATGGGATTCTCCCAACAGCGTAATGAGGCTGCCGAACAACGCGCACACCAAAAAGACCCATTGGTGCGAATAATCTGTCGCCACGCGGAAAAAAGCATCCATCCAGTCGGTGGCGATGTGAGACAGTGCATACACTCCCTCGGACGGGATCCGTGCAGCGCTGGTAATCACATAGGTCAGCAGAGTTCCAAAGATCAACGGTTCCAGAGTCCGCTTTGTTTTCAGCGCAAAGGCAATGACGAACAGGACGGGGATCAGTGTCCATATTCCATATTCCATGAGTACAACCTCGTTTCTACCACAGTCGCATTTATTGGAGTGCTTCTGGTGCCCGCTAAAGTCATAATAGAGCACTTCCGATGAAGATAGTGTTAGTTTCCCGGCTCTGGGATAAGGAATATATTAAGAACACCATTTGATTGAAATGACAAAATGATAGGCCGGCATTCCAGTCGATGGAATGCCGGCCTCTACTGTACAGCGGATATTCCTTTCCGGGCATTTTCTGAGTCCGGAATGTCCCCTGCGCAATTCATCAGCTGCCAGTTTATTTGCCACGCTCCAGATAGTCTGCCGCAAACTGCGCATACAGTGCGGCCCCCCTCTGCAGCACCGGCTCATGGACTGTATAGCGGTCGTTGTGGTTCCCCACCGTCATACCGAGTTCCTCATTTCTCGTTCCAAGAAAACCGAACACCGCTGGAATCTTATCGGCAAAGAAAGCAAAATCCTCACTGCCCATCATCTGGGGAAGTTCTTTCAAACACGCTTCCCCATAGAGTTTCACAGCTGCGTCATGGGCGATTTTATTCAACTCTTCATCATCGTTATAAAGAGAGTTTGCATAGTAATCATATTCAACCGTGGCAGTCGCGCCAAAAGCCTTGGCTGTGTTTTCAGCAATCCGCCGCAGCCCCGCTTCAATCTTCATACGGAATTCTGCGTTATAAGTCCGGGTGGTTCCAAACAGTTCCGCATGGTTTGCAATAATATTATACCGCTGTCCGGCGTGCATCTCTCCGATATTTACTACCAGCGGGTTTAAGGGGTCGTTCGTTCTGGAGACAAATGACTGGATATTGCTGACAATCGCTGCGGCAGCCAAAAGTGCGTCCACACCCAGATGCGGCTGTGTCCCATGGGCGGAAACGCCATCTACCTTGATTACAAAGTTATCCACACTGGCCATGCGGGGCCCCGCCTGCACATTGATGTATGGCTCCTCCAGTGTCGCCCACACGTGCTGGCCCATAATGGCATCCACGCCATCAAGGATACCCGCTTCAACATAGTATTCCGCACCGTGGCAGGTCTCCTCCGCAGCCTGGAAAATCAGTTTGACGTTGCCTTGCAATTCGTCTTTCGTCTCCATCAGCATCTTTGCCGCACCGAGAAGCATGGAGATATGGCAGTCATGGCCGCAGGCATGCATGACGCCCTTATTTCGGCTTGCAAAGGGCAGGCCTGTCTTTTCCTCTACCGGCAAGGCATCAATATCCGCCCGGAGAGCCACAGTTCTGCACGCCTTTTCGGCCTTTCCCCCCCGCAGCATCGCACATAATCCGGTATGGTCCGGGAAGCGTTGGATCTCGGTATAGCCCATTTTCTGAAGCTCTGCCGCAATATGCTCTGTGGTCTGGACTTCCTCGAGGCTCAGTTCCGGGTTCTGGTGGCACCATCTGCGCTGTTCCACAATGTAATCCAATGCCTGTTCAGCCAGTTCTTTATAGTTCATAACAGTCCTCCTATTTCTGAAGAAGCATCTCCAAAATCAAATCATCACATTTAGAGGAACCCTCATTCCCAAGCCGCACGAAATTTCTGATCGTTTCTTCCGGGTCTGTTTCTACAATTCCATCTGTCGCTTTCACGCTTTCACTCCGAAGGGCCATAGCGGCACATTGGAAGGCGGCAAAGACACAGGTGCTGATCTTCAAGGCGCAGTCTGCCTTGGCACCGTCACAGAGCATTCCGCTCACATTCCCAAACATATTGTTTACAGCAAATCCGATCTGCTCCAGCGTGCCTCCTTGTAGATACACCAAGCCGCAGGCTGCGGCGGCAGCGGCAATGGTCGCCCCGCAGAGCCCGGAGAGCGGTCCGAAATCCGCGTGGATATGAATCGCCATCAGGTTGCTCAGCGTGACAGCGCGAAACGTTCTCTCTTCATCAATACCAAGACTCTTCGCGGCAGACAAGATGGGAACTGTTGCGGTAATGCCCTGATTGCCGGATCCGGAATTTGTGATGACCGGGGCATTGGCTCCCGCCATTCTGGCGTCCACCCCGCTGGCAGTCATGGCTACGGCATCCATGACAACATCGTGCCCCATCAGCCCCGCTTCCTGATTGTTCCGGATACCATGGCCGATATTCAGTCCGTAATCACCCGCTGCGCCCAGCTGCGCGATATGCCCATTGACTTCGATGGCCTCTTGGATCATGTGTAAATCATCCTGTCGGCGATCCATCGTCTCCACAAATTCATAGATCGTCCGGATATTCAGCGTCCTGCTGATCTGCTCCGGCGTGATATCCGTTTCCATCGTCTGCCCGGGCAGCTCACAGCCCACCCTCTGGTGGTCCCGCTCCACAAGGATCACATTGGTATGCGCTCCCTTAATAATGGCGCGGGACTGGTGTTCTTTATTCACCAGTTCAACTTCCACATACAGCTTGTCCGGATCAAACGCCCTTCTCACGTCCACATATCCATTTTCCACAAGATGGGCCGCTCTTTCAATGTCTTCCGGGCGGGCGTCATCCACAACCCGGAGCTGGCGGTCCACCGCCCCGCACACAGCACCCAAAGCAGCTGCATAATTTATTCCAGTATAGTTCGTTCCGGGTATCCCCGCAGACATCGCGTTCTTGATGATATTCGCGCTGGCCCTGACCTTGATATGCTCCAGCTCTCCATCCAACTGCTCTCGGGCAATGGCGGCTGTCAGCGCAATCGCGGCAGGCTCTGTGCAGCCGGTGGCCAGCATCATCTCATGATTCAATATTTGACAAATCAGTTTCCGATTCATAGCGATACGCTCCTATTCTATGATCCCAACCAACATTTGATTCTACAAAAGCGGAACACTTCGTGTCCCGCTTTTGTAGATGATATGGCCTTTACAATCAGAACATTTTGGCAAATACGCTTGCAATGATAACGGACGTGATCGTCACAGTGGTAAAGCCGCCGACAATCATGGGCGGGAACATCTTGCTCATCAGATATTCCTTTTCCTCCGGGGTCGCCGCCAGAGCGTTGCAGGTGTTTTCAGTGATAATTGCATTGGGCGGGAACCCATACAGGGCAGTCAATGCGGTGGCAAAGGCCAGCAGGAACGGGATCTTCAGTATTTTTGCGCTGACGAAGCACAATACCGCCATGCCAGCAACACCGACAACAATCAGAATGACCATCGGCCCGATGATGCTGCCCAGCATCTGGGGCGTGCAATCCTTCAGGCCGTCAAAGATATACATCATCAGAGCGAACATGACAATGCCATAGGAATTGCTTTTATTCAGTGCGTTCTCATCCAGAAAACCAATGCTGGTGAAAATAATGCCCAGAACCAGCGCATACACAGCGCCGCTGATCGTCATGTTCAGGCCGGGGATGACAACTCTTCCCAGCTGTGTGGCCAGCCAGGCCACGAATCCCAGCTTGCCCAGCATCACCACAACAGAATTCCACTTGGCAGGCGTGGGGGGCAGCAGTTTCTTGCGCGGACTCTCGGTGGTTTCCAGCTTTCCGTTGACTGCATCTACCGCATTTGAAACGCCGGCAACCGACACACCGCCGTTCCGGTATTCTTTCAGGAGCTTTTTGCCCTCCAGCTGGAGGCAGACCGCCGTAAGCGGATACCCCGCGAACCCCTGGACGCAGTACATGGCGATAGCAAACACAGCCGCTTCCTTGAGGCCGGCAGCATTGGCCGCCTCCATCATCGTCGTTGCAGCCACGATGCCTCCGGTGAGAGGAGGCAGTCCCGCGACAACAAAGCTGCGGTCCATGAGCAGGGGGCAGACGAACAGTGCCAGGACGCACATACCCGCAAGTCCCGCAAGGCAGACCACAATGGTCTTCCACTGCTCCAGCAGCTGCTTGATGCTGATCACGGTGCCCATGTGCGTAATCAGCAGATAGATACCGATTGTGCTGCCAAAGGGAATCAGTACGGCGTCGCTGATCAGCGTAGTGGGAAGGACTGTCCAGTAGCCCACCAGAATGATAGCGGCAGTTACGAATACCGATGGAATCCATGCTTTTGTTGCCGTGGAAACGACCTCGCCAATGATGTACACTGCAGCGCAGAGCACAAACGCTAGTGCAAAGTTATACATGTCTTTTCCCCCTCTTTACTTATTCAGCACATATTTCGGCGGCAGAACTGCCTCCTTTCATGGTTTTGCATTCTCCCACCCAATATGAGTCTGACCAATTACTGTGCGTTGAAATCCATTGCCACCTGCGCATAGAGCATGGCGCCCTTCAAAAGCTGTGCCTCATCCACGCAGAAATTGCCGGAATGGTTTGGCCAAACGGCTCCGCAGGCCTCGTTTCCGGTTCCCAGCAGTGCGATTGCTCCCGGCACCCTCTGCATGAAGTAGGAGAAGTCTTCGCCGCCGGTGGTAGCCGGATTGGATGCGAGGCAATTCTCACCCAGGACAGCAACCGCGGATTTTTGGGCGATGGAAACCACCGCCTCATCATTGACAGTGGGCGGCACGATACGCAGGTACTCCAGCTCTGCCTCAGCGCGGTAAGCCTCGGCTGTGCCTTTGATAACTCTTTCCATCCGTTCCTCAAAGGTTTCCCACACCTCATTGCTGAAGCAGCGGGTGGTTCCTGTCATATAGCTGTTCTCCGCCACTACATTCCAACGGGTGCCCGCCTGGATCGTCCCTACGGTAACGACCGCCGGGTCCATAGGCGAGATCTCCCGGCTGACGACGGACTGCAGGTTATTGATGATGGCAGCCGTTACAACAGCTGCGTCCACACCCCGCTCCGGCTGTGCGCCGTGGCACCCCTTTCCCTTCACAGTGATATGGAATTCGTCTGCCGACGCCATCCGGGGGCCGGCTTCCAGAGAAACCATGCCGGACTTCACATCTGTCCACACATGAATGGCAAAACATGCGTCCACGCCGTCCAAAGCGCCCTGCTCAACCATGGACTTGGCACCCAGAGCTACCTCCTCCGCAGGCTGGAAAGCCAGTTTTACCGTGCCGCACAGTTCTTCTTTCATGTCATGAAGGATGCGGGTGGCGGTCAGGAGCATCGCAATATGGCAGTCATGGCCGCAGGCATGCATAATGCCCTCGTTTTTGCTCGCATAAGGCGCCCCGGTGGTTTCCTGAACCGTCAAGGCATCCATATCTCCGCGAAGCAAAATGGTCTTGCCGGGCTTTGCGCCTTGAATGGTGACCAGCACACCCGTCTCCAGCCCACAGGGCCGCCAGGAAACGCCTATCTCGTCCAGCGCCTCTTTGATTGCCTTGCTGGTGTGATATTCCTTGGTGCTGACTTCAGGATGCTGATGGAAATAGCGGCGCTTTTCGATCAGATACTCTCCGTATTGGGCGGCGACCTCTTGCACATTCATAACAATTCTCCTTTTCTCGCGAATTTTTTCGCTTTAAATGGTTAAATCATTTTGAACTTTCCAAATCTGATTACTTCAGGAATTCCAGAGCAATAGAAACCAAGGTCCTGATGCCTGCCGGCATAACATCCTCCCGAACCGCACACTTGGGATTGTGCAGGGGCGCCAGCTCTCCCTCGTGTCCTGCATAAAGCATCAGATAGGCGCTGGGGATACCACCCAGCTTTCCATAGAAGCTGAAATCCTCACTGAAAGGCATTGGATCGGGCATGGGGACCACCGCGTCCTCACCCAATTCCTTTCGGACCGCGTCAGCGGCAAGATCCATCAGCTCTTTGTCATTGAAAGCGCTGGGATATCCGTCGGCATAGTGAATATGTACTGTATTTCCGGAGGCGGCCTCGATACCTTTTGCAATTGCCTGGACCTGTTCCTTAATCACGCTTCGCACACTTTCCGAATACGCTCTAGTCACGCCGCCAAACTTGACCTCCGCCGGGATCACATTGGGCGCGTCGCCGCCATGGATGCTCCCCAGGGAGAACACTGCCATCTCCATAGGGTCCACCCGGCGGGCGACGATCTGCTGCATCATCACGATCATCTGGGCGGCAGCCAGCACGGGGTCCGTTGTATTCTGCGGCTGAGAGCCATGTCCCCCTCTGCCGGAGACGGTGAAGTCGAACAGGTCCACGGAAGTTGTTATGGGCCCGATGTGGAACCCAACCTGTCCTGCCCGGTGGGCGTCCGGCAGCACATGCATTCCATAGATCGCGTCCACATGGGGGTTTTCCAGCACGCCTTTTTCCACAAGCTCCTTGGCGCCGCCAGGTAATGTATCTTCGCTATGCTGGAATATCAGCTTGACACAGCCCGCAAAACGCTCTCTCATTCCGCACAGGATCTTGGCCGCGCCCAGCATCATGGATGCATGCATATCGTGGCCGCAGGCGTGCATAATCCCCGGATTCTCACTGGTATACGGCAGTCCGGTTTCCTCCTGCACGGGCAATGCGTCGATATCGCAGCGCAGTGCCACACAGCGGCCCGGGCCTCTGGCTCCATGGATCAACGCTACAACGGCGGTTGGTACAGGCCGTTCGATTGCATCAACCCCGTATTCCTCCAGCTTCTTTCGAATCAGGGCCGATGTCCTTACCTCGTTTCTTCCAATCTCAGGATGGCGGTGAATATCCCTGCGAATCTCTACCATCTCCGGGAAATATTCCTCCGCTCTTTCTTTTATCGTACTCGTCTCAAATTTCCTCCTTCCTGCATGGCTTCCGGAAGCCATTGTTTGTTCAGCATGGTTTCTATGTTTGCTTCGCAAACATAGAAACAGGGATCCCTGTTTCCGACAATACGATATTGCTTTAACTATACTTTATCTATAATAATCCTAAACCACAAAGTATATCAAGTCAATATTTTTCTCCTGACTTTTCCTGACTCCAGCATTCTGAGCACTTCCTTGTTAGAGTCGGAGACCCTTTTCCGGGTCTTGTTGAACGCATCATGCTTTTTGTCTGCCTTGACGACGGCCGCTTGTCTGGAGGTGTGCCCTTATCCCAAAAATATCCTATATCCTATCGGCGGAAAGCCAGAAGCGCACTGACACAGGCGGCAAATTTCCACATGGCGAAGGTGCTCTGACGCCCGATCAGATACTCAATGCAGAATGTAGTTGCAATATCCGCTCATCGTACGTCCATCCAGCGCACGTTTCCAGGCGGTCAGGCCCATTGGTCTTGCTGCGGTCTGCATTGGTGCAAATGATCTCTGCCCCACCGCGCCCTGTGACGGCGTAAAAGCCCGCAGAACTTATTTTATACCACGGTATAGAAGTCCCGTACGGTGGCGCCCGGCACAGATGTCAATGATCTGCTGCCAGATACGGCGCTCACTGGTCCGAATGGAATTACCTCCGCTCCAGCGGTTTTAAAGGAGCCGATGCTGAAAGTAGTCCTACCCTGCCTGAGGCGTTCATCACCCAAGGCAAAGTTCTTGGTTCATTACTCTTTCAGTTCACTGGTGGCCCAAATGCGGATGTGGGCGGCCCGCAGCGATGGTCCAGGTTGTAAAAGCGGGCTTCCCTCGTTTTGGTCTTTCTATCCATCGCTCCGTAGAGCGTGCTTGTTACATTTTTGCAACAACTCCTTTGTCCTGCAATTCGCCTTTCTGGACGATATTAGTTTCCTTTCTGAGAATGGCTTGGAATGGCGAGAAGGAAGATAAGCTCTCACTCTTAAGTTCACGAACGTGATATTATAAGAAATAGTATTTGCATTCGCCCCGCAAAAAGCCGTTGCACCGTGAAAAGCCTTGAGAATACTGAATTTTTTGCCTTTTAGGACACTGGAAAACACACTGATTTTCGGTGCTGTGGTGCCCAAATTCCTTGCGGCGATATAAAACCACACAAGCAAATGTAAAGAAAAATCAGAATTATCGAGGGTAAAAGCACTCCCTGCTTTTGCCCTCTTGACTGCCGCACGAGCAGAAGCATTCGTACTTGTCAGCGGCGGGCGGGTCCCGTTCATCTTGACTATTGACAAGCGGGAATGGTTCTGCTGTCTCAGGATTTATGCAAACCTCAAAAAAGCGGCAGACCACTGCGGGCAGAACTCTGCGGCGAAGGTCTGTCCCAGACTGTCCGGGGCATTCAAACCGCCCTTCATGCAGCACTGAATAAAGCGGTGGAGGAAAACGGATTTTCTGTAATCCCTCAGATGGGTGTAATTGGAGCAACGGGTGATATTTGCTGCATCCCATAAATTGGGTGATATCCTACGCCACCCATGTCCGCGCTGGTCTTAGAGGGCTACTGGGCGCACGCCAAAATGAAATTTGACAAGTGCTGAATACTATAAAATTTCTCCTACAGCCATCATAAGTGATGTTGTACTCGGCTTTTCAAGTTAGATCAAGTGTTGGCGGAACTGACACCAGAGGAACGGAGTAAAAAGCGGTTGGAGCAGACAAACCCGGTTTTAGACGCACTGTAGTCATAGACAAATGAGATGCAGGTGGAAGCAGCACCGAAATCTGCAATGAGAGGAGTTATCCATTATCTGCTGAAGCAGTGGCCGTACCTGATCCGGTATCTGGAATACGAGCAACTAGAAGTGAGTGCCAACCGCGCCGAGCATAACATAAAGTCGTTCATAATGAGCAGGAAGAATTGGCTATTTATCAATACGAATACGCCCGCTGGTACGCAGACCAGCGCAGTTCCACAGTTTCATTGAGCCAGCAAAGGAAAACGGCCTTGATTTGTACCGGTATCTACTTTGGTTTCAGAAAAGTGCGCTGGT
>NZ_JAOQKG010000007.1:47535-122330 GCF_025567605.1 Oscillibacter acetigenes | reverse complement strand
GGGGCGGGACTCTCGTATGATGAGGCAATCAGTTCAGCGGGGGATTGCGCATGGCGTCCTTATACTGTTCGCCGAAAGTGTGGATGGCTCGCACTACCGGGGTAGCCAGCTCTGCGCCGGTTTCCGACAAGGTGTATTCCACTCGGGGCGGGATCTCGTGATACATGGTACGGATAATCAGCCCGTCTGCCTCCAACTCCTTGAGCTCCGAGGAGAGCACCTTGGCGGAGATGTTGGGAATCAAATCTACAAAATCACTGTAGCGTAGATGGCCGCCTTTAGACTCAAAGGCCAGCAGATAGAGAAGCAACAGCTTCCACTTGCCTCCCAGTACAAGCAATGAACGCATGACGGGGCAGGTGACGATGTTCACTGCCTCCCGGTGATTGGTGATTTTATCTCTGGCCATATACCAAAGACCTCCTTCTGCCTGATGTCAGTTTGAAACCAGTATAATGGAAGTTTTCAAAAAATCAAGTCCTCGAAAAATAGGGTATTTCTGTAAACCGGCGAGGAGGCTGGCAGAGTTCCAGGTTTTTCCTGACGTTTTCGTAGGAAGTGACAAAGTTTTGCGTTAGATTTTGGAAGCGGCTACGGCAACGGGTCATAAAGCGCGCCAATAAAATTAGCCAAAATCCACAAAAAACAGCAGTGCTTCGGCCAAAATTAAGTAATATACTAACCAAAAAGTAACTAGATTGGCAAAAAGTGCGGTCTTACTTTTCACTAAGAACCTGTTATGATGGTGTCAAAGAAAAGCCATGGCAAATACATACAAAGGAGAGGTTTTATGGTGACCAATGAAGTTCTCAATACAATCCTAAGTCGCAAAGGCGTAAAGCAATACAAGTCGAATCCTGTGCCCCGGGAGCTACTGGAGGCCATCGTGGCAGCCGGTATTGCGGCCCCCAACGCCTTCAACCGGCAGGCGTGGCATTTTTCTGTGATAACCAACAAAACCCTGCTGGAGGAGATCGACGCAGAAACCAATCACCGCTTAGGGGATGAAGAAGGCTACCATTCCCTGTACGGTGCGCCGGTTCTGATTGTCATCTCCTCGGCCCGGGACAATAACTTTGCAAAGCAAGACTGCTCCGCCGCCAATGAGAACATGGCCCTGGCCGCCAAGTCCCTAGGACTGGCCTCCCGGTATCTGGATGTACCCAACCTGTACACTAATACCCCGGAGGGCGCCGGGTGCAAGGAGATGTGCGGAATTCCCAAGGACTATGACACAGTGTGCTTCTTGTGCCTGGGATATTCCGATGATATTAGCGAACAGCCCACGCCAAAGCGAGGGGATGTCGTAAATTATGTAGACTAAGGAAAGGAGGATCAGGATCATGCCGAAGATTGTTATCAGCGGGATCAGCGAGGAGGTGGTACGCACGGTTGCCCCCCGGCTGATCCCTGCCGTGGCAGAGGCGCTGGCGTGCCCCGTGGAGTGGATTTCTTTTGAATATGTACCCTCTGTATACTTTGCGGCAGAGGCAGACAAGGAGCGCTGCCCCATGGTGGAGATCTACTGGTTCAAGCGACCTGTGGAACTGATGCAGAAGATTTCCAGTATCTTCTCCGAAGAATTGTCCCGGGTTGGCATCAACCGGGTGATTATTCAGATCATTGATACCCTGCGGGAGAATTATTTCGATTTGACCTACGGTGCCAAATAGCCTCATTCTATATTATATTTACAGGAGGATTGATCCATGAGCAGCAATGAGTGTGCAGGACTCCAGACCCAGTACGATGTGTTCTCTCTGGACAAAGCCGAGACCTTGGCCCTTCTCCATGGCTGTGGCTTTTCCTATGAGGAGCTAAAAAAGCCCCGGGTTGCCGTGTTCAATACCCTCAACCCCATGAACCCCGGGCACATCCACCAGGGTGCTATCGCCAAGGCCGTGGCGGAGGGCGTCCGTGAGGCCGGTGGCCTGCCGGTGGAATTCAATGGCACCAACCTCTGCGATAGTATGCTGGAAAATCAGAAGTACACCCTACCCAGCCGCGACCTGTTGGTCAATGATATTGACCTGATGGTCAGCTATCACCGGATGGACGCACTGGTAATGATTGGCACCTGCGACAAGGTGCTACCCGCCTTATTGATGGCCGCCGGCCGTCTGAACCTGCCCACGGTGATTGTTACTGGCGGCTACATGAAGCCTGGTAACTACCGGGGCGAGAATGTGGACTTCATCGACATAGGCCCCAACAAGACCCGCCTGCGGGACGGCAAAATCACTCAAGCCGACTTTGACGAACTGGTGGACGTGTCTGTTCCTGGAGGCGGCGCCTGCTGCATGATGGGCACCGGCAACACTATGGCCATTATCACCGAGGTCATCGGCATGTCTATGCCCGGCAACTCCAGCACCCCCGGCAGAAGCCAGGAAATGCAGGAGTTGGCCAAGGCCGCCGGCAAGCAGGTCATGAAGCTCTATGCCAAGAAGATCACTGCCCGACAGATCATCACCAAGGAGTCCATCACCAACGCCATCAAGACCTGCATGGCCATCGGCGGCTCCGGCAATACCATCATCCACGTTCCCGCTGTGGCCACCGAGTCCGGCATTGAGATGAACTTCAGCGACATCTATGCCGCCGCCAGCTTCGAAATTCCCCTGCTGGTGGGCGTCCGTCCCAACGGCCCCTACAATATGGATCAGTATGCCAAGGCCGGCGGCACCCAGGCCATTCTCCACGAGCTACGGAAGCACCTGGATACCAACTGCATGTCGGTAAATGAAAAGACCATCGGCGAAAATATTTCCGGCCACGAGATTCTGGCCCCCTCCATCATCCACCCCCTGTCCAATCCTCTGGACAATCAAGGCGGTCTGGCCCTGATGCGGGGCAACCTAGTTCCCGATGGCACCTATATCAAGCAGTCCGCCGTACCGGAGTGCCTGATGAAGCTCCGGGGTCCCGCCCATGTCTTCAACAACATGGACGATGCCAACAACGCCCTCCTCAACCACGAGATCAAGGCTGGCGAGATTGTCATCATCCGCTACTTGGGTCCCAAAGCTTCCTATGACTCCGCCTACTGGTTCACCTCCCAACTCAAGGGTAGCGACCTTTATACCAAGGTGGCTGTGATTACTGACGGCTGCCTCTCCGGTGCCGCTTCCGGTGCCAGCTTTCAGTTCGCCGCGCCTGAAGCAGCCCTTAACAGCCCCCTGGCCGCCGTACGCAACGGTGACATCATTGAATATGATATCCACGCCAGAACCATGAACGTGGAGCTCACCGATGAGGAAATCCAGCAGCGCATCTCCGAGCTCACCGGCGAAGAGTACCCCCACTTCACGGGTTATCTGGGTATTTATCAGAAGGGATGCATCTCCATTTCAAAAGGTGCCGTGCTCCGCTGATCTCTCCACTACCACACACATTATAATTGGAGGAAACGAACATGAACAAAACATGGAAAGAGCTCCTGTGCATGGTTCTGAGCGCCGTTATGGTGCTGGGTCTGGCAGCCTGCGGCAGTAGCAAGGCCGAAGCCTCTGCAGGTGACGGCGATAGCACCAGCGGCGATACCGCTGCTGATTCCATCGTCCTGAAGATGTCCACCGCCCAGCCTGAGGAGCACATTGCCTCCCAGACCGCCCTGCGCTTCGCTGACCTCATTGAGCAGGGCACCAACGGTGCCGTCACCGTGAAGATGTATTTTGCCAACTCCTTGGGAGCTCAGGACGTCATCGTTCAGGGCTTGATGGACGGCTCCATCGACCTGTCCTTGGAGTTTATCGACTCCACCTACAACCCGGTCTTTGAGGTGCAGAGTCTTCCCTTTATCGCCTCCAACTTCGATGAGATGGAATACATCTTCTCTCCCGGCTCCCAAGTGTATTCCCTAGTTGACAAGGGCTTCAGCGACATCGGAATCAAGCTATTGGGCGTCTACTGCGAGGGCCTGACTGGCGTGTCCTGCAAGAACATGCCCGAGTCCTATAACACTTGGGATCAGAAAAAAGAACCCATCCGTGTGTGGAACTCCGCCGTGGCTAAGGCCGGCATGACCGCTATGGGCTACAACACCGTGGCCATGACCTGGTCTGATACTTACAGCTCCATCCAGACCGGTATCGTCAACGGCTCCGTGGGCCAGACCTCCCTGGGCGTGTACACCAACCTGCGTGACGTTGTTAACTATTTCATCCCCTATAACTTCGGTGCCGAGTTCGTGCACCTGGCCATGAGTTCCACCTCCTGGGGCAAGCTTACTGCAGATCAGCAAAAGGTGGTGCAGGACGCTGCCACCCAGGTCTGTAAGGAAATCTTCGACTCCGCCGAGCAGACTGAGGCTGATGGTTTCGCTATGCTGAAGGAAGCTGGCATTGAGGTTCTGGAACTCAGCGATGCTGACCGCAGTGCCATTGCCCAGCATGTTCGTGAAGAAGTCTGGCCTGCCCAAGAAGAGATTCTGGGCAAGGAGGCCATGGATGCCATCTATGCCGACCTGAAGGCCTGCGCAAAGTAAATAAGACTCCCTAGGATATGGACCATCAGGCTGATTCTGCGCTCCGGCGTGGAATCAGCCTGGTGAAAGAAAGGAGAAAACGCATATGGAAAAGCTGGACGCTTTCACCAGATATTTGGGTAACTGCGGCCTGTTCCATTTCTTTGATGCGATTCAGAAGTGGGTTCTGGTATTCACCGGTATTATTGTCTTTGTTCTGACCATCGCCACTGTGTTCCTGCGCTATGTCCTGACCATGAACGTTCTGGGGCTGGACGAGATTATTCTCCTTGTTATTTTCTGGCAATACTTTATCGGCGCAGCCCAGGGCAGCCGGGAGGATTCCCAGATTAAGGCCGACATGGTCAGCACCGTTGTGAAAAATAAGACTGTGGTGGCCTGGTGCCACCTGCTGGCCCGAATCATTGAGTGTGGCGTCATCGGTGTTTGCATCAAGTGGTCTATAGATTACATTCTCAAGGATATGTCCGTCATGCCCTATACTGTGGTGCTCTCCATCCCCCTAGTGCTCTCCCATGCTGTGATGTTGGTGGGTTTTGCCCTGATGCTACTCTATCACATTTACTGGTTACTGACGGAGCTCGTCAACGTTGGTACGCTGAAGAAGGAGGAACAGCAGGCATGATTCATGTTGGAATTGCCATTGCCATCCTGATGGGTTCTCTGTTATTGGGCGTCTCCATTCCCTTTGCCTTTGGCGCAGGTACGATTTACATGTATACCATGCTGGGTGGCACCTTTGCCACCACTTTGCCGGTGGGCTTCAACGGCATCAACACCATGGTACTACTGGCCATTCCCACCTTCATCATGGCCGGCGGCTTCATTGAAAAAGGCAAGGTTGGCGATGAGCTGGTGTCCGTGGTAGAAATGCTGGTGGGGCGCTTCCGGGGCGGACTGATGCTGGCGGTGTCCTATGCCTCCGCCATCTTCGGCGCCATCTGCGGTTCTGCCGCTGCCACCTGCAGCTGTATCGGCTCCATTATGGCTCCCAAGCTGAAGATGGCCGGCTACAGCAAAGGACTCTCCGCAGCCCTGATTTCTTCCTCTGCCCCGCTTGGCCTGCTGATCCCCCCCAGTTCCCTGATGATTATGTACGCTTGGGTTTCCGGAGAATCCGTGCTGGCCTGTTTCCTGAGTACTGTGATCCCCGGTGTCTGTCTTGCCACCTTGCTGGGCGTGGTGGGTATGATCCTAGCCCAGCGAGAGGGCGTGCAGCCCCTGGAGAACTGGGTGCCCATCTACTCCGCCCCCGGTCTGAAAAAGACTTGGCACGCCACGCCGGCCCTGTTGCTACCGGTGATTATCCTAGGCGGTATTTACGGTGGCGTCATGACCCCCACCGAGGCAGCCTGCGTCTCAACCCTGTATTGCATTCCCGTGGCCATTTACATCTACCGGGGCATGAAGTGGAGTGACGCGCCGGAAATTCTTAAGGAAACCGGCACCACTACTGGTGTCATTATGGTGATGCTGTTCTTTGTGAGCATGCTGAGCCGGTACTTCATCTATGAGGATCTTCCCGGCGCCCTGGTAGATATGATCTATCTCTTTACCACCAACAAAAATGTCATTCTGCTGATGATGAATGTGTTCATGATTATCATGGGTATGCTGATGGATGACGGCTCCGCCCTGCTGCTCTCCACCCCCATTCTGGTTCCCATTGCCAAGGAAATCGGCGTGAGCCCTATCCACTTCGCAGCCATTCTGGGCGTGAATCTTGGTATGGGTAATGTGACGCCGCCCTGTGCCCCCATGCTGTATCTGGGTGCTCGGGTGGTGGGCACCGACGCCAGCCACTCCATGAAGCCCACGCTACTGCTGATTCTCTTTGCGTGGTTGCCAACGCTACTAGTCGTCACCTATGTTCCCGGTTTCTCCCTGTGGCTGCCCAACATATTTGGGTTCTGAGCCGAGAAAAATTACGGAGGAATTTCTATGGAAAAGATTACGAAAATCGAAACCGTTGAGGTGGCCATTTCCCGAAATGGCATCTCCCAAGCTGTTCGCTTCGGCAATGTCCTCTTCGTTTCCGGGCAGGTGGGGGAGGACATCCAAGGCAACATCCCCAAAGGTATTGAGGCTCAAGTAGAGCTGGCTATTGAAAATGCCCGTCGAATTCTCCGAGCTGCTGGCTCTGATTTGGATAAGGTGCTCATGTGCCGATGCTTCCTCCAGAAGCAAGAGGACTTTGCCGGCATGAACCAGGTGTATTTCAAGTATTTCGGCGACGCCAAGGTAGGCCCCGCCCGGTATACCGTAGTGGCACCCCCGGTAGCAGACTGCTATCTCTTTGAGATAGCTATGTTCGCAGTAGTGGAGTAATTTACGGGAACCTCATAAAAGCGCCCCGTCGGGCGAATGATATGAACTGGGCCAGTAAAAGTGGACAATAGAGAAAATGCCCCCTGTGTAGGAGAATAAACCTATACAGGGGGTGTTCGTACGTCAAGAGAAAATGCGCGCATATCCAGAAATTTGAGAAGGGAACTCTGGCTATGCGCGAGACAGGAGCAACGCGTCAATAGTTATGGGGGAACACCTTGCTCCCCGCCACGCCCGCAAGGCCGCACAGCTTTTTCATCTCTACCAGATACATTTCCAGGACAGGCGCTTTCCGTCTCTGGTGAGAAAGATCTCACCGGAGACGATCTTTTTCATTTTGGCGTATTTTCAGTAGCCTGCGGCAGAGCTTTTGCGGCAGTAAGATTGTCCAGCCTAGCCCTTCATGGCGATCTGTGCCACGCCTGTCCCGGCAGCCTCCACCGTGATATACCGCACCTCGTTGCCCCGGATGCCAGTAGCGCAGATTGTCTCTATCAGCAGTGCCAGGCGGTCCCTGCCGAGGCCCGGATCGCCGCCAGCATGGCGTTCACCGACTCCAGCCGGTATTCCAGGCCGGACAGCCCCTCTTCCAGGCGGACAACAGTTCCTTGGTAGTCTTCCAGCCCGCCGCCCACTCGGCAAATCCCCGCAGGGAACGCAGGTACGTCTCGATGGTCCCCGATTCCCGCTCGTCGCGGCACAGAAATTCCGCAAACCGCTCCATTGTTTTTCCTTCATCATATCAGAGTCTTCCTGCTATCATACGACCGGAAGTCTTCACAGCTTGTTGATAGAACTGTCCCTTCCAGAAAAATATTGCAAGCGGATCAGATAGTTGCTTCTTTCTCAACTATTGGGGTGCGATGGTGTCTACCGCGCCCCAAAATGTCTGTCATAATCACTGTGGAGTCCACGCCCTTGTATACGAATCCCAAACGGGGATATAGTAGCTCAGTACGTTCTGCATATTTGCCATAGGTTGATTGCAGTGGTCATTTGTGTGAGCACTATAATAAAGCAGTCCTGCCATCGTTACTGGTAAGTGAAACGCTCGACAACATCATGCCAGACAACGCAAGTAACACGATCTTCCGTTGAAATATCGCTGTTCGTCTTATTGGTCTCGGACTTACTTATACTGTTTCAGAGAAACTGTAATATCGCTGAGACTGGAAACTCCCTTGGCATAGATGCCGAAGGCCAGTGTACTCTCCAATTCCTCCGCACTGTCGGCGATATAAAAGGTTCTGGCCAGCGTTTCGCCCGCGCCAATGTCCACTTTCAAATCCGCCCAGCGTGAGCGTCCTGCCCGCAGTCGCGGTCTGCATCGCGGAGCCGTTGTTGGTCACAGTCAGCGCAATGTAGTTCCCATCTTTGGGGTAGAAGTTGGATTCCAGCGAATAGCAGCAGGTGGTCTGGAGCTTGGTGTTGTCCTGAATTATGCCGCTCAAAGACTTGCCGGCGGCCTTGACTGGATCGATCTCCGTAAACGGGCCGTGGACGCCTCCAAGTACGGGCGTTGTTGCGTTAGCAGGGATACTCCCATCGCCCCTCTTTCCACCTACGACCACATAATCCGCAGGGGCCGCGCCAAGATTGACCCGGTTTTTCTGACTGTCCCGGCGCACTTCAATGCCGAGCAGTTTGGAGATCTGGCGGATGGAGAGATAATTGGTCTTGTCCTCGGCAACATCCACATAGATAATGACCGATGGTACCCCCTGCCCATTGGGCGCTTTGCAAGTTTCACCGGCAAGGACCTTATCCTCACCGAACAGAGATATCCCGGCCTGGTTGTATTCCACCCGGCTGGAAGCTGCAAACACGCTGCCCACAAGGGAAGCCACCAGAAGCATCGCCGCCATGCCCGCAACAAATGATCCGTACTTTTTTATCATGAAACCTCCATTGTCTGTTTTATATAGCGAGCATCTTAAACTTCTATTATGCAAATGCAGAAGGAGGTTCTTTCTTTACATCTCTTATATTTTTTCTGTTTTCGCCAAAGAAACGCTCTCAGTTATGTGCAAAATATCCTCTTAATCAAGATGTGCGTCCACACAGAATTAGAGGTTGCTACTTATGTCAATACATGTAACTGTGCTTTGCTGTTTTTTCCAATTCTCTTCCAAAAACAGTTGTCCATCCAGGCCATTCACTGTGACCGGAATAATTTCTGCGCTTTCCATGGCAAAATCACTCGTGGCCCCCTCCTGCATATACACGTAGTCCAAGTATATCGTTTTTTTGAGTTCTTTATTTCGATAGGTGTTGCAAACATAGTTTGGAAATTCTTCTCGTTAACTCTCAATTTCACCATATCCCTCCAGTAAGTCCGTAATTTCATACCAAGGCATATCTCCGGCAATCTGTTCTCCCGAATGTCTGTACGTGATATGTGTCTCATACCACTCCACAACCCGGCGCACCACCGCGGCCCGCACCGTTTGGCTGACCGCCATCAAGCTCCCCAAGCTCAACGAAAACACAAGCAAGAGCATAACAGCCTTTTGTCTCACGCTTTTCCATACCGGTCGTGCCCGCTTTCGCGCGCACTTCAATGGGCCTGTCAGCATCGCCGTCATCTGCCGCCGATACCGGGGCGATTCTGTTCCAGTGGGCGGCAGGTTCCCACCTGTTTGGTAGGCCACGTAAGTCCTGTGATGCAAATCAAAGATAAAACCCTCGGAGGTGAAACCTACAATGGCAAAACGCAGGCCGTCCGGAAACAGCATGGTCCGCAAGCGGGAGAACGGCCGCTGGGAGGGCCGCATCGTGGTGGGTCGCAAGGAAAACGGCGACCTCATCTTCCGCTACACCTACGCCGACACCCAAAAAGAACTGACCGCAAAGCTCCGGCAGGACATCACCGCCTATCAAGGCGTGGATCTGACGGAGGAGTGCAGAATGCCCCTCTCGGAGTGGCTGGACCGTTGGCTGGAGCAGATAACATCCGTCCTCCAGTCCAGCACGCCGGAACACTACCGCAGTGACATGGAGCACCACGTCAAACTGTACTTGGGCTAGAAGAAGTTCACACAAATTACACCGACAGACCTGCGGACGCTCTATGACACCTTAAAACAGCGTGGCAGAATCCATCCCCGCCCCGGCCAGAGCCGTGGGTTATCCAACACCACGGTCCACGGCATCCACACCACCGCACCATGCGCTGAAGTCTGTGGTAGACCAACGGCTGCTGCCCCACAATCCTGCTGACCATGTGGCGCCGCTCAAGGTGGCTCACAAGTCCATGACCATCCTGAACGAGGAGCAACTGGATGCTTTTCTGACAGCGGTGAAACAGGATGCTGTCCGGAAAGCCTTCTTCTACACGGAGCTAACCACCAGCCTGCGGCTGGGTGAGATCTGCGGACTGATGTAGTCTGACTTCGATTTCAGAAAAGGAACACTGAGTGTCAACCGAACCATCCACAAAGAAAAGGGCTGGCAACTAATGACCGGAGATACCAAGACCTACGCCGAAACCAAAAAAATCGTCCTGCCTGACAGCACCGCAGAGTTGTTACGAATCCGAAAAAATGTTCCTACTCCGTATGGTTCTTTCCCAACCCACCCAAACCAGAAACACCTATGAATCCCGCCACTGCTTATCATCAACTGAAAAATATCCTTGCAAAAACCAAGTTGGAGTGCGCAGCAAAGCTGGCACAGCTCTGGGATGCGCTGAAAGAACCTACACTAGACCAACCTAAACCCGAAATCTTGCTGGCGGACTGGCTGGATCTCTGCTATCAAGAATATAAAAAGCCAAATCTCCTCCCAAACACGCAAATGTCTTATGAGCGGCGGATCTATCAGCATATCATCCTAAAGTTAGGACAAATCCAACCGGACAAGTTGAACACCACAGACATTCAGGAATTCTATGTGTCCCTTAAAAAGGACGGCAGGCTGATCCGAGTTGAGTTCTACGGCAAAGGGCTGTCAGATTAGGCCGTTCGCAGCATCCACACGACTTTCCACGCTGCTCTGGACAAAGCTATGGAGGAAAACCTGATCTTCCGAAATCCTGCGGCTGGTTGCAAGCTTCCCTCTGCCAAGCCCAGAGAAATGAAGGTCCTGATACCGGAGGAAATCCAGCGGTTACTGATCCAGGCCAGAGAGGGGCTGCTATGAACTGCTCCTGCCGGAACTGTCCACAGGCCTGCGCCGGGGTGAGATCTGCGCCCTTCAGTGGAATGACCTGAATCTTAAAACCGGGGCACTCCAAGTGGGATAATAGGTCCACCGGGTACGTGGTGAGTTGGTAGTCTCCCCACCCAAAACCAAAGCAAGGCAACATATGGTGCTCCTCCCTCCGCCGGTCCTGAATGTACTCATAACCTATCGAAACTCCTGCACTTCCCGGTGGATGTTTCCTTCACCAGTCAAGGAGGATTCCCCCACGGACCCAGTCACTATACAAAAACGGCTGTCTACCGTACTAAAACGAGCTGACTGCAAGAGACTTCGGTTCCACGATCTGCGGCATACCTTCGCCACTGCCTCCCTGGAGCACAGCATGGATATGAAGGCCCTTTCCACGATCATCGGCCATGTGTCCAGCAGCACCACGCTGAACATCTACGCTCATGTCACGGACGAGATGCAAAGGACTGCCGTAGCCAAAAAAGACCGGGGGATCGGCAAAGCTACTCCCCCATCGTCAATGGAAAGCGCATCGCCCGCAATGTCTACGCCCCTACCGAGGAGGAATATGAACAAAAGCTGGCCGCCCTCATCCAGGAGATGAGAGCAAGAGATCGCCACAGGGAAGGCACAGGCAATGGCGGGATGAAATGCACAGGGCTCCGGCGGTTGTTCCGCCGGAGTCCTAATTTTTTCTGGTTATTGCTGCCAGAGGCCCGGCAGATACGCGCTTCAAAATAGGTTGCCATGCCGTTTCCCTTTCCTGCCACCAGCAACTTGGCAGGCGCTTTTGCAATCACAAGTGTATCTACCAGCACCATCCGGGCAACGGTCCAGAAACAGATACCGATCAAATTCACCGTTATCTCGGTAAATCACGCTCAATGAGCTACAGGGGGGATCTGTCGAAGCCACCGTAGAAATGATGATCGCCGGTAATCCCGCATAATACGCGATACCCTTGGTCATATCCTGAATTCTTTCTCCGCCGATTCCCATAACCACTGTAGCGGCCTGGACCTTACCCTTTCTACTAGGCGGTCAATTTGGGACTGAGAGCATTCTCCCTGAAAAATCTCATACCGAACGATATAATCCGTACCGGCAAAAAATTATTCCAACACAGGCCCGATCCGCCGGGGCCAGGACTCACTGATCAGTATGAGCAGGATCTTTCCCATTCCCTGCAAATATTGATCCAATTGCTGTAGCATACCTGTACTATGGACATACTTTGATGGGCTTTTTTTAATTATACTCATAGTCTGTTCCTCCGTTTGTACAACTCATTATTCCATAAAGCTGGGAAGCCAGAGGCAAATTTGGGGAATATAGGTAATAAGCAGCAGATTCACCAGGCAGCAAATCATGTACTTCAGCAGATGCCGGTTGACCAGCTCACCCACCTTCGCCTGCCGCAGAGTCGCCGCCACATAGAGATTGATCCCCAGCGGCGGGGTGATCATGCCAATGCACATATTCAGCAGCATAATGATGCCAAAATGGACAGGATCAATATTGTAGGCAGAGAGCGCCGGGAACAGGATAGGAGCAATAATCAGGATGGCAGGCGTGGTATCCATGAAACAACCCACGATCAGCAGCAACACGTTCACCAGCAGCAAGAACACCACCTTGTTAGAACAGATGCTCATGATGAACTCCGCCGCATGGGCGGGAATCTGCTCACGGGTCATCAGCAGGCCGAATACGCCAGCACAGGCAACGATGAACATGATCATACCAGAGGAGGCAGCCGCAGACTTTACTGTTTCCACCAAGCCCTTGAAGTTGATTTCCCGATAGATGAAGCAGCCTACGATCAGGCCATACGCGCAAGCAACGGCTGCGGACTCAGTAGGTGTAAAAATACCGGTGTAGATGCCGCCCAAGATGATAATGGGCATGAAGATGGCACCAATGGCATGATAAGACGCAGACAAAAATTTTCTGATATTAAACTTGGTTCTAGGGATCCGATTTTTTACGCCGTAGAAAATCGCAAAGGCAATCATCAGTGCACCCAGCGTGATGCCGGGAACAATTCCTGCCATGAACATACTGCCCACCGATACACCCGTTGCGGAGCAGTATGTGATCATCACGGTGCTGGGCGGAATAATCGTGCCCAACATACCGGCTGCAGCAATAGTGGACAGGGCGAATTTGCGGCTATAGCCTCCCTGTTCCAGCGCAGGCACCATCACTGCGCCGATGGCCGCCACCGTTGCTGTGGGGGAGCCGCACAAACAGCCAAACAGCATACATGAGAAAATCGTCACGACGCCGAGGCCGCCGGGCATCCAACCAACTGCAGCATTGGCAAAATCGATAAGTCGGCGTGAAATGCCACCACTGCTCATCAGTGCGCCAGCCAACATAAAAAACGGAATGGCCGCCAGTGTAAAACTATCGACGGAGGAGAACATCTTCTGCACGGAGGTGAACAGCGGCATCAAGTCCCCGGCAACGATGGCCGCCATACCGCCGCCCACCAGCGCCAGCGCGATAGGCATACCCAGAATCGTAATGACGGCAAAAACCAGGAAAAGCGTTGCAGTAATCATGCTTCAATCTCCTCCTTCCGATGCATAATATCCTTAATCATGGTTTCAATGCTGTAAAGATAGTGAATGATTCCCATAAAGAACCCCATAGGAAGGCAGAAGAACACGACCGCAGTGGGAATCTGCGTGGTTGTGGTCATCTGCTTGGTCATGATCAGATGATTAAACATCTGCAGCGAAAGCACAAACAGCAGCACAAACATCAGCATGCATAGGATCTCCGTAAAGATCCGGACCTTTTTATAGATCTTTTCCGGAAGCATATCCACGAATACTTCCACACCGATGTGGCTCTTACTTTTTACACCAATACTGGTGCCAATATAAACGATATAAATCATGAGGTACCGGGCCAACTCCTCACTCTGCAGAAAAGGGATCTTCAAGGCATAGCGGCAAATAACGCTCCAGCAAACGATGGCAACCATCGCCAGAAAAAGGACAACACTCAGGAAGCCTTCCACTTTGCTGAAAGCCTGATCAAGTTTTTTCAACATGGCAAACTATGTATCGCTCGTTTTCCGGCGATACGCTCCTTTCTCCCGAAATGAGGCGGAGCGGCGGCAACCGCTCCGCCTCTGTTCTCAAGTTTTTTGTGTCTTATTCCACAGCCTCGACATCCGTCTGGATTGCCTCTACCAGAACAGGATCGATGCCGCCCTCTCCCACGTACTTCTCATACACAGGCTGCACCGCAGCTTCCCACTCGGTCTGATCAATCTCGATGAACTCCGCGCCATTGGCCTCCATCTCCGCCATGTACTCCGCCAACTGCTCATCACAGATCTGATAGTGGTACTCACGGGCTTCCTCTGCACACTCCATAACCAGCTGCTGGATATCCTCCGACAGGGAATCCCAGAGAGATTTGCTGCAAATCAGAGGAGCGGGAGAATAACCGTGGTTGCTCAGTGTGATATAGGGAGCAACCTCATAGAAGTTCTGGGTATACATGTTGGTAACCGCAGTGGAACTGACTGCATCCGCTACGCCGGTCTGGATGGAGGTATAGATATCACCCCAAGCCAGAACCACGGGCATAGCGCCCAGTGCGCTGTACACATCCGCCTGCAGGGGGCTGTCGATGGACCGGACACGCATTCCCTTCAGATCCGCCAGATTCTTGACTGGCTTCACCGCGCCGATGGCATAAATGCCGTTCTCCCAATAGTTGATGCCCTTCATCCCGATGGACTCCAGGGCGTCCAGCTGCCCCTGAGCAGCCTCACCGCTGAGAGCTTTCCGTGCGGTGGCAGCATCGGGGAACAGATAGGGCAGGTCAAACACGGACATGGCATCCGTAAAGTTGGACAGGGACGCAGAACTCTCTACGATAAAATCAATGGAGCCCATCTGCACACCTTCCAGCGTCTCCTTGGCGGATCCCAGCGTAGCACCCGAGTGGACCGTCAAGGTGATGGCGCCGTTACTGCGCTCGTTGAGCAGTTCAGCAAATTTCAGAAGGCCAAGATCCCAGGAACTTCCCACCGCAAGTCCGCTGGACGCCGTCCACTCATAAGTTTGTCCCTCTGCGCTTTCACCGCCGGAGCTATCTCCGCCGCTTCCGCAGGCAGTCAGGGAGAACACCATGGCCATAGCCAGCAACAGACAAGTCAGTTTCTTTTTCATATGCTCCTCCATTAAACCGTTATGTGAAACCTGTTATGTGTTATATCACTTGTTGTAGTAGATAGGCCGGCCCTTCTCGTCGTGATCCTTGTCGAATGTGGGATAAGCTCCGCCGTTGAAGCCGTTGAAGCCCAAGGGATTCCGGAAGCCCAGAGGATTGATTCCAACAGGATGTCTTTCCAGCAGGTCTTTGATGAAGGCGCTGTAACCTTCCACGACCTTCTCCACCAGTGCATCGCCCTTTTCCTTGCTGGCCTTGGTGGGATTGCCGATCACGCCGTAGTCCAGATCGTCCTTCTCCATCAGAGCAAAAGTGCCGTCGAAATGATAAAACTGGAAAGGATGAGAAGTCTCGCCGGGCGCTTTCTTCCACTTGCCGTCCACCAGCGTCGTGCCGCCGCCGTCGATGGCCAGGTCCATGTGGACCAAGTCGCCGTACAGGGACAGCGCCATGGAGGTCTCCGCCTCGTCGGCGTGCCACATATAATCGGACAGAACGGCTTTGTTGTCGCCCAGGAAGTCATACCAGGTAGAGGCGACCGTGAAGTAGCCTTCCATGCCCAGCTTGTGAACAGCCGGAATGAAGGAGCTGTCCTGGCCATGGGCAACCAGCAGGATGAACTTGTTATAGCCTACATTGGAGGCACCGGCGATGATGTCGTGAATCAGCGCCATGTTGGTCTCATAGTTCAGCGCGATGGTAGCAGGCATACCCATGTGCATGTAGGGATGACCGCCGTACATGGGGCAGGGGAGCACGGTGGCGCCGGACTTCTCCGCCACCTTCTTGGCCAGGCAGATGGCGTTGAAGCTGTCCAGGCCGTTGGGGCAGTGCGGGCCGTGCTGCTCAATGGCGCCCAGGGGCAGGATCGCTACGTCGTTGACTTCCTTGGCATAGGCGATGTTCACGGGAGCGGTGTTCTGATCAAAGAACACGGAATCTCTTTTGTACAGCTTGAATTCAGTCTGCTTCTTCAGTTCTGCCATGATAATCGTTTCCTTTCTTAAAAAAAATATAGATGGTTTTTTAAATCAGCTGAAACTCAGCAGGATTTACAGTTACGGCTGGAACAAAATCTTGATACGCATTTCCTTCTTTGCCCGAATCATCTCGATCACGTTCTGGAAGTCTTCCAGACGCTTGATATGGGTAATGAGCGGTTTTACCTTCAGCTTCCCCTCTACCATGTAGCGCAGCACCGGCGTAAAGGAGTTGGGGCTGGCCAGAGAGCCGATGAGCGCCGCATCTTTTACGATCAGCGTGTTCATGGCAACATCCACATTAGCTCCATTGTACCAGCTGACAGCTACGATCCGTCCGGTGGGCTTCAGGGCCTGCACCGCCATATTCAGTGCGACGTTGCTGCCCGATGTCTCGATCACGATCTCAGGACCGCCCTCAGTCAGTTCCCTTGCCCGCTGTATCACATCCTCATTGTGATAGTTGATGGTCTCATGGATGCCGCACTCCCGGGCGATAGCCAGCTTCTCATCCCAGCTGCCTGCCATGATGACCCGACTGGCACCCGCAATATTGGCAAGCTGTGCCGCCAGCTGGCCAATGGGACCATCTCCGATCACCAGCACCTGGGCGCCGGCGGGAATCTGCGCCTTGGTGACCGCGTACATGGCGGTTGCGGCAGGCTCTGCCAGAGCGGCCTCCTCCAAGCTCAGCCCTTCGGGGATATGATACAGATGCCGTTGCGGTATCGCCACATACTGGGCAAACACACCCTGGCGGTTGCGGTAAGATCCTACGACCTCCCGGTTGGGGCACAGATTATAATGGCCCTGCCGGCAGTTTTCGCACTCGCCGCATCCCAAGCTCACATCGGAGGTGACCTGGTCTCCCGCTTTAAAATCCCGGACATTCTTGCCCACAGCCACCACCGTGCCGCTCCACTCATGGCCGGGAATGATGGGGTACTTGGTGTTGCCGTTTTTGATATGGATCATCTCTCCTGTTAGCAGTTCAATATCCGTAGCACAGAACCCGGCATAAGCGATCTGTGCCAAGACTTCGTCATCCCGAATCTCAGGCTGCGGGATCTCGGAATACTCGATTACTCCCGGATCCATGAACCGAATGGCTTTCATCAGGCGGTCTCCTTCTTTCTTTCCCGATTTGTATGACATTGCATCGTTCGAATCTCCCCCTGCCGGAAGCAGAGCGGCTGGCAAGTCCCTTTTAGGAGCAGCTGCTCACAAAACTGACCGGGAAGCCCGCCGTGCTCCATAAAGGTCCAGAAGTGGCAGGGCACTGCATATCTCGCGCCAGTCAATTCCGCCGCCGCCGCTCCTTCCTCAGCGTTCATGTTGCCAAATGCACCATTGACAGACAGCACCGCAATATCCGGCTCAAAGATCCTGATCTCCTGAAACAACTCCGAGTGAAACGCCGTGTCTCCGGAAAAATAGAGCCGATGACCTGCAAACGCCACCAAGAGCCCGATAGCATCCGGCGCCATGGTACCGTGATCCGCCATCACTGCCCGAATCAGGATCTTTTCATCCTGATAGCATTCTCCTCTGTCCAGACGATGGCAGCGGTGGGCCTGTATGCCCAGTTCAATGAACTTCTCCTGACAGCTGGCAGGCCCGAAAAACAAGGTCCTTTTTGTGCACTGTGCCACAATTGGAATCGCATCATAATCGAAGTGATCAAAATGCAGATGGCTGGTCACATAATAATCTACCGCCAGCTCTTCCGGCGCGATCAGCATGGGTGAGAGTCGTTTGAATCCTCGAATCCGCTCGCCGCACTCCGTCAGATAGGGATCGAGCACCATGCTTGTTCCGTCGGGAGCCTTCAGGAGAAATCCGGCCTGGCCAAGCCAGCAAATTCCCAGATGATCTGGAGGAACTTGTGTTCCCCGAATTTCCTCTGCGAGATTCATCCTACTACCTTTCTCAGTTCCTCAATATAAGCAGCCCTCAAGCCAGGAATACCGCTCGTCAAACTGGACCTTGTACTTCTTCGTATCGCCAGCCAGGCCCCACAGCAGATACGCACGGGTGCCGGGCAGTGCCACCGTGGTGTGGTAGCCGGTGGGCAGCGCCACGGCGGTGTTGTTCTCCTCGATCACATTGACCTCGTCCCAGATCTTCTTGTTCTCGTCCGTCAGATCATAGCCGTGCTGCATGACGCCGCCGCGGCCAGGGCCATCCTCGGTGGAGGTCATCTGGAAGGAGAAGATCTCATCCAACACGCACTCCTTGCCGGGGCGCTCGTAGTCGTGCCGGTGCGCCGGGAATCCGATCCAGCCGCCGGGCACGGACACGGTCTCGCCCACGATCAGCAGCTTGGTGATGTGGTCGTTGTGCTTGCCGGGCTGGCCGAAGATGAAGCGGTACTTCCGCTTGTAGATGTACTCGCCGGGTTCTCCCTCCTCGATATTTTCAGGCGGGCAGAAATAGGGGGCATTGCCCTCCTCACAATAGGCGGTGAAAACTCTCGCCTCCATGCCCTTCTCGCTGTACAGCTTCACTGTGGCTTTGGGCGGCACATACAGGGCGGTGGGCAGATCGTCATAGACATTGCCGCGCTGGCCCTTGGCGCCGTCCACAACGGTCACGCCCTCATACTCCACCCAGCAGGTCATGTCGCCCTGCTGCAGCACGATGGCCTGCTCCTCACCGGTGACCTTGTACTCCAGCGTCTGGCCGGGGTTGAGAAGGATTCGGCCGAATCCCTCATAGGTCATATCCGAGTTGGCCTTGGAGATCACGCTCTCATAGCCGTTCAGGTCCTGAAAGCGGTATACAGTTGTGTAAGACATTTGCGTCCACTCCTTTTTCCTTGATTTGAATGCAATTATTTCAATACTTCCTTGTTGACGGGATAGGTGACCGGTTTGCCGGCGAGATACTCAGTGATCCCCTGGGCGCTGTCCATAGCCATAGCCCGAAGCGCCCCGTTGCTGAGTGCCGCATTGTGGGGAGAGACGATCACATTCTCCATGGAGAAGAGCGGATTGTCATCAGCAGGCGGCTCCTGCTCAAACACATCCAGGCCGGCCCCGGCGATCTCGCCGGACTTCAGGGCCTCGATCATGGCGGCCTCGTCGATCACGGCACCCCGGGCGGCGTTGATGATGAAGGCGGTGTTCTTCATAGCCTTGAACTGCTCCGCACCCACCAGATGGAAGGTAGAGGGGAACAGAGAGGTGTGGACGATGACGAAATCGGACTTTGCATACAGCTCCTCCGGCGTCGCCATGGTGATCCCCAGTCCCTCGACATCCGCCTGCTTCACATAGGGATCCGTGGCCAGAATGTTCATCTCAAAGCCGGAGAGCTTCTTCACCACCAGCCGGGAGATCTTGCCCATGCCGATGATGCCCACCGTGGCGCCCTTCAGCTCGATGGTCTTGTAGGTGTTGCGCTCTTTGAACTGGCCGGCCCGGGTCAGCTGATCCATCTGCACCGTCCGCTTGGACAGTGCCAGCAGCAGCATCACGATATGCTCCGCCACGGCGTTCAGGTTGGAGAAGGGGGCGTTGACCACCAGGATCCCCTTTTCCGTGGCGTGATCCACCGCGATATTGTCCACGCCCATGCCGTGCTTGGCGACTACCTTCAACGTCGGGATGGCGTCCATGATCTCCGCCGTGATCTTCGCCGAGCGGATCAGGATCGCGGAGCAGCCCTGCGCCTGCCGGATGATCTCGCCGCTCTCCGTGGAAGTGCCCTGCACGACCTCGAAATTCTCCCGGAGATACGCCACCGCATCCGGGTGGATATGCTCGGTCAGAAATACCTTTTCCATGTTTATGTACGCTCCTTCTCAGCCGCGGATCCGGCTGATGGTCTCCTTGCCCCACTTGACGATGATCCCTTCGTCAGAGGAGAGCAGAATATACTGCACGCCCTTGGCCATCAGCGCCTTGGCCGCCTCGGCGGAAGCCGCCGTGGTGCCCACTGCCTTGCCGGCTGCCAGCGTCTTGGCGGTGATGGTGTCGATGGCTGCCTTCACCTCTGGGTCCGTGGTCTTGCCGGGTACACCGTAGGACTGGGACAGGTCCATGGGTCCGATGAAGATGACATCGATGCCGTCCACCTTCAGGACCTCGTCCAGATTCTCCACACAGGTCTTGCTCTCACAGTGGGAGACGATCATCGTGTTGGCATTGGCGGTGTCGATATACTCCTGCACGCCGCAGGTGCCGTAGTCACAAGCCCGCACGCTGGGGGACAGGCCCCGCACGCCCAGGGGGGTATACTTCACATAGGACACCAGGTTCCGGGCCTGCTCCGGGGTATCCACATTGGGCACCTGCACGCCCGCATATCCCAGGTCCAGATTCTGCAGGATCTCCACCTGCTGGTTCTCCCGAACCCGCACAATGGGCGTGATGCCGGCCGCGTCCGCTGCCCGGACGATGTTGCTCAGCTGTTCCCGGTCCACCGCCACATGCTCTGTATCCAGTACGAAGAAGTCGAACCCCGCCAGGGCCAGCAGCTCCGGAACCGCAGGGTCCGTCAGCTTCACAAAGGTGCCGATGGCACTCTCGCCATTGCGAATCTTCTCCTTGAGCATATTCTTGCGCATTTGTATGACTTCCTTTTGTGTAAATTACAGGTTCCGGGGCGAGGCCGGATTTCGGGGCAGCGCGTTCGGTGTCTTACTCTAGAAAAGCCGCCGCCTTCACCAGAAAAAGATTCTGCTGAATAGGGACATTGCTGTCGCGCAGCAGTGCATCCGTTTTCTGTCAGCCACCTTGTCTAAGTTTCTCCCGCCTCCTGCGGTTGCTGTCCGCCCTGTTATTAAGCAATATTTATGCCAAAGTGATAATTCTGCCGAAAACGAATTTTTTCGTGAGGTTCACACAAAAGTCTGGGACGAAATTGTGCATATTGGCTATAAATGCCGCATATATTCGTGCAAAAACAATGCATATTACAGACAACCGCACTCTTCATGTGCGCAAAATTGCATCAGCGTTGCTATTTTGCATACGAGATGACGGAGAAAGGTTTCCCTCTCCCCGTCATCTCTCTTTCGAACCATTTACTTATTTTGTTTTCTGGAAGACATGTCCTTATAAAGCTGCATTTTCCGGGTAATAGTGGACGGATTGACATCCAGCGCTGCAGCGGCCTTGCGAATGGATCCGTATTTTTCGATGGCGCGTTCAATTGCCGCATATTCCGCCCGTTCTACTACGCTTTTCAATGAAACCGTTTCCTCTTCTTCCTCCGCAGATACTTGCTGAGGCCGCCGAAGCTTCAGTGGCAAGTTCTCCCGCCGAATAATGTCGCCCGGAGTGGTAATCACCAAATTTTCCAGCAGATTTTCCAACTCCCGGACATTTCCCGGCCAGCAATATCCTTCAAACGCATCGATCGTGTCTGAATAGATAGATTTATTGGTGTGGTATTTCTGGTTTTCCACCATGAGGAAATGGTTAATCAGCGGAATGATATCCTCCCGGCGCTCCCGCAGCGGCGGAATGAAAATTGAAACCACATTCAGTCGGTAATATAGATCCTCCCGGAACGTTCCCTCTCTGACCATCTGTTCCAGATTGCGATTTGTCGCCGCAATCACTCTTACATCCAAGGCAATGGGTTCTGTCCCGCCCACACGGGTCACTTTTTTTTGCTGTAAGACACGCAGAAGCTTTACCTGCATATGCAGGGGCAGATCGCCGATCTCGTCCAAAAAGACCGTCCCTCCGTTGGCGGCCTCAAACAGGCCCTTGTGTCCCTTGTTGTCCGCCCCGGTAAATGCCCCCTTCTCATAGCCAAACAGCTCAGACTCTATGAGATTTTCTGGAATGGCCCCACAGTTTACCTGCAGATACGGCCAGTCTTTCCGGGGGCTGTTGTTTACAATCAGTTCAGAAATAATTTCCTTTCCCGTTCCGGATTCACCCAGAATCAGTACGGTGGCTCCATCAAATGCGGCCACCCGCTGTGCCAATGTAATAACTTCGTTGAACGCCTTGCTGTTTGCAATAATGGTCCCCTCACCCAGGCGGATCCGCATGCTCTCCAGTTGGCGGGACTGCTGCTGGATAATCGTATCCTTGCTCTTCAGACTGTTCTGGAGTTCATTGAGGGCTGTGATATCCCGGACATTGTTAAATACATATTTGACATTTCCGACATCATCGAAAATGGGTGTGGCCGTAGCCAGAACCGTCAGCCGCGTGTGATAATTGTAGCTGATTTTTGAAATCTGCTTTTTTTGCCGGATAACCTCCAGAATGACAGAATTGGAAAAAATCTTTTCATCCAGAAGCTGTTGCGTCGTTCTGCCCTCCAGTTCCGCTTTGCTGACCCCCAGGAGCGAGGCATTGGCTGAATTTGCAAAGAGCACTTTGCCTTCTCCATCGGTAATCCAAACACCATCAAAAGAGGATTCCATCATTTCAATCAAGGCATTGCTATCAATCACGGCGTATCTCCTTTTATATACTCGCAGCTGCATCGGTTCTACCGACAAATCATTATAATATGGCAAAAATGCCCAATTCCGCAAAATTTCCATGATATATTTATTGCTATTTTATCAAATGCGGGGTTCTCTGTAAAGTGCTTGCCTTTATATCTCACATTTCATGTTTTTCAGGAGAAAAGAATTGTCTTCATGGAGCAACATCCTCATAACGAGCAAAAAGTATTTAACACAACGAATCGTGACAAGGAAAACTTCTCCAACAAAAGGAAGGGCAAGGGGAAGCACAAAAAATGGAATCGTAAAAATTCTGCAAAACTCCGTCATGAATGCTTTTGGCTTCTATGGCTGTATCGGCTCCGAGCATTTCCACGTCGGGCCGTATGCCTTGACTTGAAGTGCGTTTATACCCCATCTTCTGTAAAAAAATTGGTTCATACCTAAAACTAAACGGCGTAGACTGCATACAGTCTGCGCCGCTTAATTTTTCCTTCTTTATCATGATTCCCGCAGCCAGGCAGCGTAGTCTTCCGGGGACAGCCTCCCCGCTTCGCACTCCGCTTTTTTCTCTCTGGCACGTTCGTCCCACGCGTAGAGCTCCTCCGGCTCCAGCTTTCCCGCCTTCATGCGAGCAAAGCGATTCTTGTATTCTCTGCGATAGTCCTGAAACAAGGCATCCCTGCTCTTCCGTTTCGTCCACAGGGCAATGGCGCCCACTTCCCGGCAGGTGCGGCCTTTCTCGTCAAAAGGCCGGCTACAATATTCGGTGTTGGTACGGCCCGTCAGGGCAAAGTATCTCCCGCAGTTTTTGCACACCCGCATCTTCACTTCCCGCTTGATGCACTCCCGGAGGTGGTAGTCAATGAGGTCATAGACCACCTCCGGCTCCAAAACCTATGCAAACACTTCATCGTCGATGAGCTCAAAGCCAACCGGCTGCACACAGAACCGAAAGGCACGGTCTCCTGCTGCCTTGTAGTAGGAGACCATTTTCTGCGGTACCGTTTCCTCGGACTCCTGATCCGTATCCAATACATGTTGGATCAGCTCCAGGATCTGAGCTTGCATCTGCCGAAGCTTCTCCGGCAGATGATACAGATACGCCCGGGGCAGCACGTCCTCTGTATAGCTATTGAATAGCTTGGCATGGGTAAGACGGCAATTCATATCCAGCCGAAACTGCTGAAAATAGATGTGGCGCGAAGCCAAGTCATCCAGCAGCGCAAGCGCGTTCTGGTGATGTTGCTCTTCTTTCGTTGCTGCCAGTTTCCAGAACTCGTCATTCAACTTTTGAATAATGGCGTCTATGGGGTCCAGGTCCATATAGAGCAGCGACATCAAGCTTTCCGGGAACGGGACTGTCTCAGAAAACGTGACCGCTTCGCCAAGTGTCTACTCGCTGTAAAGATAGTGCTCCTGCTCATGGGCGATATAGGTTTTGAATGTGTACCTCATCAAAGCAATGTGCCCCACCCCAGACTAATTTACAAACTGTTCATTAATTGGTCTTGACGCAAAGAGTGTGGTTTGTTACGCCCGGGTTAGGCGAGCAATAGAATAATGCCTTTAAAACCAAGTCTGGATTAGACAGTTAGAAAAATCAAGAATTCTATCTGGCCGCGATTGTACCTCGATAACTGCATACCCACCACCAAAGCCGATACTTGCCGGAAAGAGTGCCGCCAGAACTCTGCTGTCAAGCAACAGGCGCGCCCACTAAGGCGAAAGGAAACGCCGTGCGTGACAAACAAGGCCGCAGAGTAGGAACCGGTACGGCGTGCGGCCCACGAATTTTTGTAAAGGAGGTGCGTGTGATCAGCGTACAAGGTCCGCAGCAAAAGGAAAGCCGCCGAAACTGCTGCAACAGTCCGCCGGCACGCCGCGTTCCGAAAAACGCAGATTCCATCTGCAGACAGTCTAACAGAGAGGCTTCCGGAACGCAAGATTTTGTTCTCTGAATTTCGAAAAGAACACGGAGGTACTCTATGCCGATTCTCGGTGAACGATTCTATCAAATAAGCAATGCCATCTTCTGCTATGACCTGAAACCGATCCCGCTGGCGGTATACAGCTATCTGGTCTGCTGCGCCGGGCAGAAAGAACTTTGCTGGCCCAGCATCAAGACCATCGCACTGCAGCTGTTCGGAAAACGTTGCGAGGGACGCAGTCAGGCAATTAGTGGATCGCGGATTCATCCGCAAGGCGGCAACCAACAAGCTGATGCGCCGCGACGGAAGTTGGCGGCAGAGCAACAACCACTACTACATCCTGCCGCTGCCTGCGCTTTCCACCGCAGGGCATCGTGCAAGCAGGAAATCCACCACAGGAGATGTTGTGGAGGAAGTGTATCAGCAAAACAAAGGATAGCAAGGGAAAGCCCGTGAGCCCAGCAAAGCCCTTTGTAGAGCGGTTTGGGCCCCAGTAAGATCCCAGCTCCTCCCGGGGATTTTGGACGGATTTGGGCCGATTTTGAGGCTCTGCGGAGGACGAAAAAACAGGAGAAAGCCCTGGCGCTTTTATGGCGCCCAGGCAGTCACTTCCGCCCGCAGTGCGGGTGGTTTTCGGGGACATGGGCTGACGCTTTTCCGGAACGCCCAAACTACGATTGACGCTGTTTCCAGAGAAGCAGACGAATATCCCCGCCATTGCGGGACATTCGCTGACGCTATCACGGATTTGGGAGGTATTTGACAATGGGTGAAAACAGACACCGGCACACCGTCTGGATGGACGATGCCGTGTGGGATCAGGTGGAGTCCCACTACCAGAAAGACAACTGCTCCACCAAAAATGAGTATATCGAAAAGGCGATTCAGTTCTACTCCGGCTACCTGAATTCGGAGCGGGCCGGCGATTACCTGCCCCGGGTTCTGGCCGATGTGCTGGAGGGCAAGCTGGGGGCCCTGGGCAAACGGATGGGACACCTGCTGTTCAAGCTGGCGGTGGAGGAGGCCCTCATGGGAAATCTGGTGGCCGCCGGGATGGACGTGGCTCTGGACACACTGCGTAAGACACGGGTCCGGTGCGTGAAGGAGGTCAGAGAAACCAACGGTGAGATCGACATGGATGACGCCCTCGCCTACCAGAAAGGGGTGTAGGAATGGAGGGACTGATTCAGAAGTCGGGCTATATCAAGTCGGGAAGCGGCGGCGGACACTACGCTGAATACATCGCCACCCGGGAGGGTGCGGAGGAGTTGAAGCCCGGCGGCTACCTGGAGTATATAGCGGAGCGCCCCCCCGGTCCCACGGACTGTTCTCCGCCGATAGTCCCGCCGACCTGGAGAAAACTACGGATGAGATCAATGGGCATACCGGCCCGGTGTGGACCCTCATCTACTCCCTGAAGCGGGAGGATGCCGTCCGGCTGGGGTATGACTCCGCGGAGAGCTGGCGGAAGCTGTTGTTGGCTCATCAGACAGAACTGGCCCAGGCCATGAAAATCTCTCCGCAAAATTTCCGCTGGCGGGCCGCCTTTCATGACGAAAAGCACCATCCGCACATCCACATGATGGCCTAATCGTCAGCCCCCAAGCAAGGCTATCTCACGGAAAAAGGCATCGAGCAGATGCGTTCGAAGCTGTCCAATGAGATCTTCCATGACGAGATGCTGTCCCTCTACCAGCAAAAAGATCTATCCTATCAGCAGGTGCGGGACACCGCGATAGAGGCCATGGGGCGGCTCATTCGGAGGATGGAAACAGGTCTGTGCCACAGTCCGGTCATCGAAACGCAAATGGAAACGCTGGCCGGAATGCTGGAAAACTACAAGGGCAAGAAAGTCTACGGCTACCTGAGAAAGCCGGTAAAAGCCCAAGCAGACGCCCATCGTGGATGAACTGGCCAGGCTCCCAGAGGTGGCGGAGTGCTATGGACAATGGAACGAACTTCGGGATGAACTAGAGCGCTACTACAAGGACGCGCCGAGAGAGCACAAACCATTCTCACAGCAAAAGGAGTTCAAAGCCATCAAGAATATGGTCATCCGGGAAGCAGAGGAATTGCGCTTAGGTGCCTTTACCTTCGAAGATACGACCATGAAAGACGAAGTGGATGAGGATCAGGAGGCGGTGTACAACATCTGGAACTCCCGCCGGCAGATGTCTTAGGCATACCAGGCTGCCAAGGAAATCCTGTCAGAGTATGAAAATACAGAGAAAGAAAAAGCAGTACAGGTGCGGATGCTGGAGCAGCTCTGGAATGCCGGCTTCACCGTAGCGGCTCATCTGCTGAACAAGTGCTGGCGGGACAGCATGGGCGTGCTTCCGGATGACGAACAGGCGGAGCTGTGGTTCCGCCGTGCCGCTGAAGCTGGTCATGACTTCTCCCAGTACGCCCTTGGTAAACTGCTGCAAAGTCAAAAGCGAATGGATGAGGCGGTGTCTCGGTATGAAAAAGCGGCGGCACAGGACAATTCCTACGCCGACTGCTGGCTGGGAAAGCTGTACTTCGAAGGAAAAGCGGTCTCAAAGGATGTACCCGGGGCGGTGGACCACCTCACCGCCTCCGCCGAACAGGGCAACCAGTTCGCCCAGTATGCTCTGGGCAGGCTGTATCTCGACGGACGGGAGGTTCCGCGGGACCCGGATCAATCCTGGGACTGGTTCTCTGCGATGGCGGAACAGGGAAACAAGTACGCCCAGTTCTTCCTGGCGCACTTCAATGACACACAGTCCTCATATGCTTCTGGCCGCCACCAAGCTGCTTCACCACCTGGGGCAGATATTCCAGGACAACTCCGTGCCGCCTGCCGCACCGGCGGGACATGGTGTGGACCGAAAGCTGCTCCGAAAGATCAGGGCGAAGAAGATCGTCATGGGCCACAAGCCGGGTGACCATGAAGATCTCGAGCTAACACAAGGCGGCATGGGAGGTATGACAGGATATTGATAGGACCGGAGGATGGTATCAAAATGTGATACCATTGAACTGCACCCCCAGAGATAGACAAAAGTGATAAAATAAAAAAAGGGGGGTAAATATGCCAAAAGGAGTGCCAAATCGTAAGCGTAAAACAGCGGGAAGCATCAACAAAAGGGCGGCCGCATGGCCGCCTTTTTGCTGAATAGGATTCGCAGGATTAAGAGAGGATCACTTCTTGCGAAAGAAAATCATGTACCACATCCAAAAGGTGCTCAGGGGGAAGTTGGAGACGAGAATCTTTTTTAACGAGCAAGGCCACAGCGTTTTTGCCGTGGGATAGGGGGAGAAACCACAGAAATTGTGGCCCAGCCATCTGGAAAATGACCTTGTACTAGAATGCCATAGGAGGAAGTGCGGGATGGATGTATCTCGTGGAAAAAATATTTGTAAAGAACATTTGGTGAACATTTGGTTCTTTGGGGATAGTTTCATTACGCTCAAGACCATTCAAAGGGGTGTCTTGCTTACGTATGGTCTGGCGCTTTAAATATTCCGCAAGCCGTATAATGAAATTTTTGGGTGTAGGACGTTCAACCGGAAGATGGTTGCTATAGACTTGCCGCAGGATCTTTTTGTTTCCAGTCTCCCAAATGTTAGTTGTTGTACGTGCTAAGGACCTGGATACAGTTTTTGCTTTCTTTCCAGTCTGTTGCTCGAAAGAATCCGATGTCTTACCCAGATGCAAGGCTTCTGTCCCACCGGTCATGACCAGAGAGACAACACCCAGCAGATCGCTGCTACCTACCGAACCGACGTTTCCTTCAATTTCAAAAATCAGGTCTTGTGTGTCCTCCATAGAAAATACCTCCGGTAAAAAATTTGACGTTAAATCTGTAGTTCGCAAATTCGCCGTTTTGAGACAAAAAGAGACACCAGAAAATTCAGAAACCTAAAAGGAAAAAGAGCCTGCGTATCAGCAGACTCTTTAGCGTACAGTCATATTTTCACAGGGATATCCCAACTGCTTTGCGGGGCGTTCTCCGGCAATAATTTCTCTGCCAAATTCTTTTCCTCTGCCGCGAGTTTCGGAGCATCTCTCAGAAGCCAGGTCAGATACTGGTATGGGGAGAGAGGATTCTCCTTGGCAGTCTCAATCATGCTATAAACAATTGCACTGCTCTGAGCCCCGCCTTCCGTATTTGCAAACAGCTAGTTCTTCCGGCTCATTACAAAGGGTTTCACACTGCGTTCCGCACGGTTATTGAAGATCTCCAGCTGCCCATCCCCCAGAAACCGGATCAGGTATGGCCACTGTTCCCGCAGATAGTACAGTGCCTTGCCCAGCGCGGACTTCGGCACAGCGGCGCTCTTCGTTTCAGCCCATGTCAATAAAGCGTCCATCACCGGCTTGGACCGGGCCAGACGCTGTTCACACCGTTCTTCCGGCGGCAGCCCTGCCAATTCCTGCTCAATCCCGAAGAGGCATTATCCAGCCCCTCCGGTGCCGCACAACCTGCGCGTTGGTCCTTCGGCAGGGCATCCACCGCCTCATCGAATTTTCGCCGCAGGTACGCCCAGCAACCAACCACCCGGATGTTTTTAGGCAACCGGTGGTAACCGGAGTAGCCATCTGCATGGAGCCACCCGGAGAAACTCTCCAGAAAGGCAGCCGCGTTCTCCGCCTTCCGGGTAGGCCGGTACTCATACAGCACAACGGGGGACTTCGCGTCCCCACTGGTGCGGTACAGCCACATATAGCACTTGCTCCGGGCTGCCCGGCCCTCCAGTTTCAGCACCTGCAGCGTGGTTTCATCCGCGTGGAGCACCTGTCGTTGGAGGAGCCGCCTGTGCAGTTCCTCATATACCGGTTTCAGCCAGTCCTCCGCCACCCGCAGCACCCAGTTGCTCATGGTCTGCCGGCTCAACTGCACGCCTGCCCGGTTCCACTCCTGTTCCTGCCGGTACAACGGTGCGTACATCACAAATTTCTGCACCATGATATGGGCGACCGCCTCCGCCGAGGCATAGCTGCCGGGAGTCAGGGCAGGGAGCCTTTCCGCCTTGCGGATCGGCGTCTCTGTCCCTTCCTCCTTGCATTTGGGGCAGGCGTAGGTGAAATAAATGTTTTCCCGGATCATCACCTGGGCCGGGATCATCACCAATGTGCGCCGGACGTCCCTTCCAATCTCCATCTTGGCTGTGCCGCACACAGGGCAGTCTGGTTCCTTCTCTGGAATCCGGTGTTCCACCACCTCAACCGGTACATTGTCCGGCAGGACCTCCTCCGGCCTGGAAGAACGCCGGGTATGGGCGGCCACCTCCGTCTCTTTGGCTCTCCGCCTGGACAACCAGGCTTCCGTCTCGTCAAACATGAGGCTCAACTGGGGCCTATCAGTTCTTCTTCCAGCCGCTCCGAGGACACTCCGTAGAGTTTCTTCCTGTTCAGGCGCACTTGCTCCAGAAGCCAGTCCAATTTCTGGTTCAGCTCGTCTCTTTCCGCTTTCAGAGACGCATATTCCGCCCGTGAAATGGTTACCATCTCCGGGGTGCTTGTCCCATGATTTCTTTCATTTTTCATGGGTAAATTATACTATATTTGAACTGGAAAGTCCAGTATTTCCAGGGTTTTCAGCTATTCTACCGCCTAAATGATACGCAGGCCGTCCACCGGACGGTGGGCCTTTAGCTGCTCCACCTTCAGCCCCTCCATCAGCCAGCGGTATTGCTGCGGCGTCAATTGCCGTACCTCGTTTTCCGTTCGCGGCCATTGGTATGCACCCTGTTCCAACCGCTTATACAACAGGATAAATCCATCCCGCTCCCAATAGAGGCCCTTGATGCGGTCCCGCTGTCTGCCGCTCAGGCAACGGCGAGAGCTCTACAAAGGCTGCCGGTGGCTGCGGTGCTGAAACTGCGGGCACAAGTTCTGTGGCTGCCGATGAAAGGATTTCCTTTTCCCGGCGGTAGTACGTCTTTGCCGAAATATTGTGTTCCGCACACCATCCCCTTACGCTCATGCCGCTGCTGCGGCAGTCTATGACCTGTGTCTTCCATTGTTCCAGCTTTGCCTGCCGTTTCAATTCACACGCGCCCATCTTCCCCGCCACCTTCTAAAATGAGAATTCTCGAGAAGTCTTTAGACTTCTCGAGAATTAGTATCTCATATCCTCTTCAACTTTTTAATCCGCCCCCAGCTTTGACGCTTACGCCAAATCGAAGATACAGTGCGGAATTCAAAGTAAAGGTAATCGAAATCATGCGGGCGGAAGGCCTGAACCACAGTGAAGCAGGCCGGCGGTTTGGGATTGAGTCTCATACACTGCTTCAGATATGGGAGTGGATTTACTTGGCGGAAGGGCCGGAAGGTTTCTCTGTTGAACGACGAGGGCACAGCGGATCGGGCCGTCCTCTGAAACGGGTAAGCCAGGACCGTGAGAAAGAGTTGCTGGCTCAAGTACAGCGATTAGAGGCAGAAAATCGATACCTAAAAAATTGCGGGCCTCGGTTTTGGAAGACGAGCAGCGCCAGCGCAAAAAGCGCGGGTGATTCAAGAACTGAGGCCAGAAATCCCTTTGAAGATGCTGCTGTCCGTTGCTCACCTGTCAAGGCCCACATTTTATGATGAGATAAAGCGGATGAAGAAGGGGAACAAGTGCGCATCCGTAAAAAGAGAAATCCAAGCAATTTTTAAAGAACACCGGGGCAGATACGGTTACAGGCGAATCACAGCGGAGCTGGAAAACAGGAAGATTCATTGTAATCACAAGGTAGTCTCCAGACTGATGAAGGAGCTTGGGTTGGTGTGCCGAGTTCGGATGAAGAAATATCGTTCTTACAAGGGCGAGATGGGACAAATTGCGCCAAATCTGTTGGAGAGAAACTTTGAGGCAGAACAGCCAAACGAAAAAATGGTAACAGACGTCACAGAATTTCATCTTTTCGGGCAAAAACTCTACTTATCCATCCTGCTTGATCTGTAAGCCGGGACATTGTAAGCTACACGATTTCAGATCGTCCGGACCTAAAGATGGTGACCTCCATGCTGGAGAAAGCGTTTCATAAAATTCCGGATGGGACAAATCTGATTCTTCACTCGGACCAAGGCTGGCATTACCAGCATAGAAAGTATCGGGACATGCTGAAAGGCAAGGACATTCGGCAAAGCATGAGCCGAAAGGGGAATTGCCTGGATAATGCTGTCGTGGAAAATTTCTTTGGGCTCCTCAAATCGGAGCTGCTTTATCTGCAAAAGTTTGCATCCATAGAGCAGTTTAAAACAGAACTGGTCTCCTATCTTGAATACTACAACAACCGAAGAATCAAATTGAGCCCGGGCGGTCTGCCTCCAGCCGTTCATAGATGTAAAACCCTTGGCGCTGCTTGAGTCAGTCGTAGTTGTCCAATATTTTGGGTGCAGTTCAACTTTTGAAAAAAGGAAATTGTAAAGTCTTTGATAACTCCGATCAAATAGCGTGGCTATTTTATAGAAGTTGCAGTATGTTGTGTTGCTGATAGGAGGCGATCGATATGTCAAAGAAACGAGCCAACGGCGAGGGGAACATCCGCAAACGCAAGAACGGCCGCTGGGAGGGACGATACACTGCCGGGTACGATCCAAAGACCGGCAAACGCATCAACAAAAATGTGTTGGGTAAGACGCAGGCGGAGGTTCGGGAAAAACCGAAAACAGCCATGGCGGAGTGTCAGGGGCTGGACGTCAGCAGAGAAGCCGATGAACACACAGTAGCCACCTGGCTGAAAATGTGGTATGAACTCTATGCCAAGCCCAACGTCCGCACAGCCACCGCCAACCGCTACCAGCTCATCATCGATACCTACACCGTCCCCCGCATCGGGAATATCAAATTGAAGAAGATGACCACCCGGCATCTGCAGAAGCTCTACAAGGAGTTATTAGAAAACGGTAGAATCCATGTTGGAAAGAACCAGAGCAAAGGGCTCAGCACCACCACGGTCCGCAGCGTCCACCTGATGCTCCACGCCGCTCTGGACCGGGCAGTAAAAGAACGGCTCATTCCCCGAAACCCCTGCGAGAACTGCATCGTCCCAAAGCCCCGAAAACTGGACATGAAAGTCTTATCTCCAGAGCAGATGGGGGGCTATTTTGGAAGCCGCACAGCGGCGAGATCTGCTCTCTATGTTTTATCTGGAACTGGTCAGCGGATTGCGGAAGGGAGAACTGGTGGCCCTGCGGTGGGACGACCTGGATGTCCAAAGCAAAACTATCTCGGTAAGCAGACAGTATGTCCGAAACCCGGATGGAAGTCTGGAGCTCACAAGGCCCAAAACCGAAAACTCAGTACGTCTGGTGTCTATCCCACAGGCAGCGGTGGACCTGCTGCTCCAGGAGCATGACCACCATCCGGATAATCCATACATGTTCCCCTCTCCATTAGCCGGAGAGATGTATCACCCGGACAGCGTGGTAAACCTCCACAAAAAGATCCTGAAGGACGCCGGATTGGAACATCTCAGATTCCACGATCTCCGGCACACCTTCGCCACCACAGCTCTCCAGAATGGCGTGGACGTGAAAACAGTGTCCTCCATGCTAGGGCACTTTGACGCCGGTTTCACCCTCCGCACCTACACCCACGCAACAAGGCAAAAGCAGGATGAGGCAACCCAGACCATGGGCAGCTTCATGGAACAGGTCATGTAAGACAGAGAGAAAAATGCCGGACGGGAAGGCAAATCTTCCCGTCCGGCACTCTTGTGTCCGTTATTTCCTTTCCGCGTGTGGGTCACGGTGTGGGTCAACCCGCTGCCCCACATTTTGACCCACACGAAAAAGTCCACATTCGCAACAAAAAAACACCTGAAATCCGAAGATTTCAGGTATTTGTTGGAGCTGCTGGGCGGATTCGAACCGCCGACCTCATCCTTACCAAGCGACCCCGGAGATTTTTTCTAACTATTTTTCGTGCTTTATGGCCATATCCGCTCCAATCCGCTTCCTTTCCGTCACTCTTTGAGCACAAGGTTTCCGCCTGTTCCGCGGCCCTCTGTGGCGGGTTGTGTGGTCAAACCGTTGGGGCAGTAGGTTTAGCGATCCGACGGTTTGCACAAATGTGGTCAAATTGCGGTCTTCCTTTCCTGCCGCAAAAGCTCACTGTCCCGCTTTTCTACATGCTTTCACAGAGCTGCTTTTGAGAGGGTGTTAACAAAGATAAAAAGACGAGAATCCTGTTCCTAAAGCTGCCATGTCGCCGTCCTCTGGCGACAAACCTTTCGTTGTAAGTTTCATGCAAGTTTGTACCAAACTCCCTGCTATCGTTAAATGATGCCGTGTAAACCGCAAAGAAGTACCAAATTAGTTCAACGTTAGTCCCAAAACATCCAACGCCTTAAATTGTTCGTTGATATACCACCATGAGAATGCTCTGGTGCTGTCATCAAACAGGTAGCAATACCTTTTACCCAGTTTCTGCGACAGCATTGACAAGGGAAGATTCTTTCATTCCAATTTAACAACTGATTGTTGTTTGATTTCCATATGGTGCGGTCAAATAAGGACCAAGGATTTGCTGATTCCCAGCGCTTCCTTGGCCCTTATTTGATACCTCTCCCCCAAAAGTTGAGAGTAGATTTTCAAGTCGCTCAGTAATAATTGAGATTTTCTTGTTTATTGTAGGCTTCCTATCACTTTTCCGAGATTTTTATTTGTCTCAAGGTTGATAGTAGGTTTAGAGTTCCTTGAGAGTTCCCTTACTCTAGGCCCTTTCATCCACTATCCGGCATAATATTTCTGCTTGGGGCTCCCGGGGCAATCCGGGATCGTCATTTTGAGTTTCCCGACTTCCACCAGCGGCCGGATGTAGTGACGGGTTACATAGTAGGATGTCTTGATGCCTAAGAATTGAGCGATCTCTTTGCGGCTGCGCGGAACACGGCAGAAGGAGAGAAGATCATGTCCCGCCGAAGGCTGCTCCTCCGCGGGATCTGCCTGTCTCTCTTCCTGGGCGTGATTGTAGAGCGTCACCACAAACTCATTCCGACGGTTCTCAAATACCGGGGCCGGTAGGCCATAGGCCGCCATCTCCCGCCGAATGGTGGGAATGCCCGAGTATCGGTTCTCCGCGTCTGTCAGGATCTCCGCCATCACCGCCAGCGCAGGATTCCGAAGATCCGGACGGGCATGGCCCAGCTGGTCCACCGTCATCCTGCCATAGAGGCTACCGGGGCTGTGGATCTCCAGTCGGTCAGAAAAGAAATTGATCTGGACAGGCGTACCCTCGGTATAAATGCTGTAATCCCGGTGGATCAGCGCATTGAGGATCGCCTCCCGGAGTGCCCGGATGGGATACTCCGTCTGATCGGTACGTTTCCCCGTCTGCGGATCGATCACCGTGCGAGTCTTCATGTTCCGCTTGCAGAACGAGAGTGCTTCCTCTGTCATTTCAGCAATCGTTCCCTCGATCCGTTTATTGTCCAGAAACCGGGCAGAATCCTCTTCTGCAGTGTCACCGATTTCTTTTCCCGGAACCACGACGGCGGTAATGGCAAGCTGGGGCAGGTATCCCTGTGGGTAAATCCCGAAGTTCAGGACGGCCGCAAGGGTTGGCGCGCCATTTCGTGTAATGTTCAGCATCTCGTACTGCTGCTCTTCGCTTAGCTTTCCAAAGCCTGGCCGTTCCATGCGCCGATCCAGCAGATAGCGCTGCACAGCGTCCTGATTTAAGGTGTCCAGAGAAGCCCGCTCAATCGGCCTTTCATCGTCGTGCAAATGCTTCCTAAACGCCTCATAACTGTATAGTTCGTAATCCGTCATGGGAAGATCCGCGTCGCCTACCCGGATATAAGAGCCCTTCATCCGACCAGCGCCCTTGTAATAGCATGGCCGCTCCGCCAGATCAATGGAGGGAATTTCTGCAGAGCAGACTGGGAGTCCATCTACCTCAGCTACCGTAAAGACCGCACGCACAGGCGGGTCCATCTGATTGCACTGCTCCGCCACTTTTTTCTGCAAGTCCTGAAGGTCATAGACACCCACTACCTGAAAATCCTGTGTCTCGTCCAGTCCAAACAGCAAAATTCCTCCACTGTCCTGGTTTGAAAAGCTGGACAGTGTGTCATACAGGCGTCTCGGACAATCCACATGAGCGGCTTTGACCTCCAGCGTCTGCGTCTCCGCCTTTTGCCGGGTCGTATGCCGCACGAGGTCTAACAGTTCTTCCGTCAGCATAAGGACACCTCCTCTCTTGCTCCAAGCTTAACTTACATCTTCAAAAATGTCAATCAAATCTGTTCGACATTTTTAGCTTTTTCAAACAGGGAGTTAGGTTTATTTTAATTTATTTAGATTTTATTAAATTTACTATCTTGGTAGAAATGCAAAGATAGCTTTTCTTTGCACTCATCCATGTGCCCATATTTGAATGCATGTGTGCATTTTGCTCAACAGGAAAAACGCATGCGTGCTTTTTTGCAGTGTTTTGCGATGGTGTTGACAATGAAAAGGCGAACTATGGGTCATTTCTGCTGGGAACTATATTCCAAAATCCCAGAAAAAATGATACACTATTCTAAAAACTACACTCCGGGAGAAATTGACATGATCAACATTCGCAAGCTGGAATCGGAACTGTGGGAGTCCGCCGACCTGCTGCGGGCCGGTTCCAAGCTGACATCCAACCAATACTGTATGCCCGTTCTGGGGCTGATTTTTCTCCGTTATGCATACAGCCGCTTCAAACTGGTGGAGGCAGAAATCCTAAAGGACCGCCCGGTGCGAAACGGCCAGGTGCTGCCGGTGGAGGAGAGCGACTTTGTCTCCCGCAGCGCCCTGTTTCTGCCCCGGGAGGCCCAATACGCCTATCTGGTGGACCTGCCAGAGAACATCGCCGCCGCTGGGCTGACTAACCGGAACGGCCAGGTCATGAACAGCCTGGGGGAAGTGGTCAACAACGCTATGGAGCTGGTAGAGGAGCAGAGCGAGCAGCTTTCCGGCGTGCTGCCCAAGGATTACACCATGTTCTCCGACGAGCTGTTGGCCGAACTGCTGCGGATCTTCAACAACAGCGCCCTGGACGATGTGGGGGGCGACGTGATCGGGCGCATCTATGAGTATTTTCTCAACAAGTTTGCCAAGAACATCGCCCAGGACGACGGGGTATTCTTCACCCCCAAGTCCCTGGTAAAGATGATCGTCAATATTCTGGAACCCAGGGAGGGCATCCTTCTGGACCCGGCCTGCGGCAGCGGCGGGATGTTCGTCCAGACCGGCGACTTTGTGGAGCATGCCGGGATGCTGGCCAACAACACCATGACCTTTTACGGCCAGGAGAAGGTGGAGTACAACGCTCAGCTGTGCCTGATGAACCTGGCGGTCCACGGCCTGTCCGGGGTCATCAAGTCCGGGGACGAGGCCAATACCTTTTACCACGACGCCCACAATCTGGACGGCTGCTGCGATTATGTGATGGCCAACCCCCCCTTCAACGTGGACAAGGTGAAGGCGGAGTCGGCCCAGAACGCCGGGCGGCTGCCCTTTGGGATGCCCACCGTCAACAAGAATAAGGAGGTCAGCAACGCCAACTATCTGTGGATCTCCTATTTCTACTCCTACTTAAACGAGGACGGCAGGGCCGGGTTTGTCATGGCCTCCTCAGCCACCGACAGCCAGGGGAAGGACAAGGACATCCGGGAAAAGCTGGTACGCACCGGCCATGTGGATGTGATGATCTCGGCGGGCAACAACTTCTTCTACACCAAGAGTTTGCCCTGCTCTCTGTGGTTTTTTGACAAGGGGAAGAAGGAAGAACTGCGGGACAAGGTGCTGTTCATCGACGCCCGAAATTACTACACCGTGGTGGACCGCACCCTCAACGAGTGGAACGAGTGGCAGCTGAAAAACCTGAACGCCATCGTGTGGCTGTACCGGGGCGAGGTGGACAAGTACCAGGAGTTGCTCTCTGAGTACCGTCAGGAGCTGGGAGATCAGCTGTCCTTCCCGGAGCGGGCGCAGCAGCTGGAGGCCGACCTGCAAAGCGCCCGGGCAGAGGCAAGAGAAGCTGTGGCTCAGGCGGCCCGCAAGGACAAGAAGCGGATCGAGGCGGAATATCAGGACACCATCCAGGCCCTGGAGCAGAAGCTGACCGTGGCGAAAGAGGCTCTCTGGCTTACGGAGAAATTTGGGGACGGGGTGTACGCCGATATTCCCGGCCTGTGTAAAGCGGCCACCCTGGAGGAGATCGAGCAGAAGGGCTTCTCCCTCACCCCCGGCGCCTATGTGGGGGTGGCCCCGGCGGAGGACGACGGGGTGGACTTCCATGAACGTATGACCGAAATCCACAAGGAACTGCTGGAACTCCAGGCGGAGTCCGACCGGCTGATGGAGACCATCTCGAAGAACTGGGAGGAAATGGGGTTGTGAATTTTTTAGATAAAATAACATTAAATCCTCCCGTTCCGTTAAAGAAAGGGATTGCCTATCCGTTTATTGAGATGGCCAATGTCGGAAGCTATCAGCGTGAGCCGGAGAATGTCGACACTAAGGTGTATTCATCGGGAAGCCGGTTTGCAGATGGTGATACAATTATCGCGCGGATAACGCCATGCCTTCAAAATGGAAAAGGCTTCTACTGCCACAATATTGGTGAAGGATTTGGTTCAACTGAGTTTATTGTATTGAGGCCTAAGGACCAAACTGTTGATAGCAGATATTTATATTATTTGATGCAGACTAACTATATTCGAGAGAAAATGATAAAATCTATGGTCGGTGCCTCTGGAAGGCAAAGAGTCAATAATGATGTCTTTACCTCAATAGATATTTCTTTTCCTAAAATTGAAATTCAGCGCCGCATCGCCGACATTCTCTCCGCCTACGACGACCTGATTGAGAATAACCGAAAGCAGATCAAACTGCTGGAGGAGGCGGCCCAGCGGTTGTATAAAGAGTGGTTCGTGGACCTGCGCTTTCCCGGCTATGAGCACACTAAAATCACGGACGGCGTGCCGGAGGGGTGGGACATTCGAGCAGTTAGCGACTTTGGGAAAGTAATTACAGGAAAAACTCCGTCTACCAGCAAACCCGAGTACTATGGCGGAAACATTCCATTCGTTACAATCCCTGATATGCATAATACGATTTTCCCTTTATCAACAGAGAAGTATTTATCTAAACAAGGAGCTAATACACAGAAAAACAAATTTCTTCCTCCACATTCCGTAATGGTTTCTTGCATTGCCACGGTCGGTCTCGTTAATATCACATGTGATCTATGCCAAACGAATCAGCAGATAAACTCTGTCATATTAAAGGATGAAAAAGAGTTATATTTTTTCTACTTTGCTATGAAACGCATAAAGTCCTTATTGGATGGCGTTGGTAGTAACGGAGCAACAATGACTAATGTCAATAAAACAAAATTTGAAAATATTAGAATTTTATATCCGGAAAGTTATTTGGGCAATCACTTTTTTGAACTTTGCCATCCAATTTTTCAAAAAATACTTATTTTGAGTAAAGAAAACCAGTATTTACAACAAGCCCGCGACCGCCTGTTACCCAAACTGATGAGCGGAGAAGTGGAGGTATAGTATGACTTTGCCTACGATAAAATCACCCACCAAAGCAGAAATTGAGGCGTCAAATAGCTATAAGAGAGAACGAGAAATCCGCCGGGATATTCTGAAAATAGAGGAAACGCTTCAAAAATCCGACTTCAATGAAATGAAAGCCCTACATAAATATTTAGACGGAAAATACCAACACGGCATTGCTGATTGGGGCAAAAGTATGTATGGATATAATGCGGAATATGGTTTTTCGTATGAGTTCCTCGATCTTGATTCCATTAGAAACAACTTATCTGCAATGAAGCCGAAATTGGAGGCATTTATTTACGGATGGAATACCGCAAGTCGTCCGTCAGGCTTTATGAAAACCCCGGATGTAAATGTTACCGTCAGTAATACGGTCAATATTTCAATTTCTTTCGAGGAAGCCCGAAAGCAGATAGAGGATATGTCGTCTCTTACGGATGAACAAACTCAGGAAGTATTAGAACGTATTGATGTAATCGAACAAGTTATTAACTCTGACAGCAGTAAAAAGTCTAAATGGGAAAAAATCAAACCCATTTTGGCGTGGCTTGCTGATAAAAGTTATGACTTAGGGAAAACAATATTGCCATTGCTACTTAAAATTGAGTAATAAGTAGGTGATTTTATGAGCTACGACTACTCCGAAAACATTCTCGTCCAGGAATCGGCCGGACACCTGCTGGAGCGGGAGCTGGGCTGGGAGGTGGCCTATGCCTATAACACGGAGAAGCTGGGCAGGGACGGCACCTTCGGCCGGATGAGCTATAAGGAGATCCTGCTCACCCGGTATTTTCGGCAGGCGTTAAAGCGCCTGAACCCGTGGCTCACCTCCGCCCAGACAGACGAGGCACAGAAGAAGATGGAGTCCCGCCTGTCCACCGCCTCCCTGATGCAGATCAATGAGGAGAAGTACGCCCTCATCCGGGACGGCATCCCTGTCACCGTCAAGCGCCCCGACGGCAAAACTGAGGAGAAGCGGGCCCGGATCATCGACTTCCAGGACCCGGACAACAACCACTTCCTGGCCATCAAGGAGCTGAAAATCCACGGCGACCTGTACCGCCGCCGCACAGATATCGTGGGATTCATCAACGGGATTCCTCTGCTGTTTGTGGAGCTGAAGAAGAATACGGTGGATGTCCAGAATGCCTATACGGACAACTACACCGACTACCTGGACACCATCCCCCACTTGTTCTACTACAACGCCTTTCTCATCCTCTCCAACGGCCTGGAGGCTAAGGTGGGCACACTGGGCAGCAAGTACGAGTTTTTCCATGAGTGGAAGCGTCTCAGCGAACAGGAGACGGGCAGCGTGGCCCTGGAGACCATGCTGCGGGGTATCTGCAAAAAGGAAAACTTCCTGGATTTGCTGGAGAACTTCACCCTCTTTGACCACTCCGGCGGACGCACCGCCAAGATCCTGGCCCGCAATCATCAGTATCTGGGTGTCAACGAGGCGGTTAAGGCCTACGAGGCTCGGAAACTAAACAACGGCAAGCTGGGTGTCTTCTGGCACACCCAGGGCAGCGGAAAGAGCTATTCCATGGTATTCCTGGCACAGAAGATCCGACGGAAGTTCGCAGGCTCGCCTACCATTGTCATCCTCACTGACCGGGATGAGCTAAACAAGCAGATCAGTGACACTTTTGAAAACTGCGGTCTGCTGGGCAAGACCAAAGCCAGCCAGTTTATCGCCACCAGCGGCGAGGATCTGGTACAGAAATTGAAGGGCAATCCCAGCTTCATTTTCACCCTCATTCAAAAATTCAACAAGGCAAACCCAGAACCAATCTATCCCGATCACGATATCCTCATCATGTCTGACGAGGCCCACCGCAGCCAGTACGGCATCTTTGCCGACAATATGACGGCGCTACTGCCTACCGCCTCACGGATTGGCTTTACCGGGACGCCTCTGCTGTCCAACGACAACATCACCGAGCGCACCTTCGGTGGATACATATCGGTGTATGACTTCAAGCGGGCGGTAGAGGATGGCGCTACGGTTCCTCTGTACTATGAGAACCGGGGTGATAAGATCGCGGATCTGCACAACCCGGAGATCACCGACCGAATTCTGGACGCCATCGAGCGGGCCGATCTGGATGTGGATCAGCAGGAAAAGCTGGAGCGGGAATTTGCCAAGGAGATCCATTTGCTGACTGCCCAGCAGCGCCTGGAGTCTATTGCAAAGGATTTTGTAGGTCATTACTCCGACCTGTGGACCAGCGGCAAGGCCATGTTCGTCTGCCTGAACAAGGTCACCTGTGTCCGGATGTACAATCTGGCACAAAAATACTGGGCCCAGGAGATCACCCGCCTGGAATCTCAGCGCAGGCACGCCACCCAGCAGGAGGCTCAGGAACTGGACCGGAAAATTGCCTGGATGAAGGAGACGGAAATGGCCGTGGTGGTCAGCCAGGAACAAAACGAGATCCAGACGTTCCAGAAATGGGGGCTGGATATCAAATACCACCGTGAGAAAATGGAGAACCGGGAACTGGACAAGGAATTCAAGGACCCGGACAATCCCCTGCGGGTGGTGTTCGTGTGCGCCATGTGGCTCACCGGCTTTGATGTAAAGTGTCTGTCCTGCCTGTACCTGGACAAGCCATTAAAAGCCCACACCCTGATGCAGACCATCGCCCGAGCCAACCGCGTGGCGGAGGGAAAGAGCAACGGCCTGATTGTAGACTACATTGGGATCGTAAAAGCACTGCGGAAAGCGCTGGCAGACTACACAGCCAATGTGGGCGGCCAGGGCGAGAGTGACCCCACCATAGATAAGGAGGCGCTGATTGTCCGTATCCTGGATACCATCGCTGCTGCCAAGGAATTTCTTCTGCGCCACGATTTTGACTTACAGACGTTGATCGCTGCAAAGGATTTTGAGAAGATAGCCCGGCTGGAGGATGGGGCAAACGCGGCCAGTGGAACCCTGGAGGAGCGTAAACAGTTCCAGACTTACGCCAACGAATTGATTCGGATGATGAAGTACGCCGACCGGGACGATGTTTCGGCGGATGTCCGAAAAGAGTACGAGGCCATCGTTGCTATCTTCCATCAGCTCCAGAAAAAGCGCAAGCATGCCAGCAATGTGGACCTGATGGTGGAGATCAACGGCATCATCAGTGAGTATGTGCAGGTGGATGCTCCCGGCAAAGAACTGACTCCTTCCCGTCAGTTTGACATCAGCAAGATCGACTTTGACCTGCTCCGCCGGGAATTTGCAAAGGCAAAGCGGAAAAATCTGATTCTGAAGGATCTGGACGACTTGGTTCAACAGCGTCTTAACGAACTGATGTTTGCAAATCCACAGAGAATCAACTACTATGAGCGATATCAGCAAATTATCGACGACTACAACAGCGAACAGAACCGGGCCACCATTGAGAAAACGTTCATGGACCTGATGGACCTGGCCAACAGCATGGATCAGGAGGAGCAGCGGTATGTCCGGGAGGGCTTCTCCAGCGATGAGGAGCTATCTCTGTACGATCTGCTCTTCTCTGAAAATCTGTCCAAACAGGATATTCAGAAAATCAAGCATGTGGCGGTTGACCTGCTGGCCAAGGTGAAGGCTAAAATCGCAGAGCTGGATCACTGGACTGATAAGCAGGAAACGAAAGCTGCTGTGGACAACTTGATTCGGGATACCCTGTGGGCAGAACTTCCGGAGTGTTATGATGAGATCAGTATTTCGGGTTACCGGCGGAAAATCTACGAGTATGTGTATACTCGGTACCCAGATGTAGCATAGCGTATTATTTTTGCCTGATATTTTGTAATTCTTAGCGCCAAATTGCTACAAGCATCATCAATGGCACCACCCAGATCACCACGGATGGCATTTTCCAGACCATGGGCATTTGATGCCAAGTCCCTGTGCTCCGGCATGATTGGCGGAAAGGTGGCGGCCAAATAAGCACGCTGTATAGAAAGGACGCAGACGATTTCGCCCGCGTCCTTTTTCACTGTGTTCAGACTATTGTCCTTAAGTGGACGGAGGCCCCCAGTGGTAAGGTAGAATAAGTTTCGCAAAAATAAAGAGACATGGTTTGCAGCCCTCTGGTAGAATGAAGTCGCGACACACCATTCTGAAGGGAGACAGCAAACCATGTCCGAAAAGATTGTACAGCTGAACGAGGAAGTAATCAAGGGGCAAATCAAAGAACTGGTTCGGGGCAGTGTAGAGGAAACACTCAACGAACTGTTGGAGGCCGAGGCGGAGAAACTGACCCAGGCGGCCCGGTACGAGCGCAATGATCAGCGGCAGGGTTATCGCAGCGGCCACTACAGCCGCAACCTTACCACCACTTCCGGGGACGTTACCCTCAAGGTACCCAAGGGTAGTGTCAAGGAATTTTCGCAAAATGGTTTGCAGGGCCTGGCATGAGAGAAGTCAGCCAGCAATGGAGGCGTCCTCAAGGGCAGCCTCCAGGTGCTTCATGTTCATGTACTTCTTGTTGCCCCACTGGGTGCCGGCCACATGGCGCAGCCGGGCACAGACCAGCATGAGGGCGGAGTTGCCGTCCGGGAAACTGCCTACCACCCGAGTGCGGCGGCGGATCTCCCGGTTCAGCCGTTCAATGACATTATTGGTACGGATGCGAGTCCAATGTTCACCGGGGAAATCGCAGTAAGTCAGCGTTTCCTCAATGCCGTCCTCCACCTTCCTGGCCGCCTCTTTCAGCTTCATAGAGCGCAGTTGCTCCACCACGGCTTTGGCTTTCTCCCGGGCCGCTCTTTTGCTTTCCTGGGCGTGGATCGCCTTGAGCATCTTTGCCACCAGCTTTACTTTGGAACGAGGTGTGACCGAGAACACATTGCGGTAAAAGTGGACGGTACAGCGCTGGTACTTGGCTTCGGGGAATACTTCTCCCACAGCCTCCAGCATACCAAGGCACTTGTCTCCAACCACCAGCTTGACCCCATCCAGGCCGCGGCCACGCAGCCACTGGAAGAAGCTGACCCAGCTGGCCTTGTCCTCCTTCATGCCCTCGGCGGCCCCCAAAACCTCACGGTATCCGTCCTCATTCACCGCGATCGCCGCCAAAATTGCTACATTCTCAAACTCTCCACCCCAGTTACGGCGCAGGTAGATCCCATCCACATAGACATACGGATAGCGTCCACCTTGCAGAGGGCGGTTCCGCCAGTCCTCAATGTGGACATACGCTTTCTTGTTCAGCTCACTGATGGTGGATGGAGATACTTTACTGCCCCAAAGCGCTTCTGTGATGTCCTCCACACGCCGGACGGATACACCTGCCAGGTACATCTCAATGAGGGCTTCTTCCACACTGCTCTCCCGACGGCGATACCGCTCAATGATAGCGGTCTCAAAGGAGATCCCCTTGAGCTTGGGCACCTTCAGGGTAACGTCCCCGGAAGTGGTGGTGAGGTTGCGGCTGTAGTGGCCGCTCCGGTAGCCCTGGCGCTGTTCGTTGCGCTCGTACCGGGCTGCCTGGGTCAGTTTCTCCGCCTCGGCCTCCAACAGTTCGTTGAGTGTTTCCTCTACACTGCCCCGAACCAGTTCTTTGATTTGCCCCTTGATTACTTCCTCGTTCAGCTGTACAATCTTTTCGGACATGGTTTGCTGTCTCCCTTCAGAATGGTGTGTCGCGACTTCATTCTACCAGAGGGCTCCAAACCATGTCTCTTTATTTTTGCGAAACTTATTCTACCTTACCCTCCCGTCTTTTCTTTTTCTGATGTTTCCCTCTCCGTTGGCCCGTTTCTTTGTCATGGTATCCGCCTCCTTTTCAACGACACAACATACCACAGAAAAAAGAAATAGCCAGGACTTACGGCCACTGTTATCAGAAAGTTAAGAAAGAGCTGCCGCCTGCAGCTCTTTTCTTTGTATAGCATATCAATCTTTGGCGTGGGGATGTCCCGCTTTGGCCCTTTCTATGACCTACTTTTCCTCCTCGTCCTCGAAGCAGTAGGGCTCCAGCTCTCCAGCAATCCCCATGCCTAGCCGAAATCCAGCGATGAAGGATGTCAGAGAGGTTTCTTCCCGCAGTTCATTCTCCAAATCCGCCAGCTGCAGCAGGGTCTCCTGGTCTTGCTGGCCTAACCTCGCTTTGATTTCTCTGTATGCCTGATCCAATTCCACCTGGGCTTTTTGAAGCTCCGGCTCCCGGCAGAACCTTGCGTGCAGGGCTCTCATGTAGTCGTACATCGTGCCGCCTCCTTGTAAGCGGCTCAACATACCACAGAAAAGCGGAATAGCCAGGGGTACACCCGAGAGTTATCAAACAATTCATATTTTCTGTCTCCAGGGAGCATTTCTATCTTTGTTTAGGCGACGCAATTCATGAGTCGCTCAAATCCAGTTAAAAGGCTAAAATTAGGAACAAGCGTCACAATAAATCCCGCAACCACTGGCTTTTCCGGTTCTTTTCCAAAAATCAGCGTCAAGCAGATTACGTCCCCTCCGAAAAAGCGTCAGCTTCCGTCCTCGGGAACTGCCCGCACTGCGGGCAGTTGTATCCCAGGCGGGGATCGCTTGCGACTCCCGCCTTTTCTCCTGCTGCTATACTTTCAACGGGTGGGTTAACCCTCGATTCTGGGGGAAAACGTGTTCCAATAGTTGTCACCGGCTTTCGCCACACGGGCCCGACAAGGGCCGGGGACGGGGTTTCATGGGCAACGGGGATGCCGCCCCGCCTTCACCCACCCAACACAAGGGCTTACAGGGCCAAACAGAGGCTATTTTCTTCTCTCTGCCTTTCGACCCACAGGCCGCCTAAAGTGGGACCGGGCTTCTGCCCGGAACTGCGCCCGGCGTATAGCCGAACGCGATGCTTGCCCTGCTCAACCCTGCTCAAACAGGTGAGGATTTTCTCATGGAGAAGCCAATTGCAGTCATAGGAAAAAACGTTATAGGAAGCATAGCTTACAACACCTCATTTTACGACCTTTTTCCCGACTTAGAACAAACTGATGGAGGCGAATCAGTTCCTCTTTGGCCAGGACAGCTACTCCGCATCAAGGATTGCTCATCCACCATGAAATAGACATAGTCTGGCATCATAATCGATGGGGTCTGCATACCAAAGAGTATAATAGGGGACAGGATAAGCAACCGATGGGGCTCAAAGTTGACGGCCGAATCGAAGTGGACGTTGCCGGAAGGACACATGGCGCATAAGGCCTGGTACTCCTGCAAATACGTACAAAGTGCGGATGCTCTGCCGTCAGGCAGGCATGGGCAACCTGCTGGGTTTCCAACTTCAGCAGAACCCCATAGATATTGCCTGCGTCGCCTTTGATTTTGCAATTTTGTGACTATTGCTTTTGCTCAATCTCCAGGAAAGCTTTTCCTACATAAGTCAAATGATCTCTCATTTTCTCTACTGCCAAATCTGGATTGTTCTCCTGAATTGCCTTCCAGATTTCTTCGTGCTGAGGCGTAGAAGTTTGCTTTACGGTCGGTGCCCCAATCTCTACTTTTGCCATCCATTCATTCATCCCATCCAACAGTAACAACAAGGTCTGCTGCAAAAAGCCATTTTGAGAAATTTCTGCAATCGTCATATGGAACTGTGCATCTGCCGCCAATCGCTCCCTATGATCCGCGGTTTCTTTCATAATACGGTAAATATCGTATAGCTTCCTTTTTTCTGCTTCTCCAGCTTTTTGTGCAGCCAGACGTACAATGGCGCACTCGATCGCAATTCGAGCCTCTGTCAGCTCTTCCACATTATCATATCCGTACTTACTGGAAAGCTGCATTTTACGGGTATAAAAGTTATCAGGACTCCGAGCAACAAACATCCCTTCCGGCACACGGATATCGATAAAACCGAGAATATTTAACGCTCGAGTCGCCTCTCTGAGCGTGTTGCGCCCAACTTCAAACATCTCACAGAGTTCCTTTTCAGAAGGCAATCGTTCTCCGGCTGGAAACTTTCCCGATACTATCAGGTCTATCAACTGTTTTGCAACCAGATTTGCCATATTTTCTTTTCGCTTAATAGGGCGTATACTAGCCACTTTCGCCATTTGAAATTTCCACCTTATCATAAAACATGTAAATTTTTGCCGCAACATGCAAGATATGTATTATTATAATATATCACTTCCGCCTAGATTTGTCCATCTTTTGTTCTTTTTAACACATCTCAAGGCATACTGTGTACTTGTAAGAAATAGACCTCTCGCGCTTGCTGGTGTCTTGATCCACCCCGCTGCCGCAAGAGGCCTATCTCTTGTACAATTGTGCAAAGACTTTATAGAATTTTAGAGTAGCTCACCAATCACAATCTCAGCGGTCAGATTCACAAGGGAGCCTTCCGCAAGACGGCCACCCAAAACAGTTCCTGCAGAATTACTGAACGCAACATGCAGATCGTGCGTGGATTTACCATTTGGGGAAGTATAAACAGTCCCTTTTACCGAGCAGAGTTCCATGACACCCTGACGCCCTCCCCAGGCACGCGGTTCCTGATCATAGCCGTAGACAATTTCTTCGCCTGTTGTAGACATTAGACACTCATTAAAAATGCGAACCTCTTTCAGACTGCCAATGCCACTCAATAATGCCGCATTCTGGAAGTCATACTTTTGACAGCTTTCCAGGATTCCGCGGAGCAAGTCTTCTCCAGGGCCCAGCCGTATAGCAAGGAGCCGCCCGATTTTATGGTTCATTATAGCAGGCATAATATCCTCCTCAATCAAAGCTGTGTCGGTGCAAATACAAAAATATTGACACTGTCATCCCATTTTCTGGCCATATCAATCCCTTCGATAGTGCCGATCATAACGGTGGCTTTTTCTAAAATGCGGGTACCTTCGGGTAAGTGACCACCATGGGCGAACCCGTCCGGGTCCGAAAAAAAGCAGTGCATGTGGCAGGATACTGTCCCGGCCGAATCGTGACAGATGATGCCTTCTACAGAGTTTAGCGTCTGCGCACCCAATAAGCCGCCAAACCACAGCGGCTCGTCCATATAGCCGAATTTCAGCCGGCCGTCTTCCACGCCGATGGGAGCTGCGGTATATACAGCAGCCTTCTGAAGCCTTCCAACCGCACCATATACAAACCCATTTTTGATTCCTGCGGCTTCACATGCTTCAGAAATTTTTATTAAAAGATCATCTCCGGCATTTAACTCAACAACAAGTAAATCTTTTAAGTGTCCGCATGCTGTGAAAACCATATCCGATTCTCCAATCCGCTTTAAAGTTCCTGCATATCATCACATGAAAATCAAAGCCGTTTCTCTTTTCTGAAGATTTCCTCCATTTCTCGGCGAATCTTGACGCCCTCATTTGTCTCATCAAACTGCACGTCATTCCAGGTAATCAGCTGCCCTTTTTTCACGGGGCGGATGATCTTCATCTTTTCGCTGAGTCCCATGGGGAGCGCACACTGCCGAAGACTTTCATCTGCAGAGAAAAACTCTCCGTGTGCGCAGAAGCCACCCTCGCCATCTAGGATCTCTCCGGGGGTCAAATCCTTTTTACTGATGGAAACCACATCCGTAGCAAAAAATTTGGAGCGCCCAGTAGCCCTTCTGGAAACAGCAATTGCCGCAGCAGTAACACCAAGCTCCAGGCCGATGCCATGTACAGGCAGCATATAAGCCGAGTATTGATGCGTATCATCTGTGGGATACCAGGCTTTGATTACCGCATCTTTGGTCATCGGTCGGCCATCCGTATGCATGACTACGTACATGCCGGCGCGGAAGGCTCCCGGAACTGGAGCGGAGACACCCCGGTCCGGATAGTTGGGAGCGCAGACCTCCATTACGCCAAAATGCGAGAGCTTCCCGCCATCGGCTTTCGGCTTTAGAATGTTCGGCAGATCTGCATAGCCGGCTGGATAATAATGCAGACCTCCTTCGGGGGCACCCAGGCCTGTGGCGTTTGCAACCACGCACATTTCGATGGCGCCCTTGGTGTTATCCAAAAACGAGCAGTATCCCTTCGGGTTCATGCCAAAACGGTGCGCTTCTTCAACATCGTACCCAAATCGCTCAAACACAATGTCCGTCGGCGGCAATTCCTTATCGCCCTCCGTGTAGGGCCTCCACTCACCAGCAGAACAGACCTCGAACCCACATGTCCGAGCCCAGTCAATTAAGCTGCATAGTTTTGCGGGCTGGTCACCATAGGCATAGGACAGAATAATTCCTGCTTCATCAGCCATTCTGTTCAGAATGGGACCGACCGCTGCCATGCACTCAATATTGACCATGATGATATCCTTGTGGTACTGGCAGGCCATTTTAACATTATGGATTCCTGCATAGGGATTTCCTGTCGCATCGACCAAAATATCAATGAAGTCAGATTTGAAAAGCTCGTCCGCATCGGTCACAATACAAGTCGTGCCATTTCGTGCCGCTTCCTCAAATGTTTTCGCGCTGTATCGCTCCTTGGGCCACTCCATCAAGTCACAGGTTTTTTGGGCCCGCGCAGGATTCAACTCAGCAACACCCACTAGTTGCATTCCCGGAATTCTGTCCAACTGAACGGTGAATGTAGAAGGGAATCTTCCGAATCCGATCATACCCAGCCGAATGGACTTTCCCTGTGCCGCTCGTTTCTGAAGCTCCTCATAATAATTCGTCAGGCTCATCTTTCAGTTCTCCTTTTTCTTTTTATATTATATTCCCGGAGTAAATATTAGAACCAATATGTAGAATGCCTGTTTTCAGAATTTCACATGATCTTTTCCCTTAAGATGAAGCATCTCCCGCGCCTCCTGAGGAGAAGCAATTTCATAATCCAGAGATTCTAGGATTGTTTTAATTTTTGCGACCTGCTGCGCATTGCTGGTTGCCAGATCCCCATTGGCGCGGATATAAAGACCGTCTTCCATACCGACGCGAACATTGCCGCCTTGAATCGCCATCATGGTTGCAAATCGGAACATTCTACGCCCGCCAGCAACCGTGCTGTACTGAATATCGTTCCCCAAAAGCTTTTTGGCTTGGTCAATCATAAACAGCATGGACTCTCCGCCCATGGGAAATCCGCCCATGACGCCGGGAACAAACTGGATGTAAATAGGTTGTGTAATGATCCCCTCCTTTTTGAAATAGGCCAAGTTGCTCAATTGACCATAGTCGAAGACCTCATATTCAGGCAATGTCCCGCACCGGTTCATCGTGCGGATGCAATACTCCATGTCTTTGAACGTATTTTTAAATACGTTGTCATAAGTCCGGGTTAGATAGGGAAGCTCCCAATCATAAAGCGGTTGATCAATCCCCTTTGCGAGCTTGTGGTAGCAAAAGTTCATGGAACCACTGTTTGCGGAGGCCATTTCCGGCTGAAATTCCTCAATCACAGAAAATCGCTCTTCCGTACTCATGCCGTTTGCTCCGCCTGTTGTAATTCCAATCACAGCATCCGTCTCCTCCTTTATGGTGGTGAGGATCTGGCGAAATGTTTCAAAATCTCCAACAGGCATTCCGTCAGCTCGGCGGGCATGGATGTGCACAACGGCCGCTCCCGCCTTAGACGCATCTATCGCTTGCTGTGCGATTTGTTCCGGGCTGGCAGGGAAATAGGGTGACATGGACGGCGTATGGATGGCCCCCGTAATTGCCGCAGAGATAATAACTTTTTTAGGCTTACCCATTCAGACGAGTCCTTTCTTTTACGTTATAAGCAAGACTAGAACCTCTTGGAATATTGGAGAGGGGACCGGCCTTGTAATAAGTTTGCTGCCTGGAGTACCCCCCGCCTTATGCATACAGGAGATTCGGTAGGAAGGTGAGGATCTGCGGGAAGAAGGAACAGACAATCAGCATTGCAAAGATCATCACAATGAACGGCATACACGCCTTCGCAATTCGCAGGATATCCATACCACTCAAAGAGGATACCACATACAGGTTCAGACCAACAGGAGGGGTTAGAACACCGATAGAGAGATTGACAACCATGATGATGCCGAATGCTAGAGGATCAACCTGAAGACTCAGTGCGATGGGGAGCAACACAGGGGAGAGAATCATAATCGCTGAGCCGGCGTCCAGGAACATACCTGCGATTACTAAAAGCACATTCACGATGACTAGGAACACGGCGGGAGAGTCCGTAATGGAATAGACGAAATCGGCCATCATCTGAGGAATATTCATAACGGTGACTGCCCAGGACAGAAGACTGGCTGTGGCGATAACTACCAGCACCATTGCGGCGGACTTGGCACTATTCACAAAGGTTTCCTTGAGCTCTCTGAGCGGCAGAGTCCGATACACCACACAGCTCAGAAACAGCGCATAAGCCACTGCTAGAATTGCGGATTCCGTCGGTGTGCACATGCCAGTCAAAATGGTTCCCATGATAATAACCGGTAGCAACAGCGTGGGAGCCGCTATTTTAAAAGATTTCCAAACTTCTGACGCTGTAGGCTTCGGCTCTGCAGGATACCCGTGTTTGCGGGCGAAGAAATACGAGTAAATCATGAACATGATGCCCATCGCAATTCCGGGAACATATCCGGCAGCAAACAGCTCCACAATGGAAACATTTGCAATTACACCATAGATAATCATCGGAATGCTGGGCGGAATAATCGGCCCGATAGAGCCGGCTGCAACTGTCAATGCGCAGGAAAATTCTTTGGAATATCCCCGGTTTACCATTTCTGGGATCATAATTGCGCCAATCATCGCGGCCGCAGCGGATGCGGACCCCAAAATTGCAGCAATAAACATACAGGAAATCGCCACGGTAAACCCAAGCCCGCCATGCACCCATCCTAACAGACAGTTTGCAAAGCGCACCATTTTCTTGGACAGCGCGCCTCGATTCATGACCTCACCGGCAAGCATAAACAATGGGATTGCCAGCAAGGTAAAGCTGTTTAACCCATTGAACATACGCTGAACCAAAAGAATAGGCTCCATATCACCCATGCCATAGGCATATAAGATGAGCCCGGATGCTCCGATACTCATGAAAATCGGAACACCTAAAAAGAGCATCCCAAATAGTGAAACAACAAATACAATCAGGGCCATCAGTTACGCCTCCTCCTTGTCTACCGTACTCTCTTCCTGCACTTTCTTCAGCAGCTCGTCTTCCTCGGAGTATGCGGCAATCTTTCCACGGTGAATGATCCAATAGTCAATCAAGCCAAGTAGCATCAAGACGCCGCTGATCAGGAAAATCGAATAGATCATTGCCATGTCCAAACGCAGGACTGGAGAAAACTGCTGAGCTGCAGATGGGAGGAACTCCAGGATTCCCCAGAACATCACTACAATAAAGGCCACCTGTAATGCGACGGAAACGAATGTGGCGATAGCTTTTGGCACACCTCTTAGCATTTTCAAAAAGTTGTCGACGGCCATGTGCCCGTTATTCCGAACCAACAGGCAAGAGCCGAGCATAGCAATCCAAATCATAGAATAGTTTACAATTTCTTCACTCCACGTCAGCGAAGTGTTTAGAATGGCTCTGTTTATGATTTGCAAAAGAACAAGCGCCGACATCAGGGCTACCAGAGCCGTAATCACCCATTCCACGGCCTTGAAAATCATGTCGATTATTTTTGCAACAGCTTTCATATAATCACTCTCCTGCTGTTTTCCCCGTGCTGCCTGCTGTAAACCCCTGCCAAACTGAAAGACGGCCTCCAAAAGCAAACAATCTCCGGCATCAGGCATCTTGACTTAGGAGGCCGTCTTTCCACCTAAATAAAATTTGCGAAGGGCTCAACTATTGGCACAGTCCAGAATCTTTTGGACTAGTTCCTCGCCCCAGTCATACTCTGCGTAGAAATCCGTATATACACTTTCTGTGGCCTCTTTCCACTCTGTCATATCCGGATAGGTGATCTCCACACCGTTGTCAAGGGCTTCCTGCTTACTGCTGTCCTGCATCTCTCAATAGAGATTTCTCTGGTAAACGCCAGACTCCTCACAAGCGGTCTGCACGATCTCCTGCAGCTCGGGGGTCAGCTTCTGCCAAAACACATCAGAAACGAACAACTCGTTGATGCTCCACATGTGATAAGATTCCGCAATGTACTTCTGCACCTCATAATATCTGTTGCTGGTAAATGTGGGATAGCCGTTTTCCTGTCCGTCTACCACTCCTTGCTGCAAAGCGGAGTACAGCTCATTGAATGCAACAGGCGTTGCATTGGCCCCCAGTGCATTGAAAATTGCAATCGAAATCGGTGCCTGCGGCACACGCATCTTCATGCCCTTCAAATCTGCTAGACTCTCAATTTTTTTGTTGCTAGAAATAACCCGCAGGCCATTTTCATAGGCGGCCATTGGACGAATCCCATAATCAACGAATTCTCCCAGAATTTCATTCATCAGTTCTTCATTGGAGACAACTTTTTCCACCTGCTCATAATTTTCAAACAGGAAGGGCAGATCGAATACATTGATTTTCGGATTCATCGTGGCGGCTGTAGGTGAACAATAGATAATTTCCACAGTTCCAGTCCGTGCCTGATCCAGAATATCCAGCTCTCCACCCAAGGCGTTGTTGGTATACACATCACACTGAAGAACGCCGCCGCTTCTCTCCTCCAGATCTTCGGCAAGCTTCATCATTGCCTGAGAAGAAGGGTAATCATCCGGGTGTTGTGTGGCAATTCTGACGGTAATCGTCTCTGTGGACGAACTGCCACCATTGTCTGCTGTGGATTCTCCGCCGTCTCCCTGACCGCAGGCAGTCAGCCCAAAACACATCCCAAGAGCTAACAGCAAGGATACGACCCGTTTTTTCATCTTTAGTTCCTCCCATTCTTAAATATCAAATAAAGCAATTTCCATAATTGCTTATTTGTATAGTTGTGCTTTTCGCGGGGCTGCAAAGTGGTCAATCAACAAACAGTGGCTTTGCAATAGAGATCATATTGCGGTCGTAAAAAATGTTTTTTCCAGATACTGATAGCGGAATTCCGAAGGCCATGGTAACTCTTCTCGAAAACATATTTTCTTTCATAGCCGCTTTCCCTGCGCTGAACATGATCCGGTTGTCAATATGGTGGCTGGCGGCAATTCCCACTGCAGAGCCCAAAGCGATTCCAAGGTTAATTCCGGAGAATGCACAGGTCGTTCCATGCTGCATTGCATTTCCACAGTTTCCCATACCGCACAGCCCACAGTGTGCGGTAGACATATAAGAGGCAACTGCGCCGACCAAAAGGATGCACTGTGCCTTCCGCACATTCTCTGCATCTCTGGAGTAGAAGTCCATTCCGGTTTCTTTTGCCAGCAAACACATGGTGTCCGCTAAAAGGTCTTTGTCCTTGCCATCTAGGACAAGCGTTGCTAGAGTGTCTGCACCGCAAGACTTTGGGGCTGTCCGCACAGCAGCGGTCATAAGTGTGGCAACAGATTTAACGGCTTCCAAATCCAGTGCATCATCACCATATTTCATAAAATCGGCTCCTTTTCCGGATCACAATGTTTCATCATTCAAGATCGCGCCCTTGTTGGCAGAGGTGACCATGGCGCGGTAGCGTTTCAGATAGCCCGTCACCTGCTTGGGGGGCTGCGGAACGCTGGCCGCCTTCCGCTTAGCGATCTCCTCCTCGGAAACTAGCAGATTGATGGAGTGGTTGGGAATGTCGATGGCGATCTGGTCCCCATCCTGCACATAGGCCATCAGGCCGCCGGCAGCCGCCTCAGGGGACACGTGCCCGATGGAGGCCCCCCGGCTGACGCCGGAGAACCGCCCGTCCGTCACCAGGGCGCAGGTGGAGTCCAGGCCCATGCCTGCCAAGGTGGCTGTGGGTCCCAGCATCTCCCGCATTCCCGGGCCACCCTTCGGGCCTTCATAACGCACGACCACCACGTCGCCTGATACCACTTTGCCGGCGTACAGCCCTTCACAGCAGTCCTCCTCGCTGTCAAAGCACTTGGCGGGACCCGTGTGGACCATCATCTCCGGCAGCACCGCACCTTTCTTCACCACGGCGCCGTCGGGAGCCAAGTTGCCGTACAACACCGCCAGGCCGCCGGTCTGGGAGTAGGCGTGATCTCTGTCCCGGATCACATCTTCGTCCTTGATCTGCGCCTTGGAGATCCGGTCCGCCCAGGTGCCATCCACTGTGCGGGCCGTAGTATCGATGAGCCCCATCTGATCCAGCCGCTTCATGACGGCGCTCAAGCCGCCGGCATCATTTAGATGGACCAGGCAGTGGACACCAGCTGGATTCAGCTTCACCAGGTGGGGCACCCGGTCGCTGACCGCATTGACACCCTTCAGGTCAAATTCCAGCCCCGCCTCATGACAGATAGCAGGCAGGTGCAGCATGGTATTGGTGGAGCAGCCCATGGCCATGTCCGCCGTCAGCGCGTTTTGGATAGACCGCTGGTCCACGATGTCCCGGGGACAGATATTCTCCCGCACCAGGTCCATGACCTTCATGCCCGCGTGCTTGGCCAGAATGATCCGCTGGCTGTCCACCGCCGGGATAGTGCCGTTGCCTGGCAGGCCCAGGCCCAAGATCTCCGTCAGACAATTCATGGAGTTGGCGGTGAACATCCCAGCGCAGGAGCCGCAGCCAGGACAGGCGTGCTCTACAATCTCATCCGCCTCCGCCTCGCTCATCTTGCCCGCCTTAACAGCGCCGGGTGCCTCGAAGGCGTCCGTCAAAGCCACCTGATGGCCGTTGGCCTTGCCCGGCATCATGGGGCCGCCGGAGCAGAAGACAGAGGGGACGTTCACCCGCAGGGCCGCCATGATCATGCCAGGCACGATCTTGTCGCAGTTGGGGATGAACACCAGGCCGTCAAAGGGATGGGCGTTGGCCATGATCTCCACGGAGTCAGCGATGTGCTCCCGGCTGGGCAGGGAGTAGAACATGCCCTCGTGATTCATGGCAATGCCATCGCACACGCCGATGGCCGGGAACTCAATGGGGGTGCCGCCGGCCATGCGGATACCGGCCTTTACCGCCTCGGCGATCTTGTCCAAATGCATGTGGCCAGGGATGATCTCATTCTTGGCGCTGACCACGCCGATGATGGGCCGGTCCAGTTCTTCCTGCGTCAGACCCAGAGCCCGAAACAGAGCGCGGTGGGCGATCCGCTCCACGCCGCTCTTCATCAGATCACTTCTCATGCTTTTCCCTCCTTACTTCTTGAAATACAGGACTTTCGCCAGCTCGATGTACAGCCGGTCCCGCTCCCGGATGGCCTCATCCGCCTTGTCCCCGGAGTAGTCGTAGAAGCCTTGGCCGCTCTTAACGCCCAGCTTCCCAGCCTGTACCATCTCATGGAGCCGCTTGTTGCCCACCTTGCTGTCGTCTAGCTCGGCGTTGAGATAGCTGTTGATGTGGTCGAAGGTGTCCAGACCGCCGAAGTCCGCCACGCCAAAGGGGCCCAGGGCCGCGTACCGCAGTCCCATGCCCGCCTTCAGGACGGTGTCTACGTCCTCAATGCTAGCGGCACCGATGTCCACGATGTGCAGAGCCTCCCGCAGGACGGCGAACTGGATGCGGTTGATGATGAAGCCGTTGATATCAGCCACCACCACCGGCTGCTTGCCCAGACCCTCCACCAGCTTCCGCATCTTCTGGACGTTCTCCGGACTGGTTTGCTCGCCGGCGATGATCTCGCACAAGGGCAGCAGGTGGGGCGGGTTCAGCCAGTGCTGGCCCATGAACCGCTCTGGGTGCTTGCAGGCCTTGGCGATTTCCGTGATCTTCAGACCGGAGGTGTTGGTGGCAAGCAGGGCCTCCGCCGGTGCGATCTCGGAGATCTCCGCGAAGAAGTTCTGCTTGATGTCCATCCGCTCCACGGTGCTCTCCACTACCAGACAGCAGTCCCGGAAGCACTCCTTGTCCAGAGTGAAGGTCATCCGGGCCAGGGCTGCCTTGGACTCCTCGGCAGTGATTAGGCCCTCTTTCACCATCATCTCCTGGTTGATAGAGATCAGGTGCTTGCCTTTTTCCAGCCCCGCCTCATAGATGTCGTAGACGTAAGTATCATAGCCTGCCAGGGCGTATACCTGGGCCAGGGAGGCCCCCATGACGCCGGCGCCTGCCATGACGACTTTGTTTTCCTTCATAGCTTTGTAGCCCTTCCTTTCTCTTCAGTGCTTTTCAAGATTTGCGATACATTTAAACTATAGAAGCGCATAACACGACTAATCTAATTGATAAAACCACACCCCCTCTTCGTTTTCTCTCAATACCCTCCATTAAATGTGCAAATTTATTTTCAAAGCTAAAACTATCCTGAGAAAATTAAGCCTGATTAAAACATTCGCCTGCGCTTGGCTATTTTAAAGTTCGGATTTTTACCAGATTTCTTTATCTGAGCAAATAAATATTATTAGATTAAAAATGCATTTTGTAGATTACTCCTTTTATTAATCCTATTATAGGATAATGGGATTATACATCAAATGCAGAACTCTTGTCAAGCTTGTTATAAAAATGAGCAAAATAGACAATATTTTTTATAAAATTTTTACAACAAATCATTTTAATCTGCATACTGCTAAATCAAAAGGAGACTTTTGTGTCAATAGATAAAAAACATACAAAGCGGAGCACTTTCCGTTATCATTTGTGTGTCTGCATGTTCGCGGAAACTTTAAGCACTAAAAACAGTTGTGTGCTTACTGTTATATGGCACGGGAAAGCCAAGTCCATTGTTGACTGGTCAACTCATAGCAGGATATCCTGACCATTGGTGGAGCGTCGCTTATTTTTGTTGAGACTTGTTGTGCGGTTCGTCTGCTCTTCTTCAAATTAGCCTCTGCATCAAAGGAGATGTGAGCGGCAGACTAAAAAAGCATTGGTTGCCGCTATTGGTAGGTTAAACATTCTACTTACTCCGTTCAAGCAGATGAGAATTCTCACTTTCGTAGGAATTGCTTGCAGGCATTCATAGCAATCACCAGCGAAAGCACTTTGCATGGCACCTTGTTTTGTGCCCTTTTTCCTGCCCCATAACTTGACCCAGGATGATGAAAACTGCTGCGAAACGAAGATGAACAACCTTCGGGTTTTGGGCCATTTTAGGCTCAAAAAGGCCCGGAAAGCACTGCACCACAGCGGATGGAGAAACCGCCGGCAGCTCATAACCCGGAGGTCGTTGGTTCAAGTCCAGCCCCCGCAACCACAAAAACACCGCTTTCCGGCCGAAAAGCGGTGTTTTTTTCTGCTCTTTTGCAACTTTTTGGGACGTCCCCATTTTCTGGACACCGGGGTGACCCAAACCGTGACCCAGACGGGTCAAAAAATCGGCCCGGAGGCGGTGTTTTCGCCTCCGGGCCTTCGTCCTTTTTGGAGAGATTTTTTGCCGTTTACAGCGCGGCTGTTAGGACCTTTTCCATGTTTTTGCCGCCTCCTTCTGGGCCGCCGTGGTGACGTGGGCGTAGGTGTCCAGTGTAAACCCGGCGCTGAAGTGTCCCAGCATTCCGGACACCGTCTTGATATCTACCCCGTTCTGGAGGGCCAGGGTGGCGAAGGTGTGCCGGAGGTCGTGGAACCGGACCCTGGGCAATCCCGCCCGTTTCAGCACCCGGTGGAGCATATGGAGCACGCTGTCCGGGGAGATGGACCCGCCGGTAGGCGAGGGGAATACCCAGTGGCTGCTGCCGACTTTTTTCTTCTGCTGTTTTAGGACAGCTATCGTGTCCTCCGCCAGCGGCAGCGTCCGGTAGGCGTTCTTCGTCTTAAGCGGTGCCTCCACCACTTCGCCGTCGATCCGGGCAATCTGCCGTTTTACCCGGAGGTTACCGTGTTCGAAATCAATGTCCTCCCATTTGAGGCCAAGGAGTTCTCCCCGCCGGAGGCCAGTGGCCAGTTCCACATAGTACATCTCGAATACACTGCTGTCCTTCGCTTCTCTAAGGAAGGAGGTCAGTTGCTCCACTGGGAGAGTTTTCATCTCCCGATGTTCCGGCTTCGGCAGGGCACAGCCTTCGGTGGGATCGGCAGCGATGATTTTCTGCTCCTTCGCCAGTTTCATGGCCGAGGCGATGATCTGGTGGATGTTTCGCACGGTCTTGGGACTGAAGCCCTTTGCCTGGTGCTTACTTTCAACTCTCTCTATTCTTCCGCTGGTCAGCAGCTTCTTGTAGAATTTCTGCAACTCCAGAGAAGTGAGTTTTTCCAGCGGAACCTTCCCGATGTTTGGCTTGATGTGGTTATCAATATATCCCCGGTAGGTCTGGTGGGAGGACGGTCGAACTTTTACCTTTGCGTAGTTTTCAAACCACTCGTCCATCCACGTGCCTACTGTGTATTTCCCTGTCTTGGTCACATCCAGGCTTTTGGTTTCCTCGATGGCCGCTTTCAGCTTGCTCTTCGCCTCTGCCTGGGTCCTGCCCAGAACGTTTTTGTAGATAGGCTTGCCGGTTTCCGAGTCGCGCCCAGCGGTGTAGCGTCCTTCCCACCGGCCATCTTTTCTCTTTCTGATGTTCCCCTCTCCGTTGGCCCGTTTTTTCGTCATGGCATCCGCCTCCTTTTCAACGACACAACATACCACAGAAAAGCGAAATAGCCAGGGCCTACAGCCACAGTTATCAGAAAGTTAAGGGGCTGCCAGCGGCAGCCCTTTTTCTTTGTATATAGCGTATCAAATTTTGGCCTGGGGACACCTCATCTTCGCCCTCTCTGTGGCCCTCTTTTCCTCCTCGTCCTCGAAGCAATACCGTTCCATCTCCCCGGCGATCCCCATGCCCAGCTGAAATCCGGCGATGAAGGAGGTCAGGGAAGTTTCCTCCCGCAGTTCGTTCTCCAGATCCGCCAGTTGCAGCAGGATCTCCTGATCTTGCTGGCCGAACCTCGCTTTGATCTCTCTGTAGGTCTGTTCCAGCTCCGCCCGGACTTTTTGAAGTTCCGGCTCCCGGCAGAACCTTGCGTGCAGGGCTCTCATGTAGTCGTACATTGTGCCGCCTCCTTGTCAGCGACTCAACATACCACGATGATGGCCCAATATCCAGGGGACACGGCATCTATTATCAGAAAAGTAACAACTTGGCCCCTTGTCCGGGCGCCCTATTCTTATTTTCAGTACCGCAATTTCTGAGGGGGATCCCCTGCCGAAACCGTGTGGCAAAGCAGCGGCTATGTGTTTGTCAAGCAAAAAATATACAGGTAAAGTGAATGCTTGCGAGATGAAAAACGGTACAGAAAGCCGGACCCACTTTGAGTGGGCCTGGACAGAGACAATGCCCCTCCGTTACGCCACAACAGGCATAACAGGTATATAGGCCTTGTTGTCCCGCATAATGGCATAGATGACAGCGGTCATCTTTTTTGTTGCATGGCCAATGATGTTCATGTAGCGCAGCCCCTCGGAGGCTTTTTTCTCATAATATGCCTTGAACATGGGATCACGCTGGACCGCGATCATAGAGGCCATCCAAACTGCTCTGCGTAAATAGGGGGAGCCTCGCTTGGACATATGGACATGTGAACCCACAAATTCACCGGATTGGTTTACAGCCGGGTCTACGCCTATATACGCAGCCAGCTTATCCGCGGATGAGAACCGGGAGATGTCACCGATCTCGCTGAGGATCGTGGCCGCCAGGAGCGTACCGACGCCGGGGATCGTGGTGAGTGTAGTGTCAAACTGCAGAAGCAGTTCATTGATTTGCCTTTCCAGTGAACTGCAAGTTTCCAGCAGAGTATGGATCTGTTCCAAGAACAGCTGGATCAGAGTGGAGTAGACACCCTCATAATCCGCAACACCAAAGCTGCCGTGAGCCAGTTCTTTGATTTCGCGAGCCTTCCACTCTCCAAACCGCCCATTGCTGCTCTTTTGGAGTACTTCGGTCAGCTTTCCAAACTGGGCCCTGGACAACTTATCCGGCGTGGGATATTTCGCCAGCACAGCCAGGGATGTCTTGCAAAAGACGGAATCAAACAGTGTTTCATACTCTGGAAAGACACGGTCCAGGATCGCAACGGCCTTCCGTTTCAGATCGCTGGCCATGTCCATCAGGTAAGCGCGGTTGCGGCACAGTTCCTTCAGTGCCAACAGTTTTTCTTTTCTTGTGGAACATCGCTGGCTGCGTAGCGGCCAAAGCGGACGACCTCCGCAATAACCAAAGAGTCCTTTGCATCAGTTTTTGATTTGCGGAGAAACATCTCCCGCATGGTGTGTGTCTGGATGGGGTTCAGTATAACGACCTGATGACCATCTTTCTTGAGACGAGTGTACAGGGCCAACCAATAGTGAGCGGTAGACTCCATAGCAAAGATGAACTGTCTCTTGAGGTTGGTCAGTTTCCCAAGCCGCTCCATCATGCGGTTGTATCCGGTGCAGGTATTGGAAATGCGAAACCCTTTGCACACCACCTGCCCCGCTGAGGTAATGACCGTGACCTCGTGATTCCGCTTAGCTACATCGATCCCGACGATAAACATACCACCACATCCTCAAGTCATAGTGACAGGCAGTCCTCATGTTTCTTACAAGTCATACCCTGCTTCGATATCGGCGGAGGACAAGTGTTCCCGCATCCGGCTCATAAATGAAATCTTGTAAGAGCGAGGCCGCATGCTGCTTAAAGCGGATATACCGCAAGGAGAAAAGAAGCGGTCCTCTGCCTGCACGAGGCGATTATATCATCACCCAACCGGGTGTTGATACCAAGGTTTAGCATGCAGAATTTCTGCATAGATACACAGCTTTTGACCACAGCCAAAGTATAGCAGGAGAAAGCCCTGGCGCTTTTGTGGCGTCCGGACGGTCACTTCCGCCCGCAGTGCGGGCGGTTTCCGGGGACGGGGGCTGACGCTTTTCCGGGTCGCCAAAACTGCGATTGACGCTGTTTTCGGAAAAACCGGCGAATATCCCCGCCGTTGAGGGATACTCGCTGACGCTACGATAGAGTTTGGAGGGATTTGACAATGGATGAAAATAGACACAGACACACCGTTTGGATAGATGACGATGTGTGGGATCAGGTAGAGTCACACTACCAGAAGGACAACTGTGCGAAAAGAAACGAATTTATCGCGAAGGCCATTCGGTTCTACTCCGGCTACCTGGACACCGAGCACGCCGACGAATACCTGCCCCGGGTCCTGGCCGACGTGCTGGAAGGCAAGCTTGGTGCCCTGGGAAACCGGATGGGACACCTGCTGTTCAAGCTGGCGGTGGACCAAAATCTCATGGGGAATATTCTGGCCGCCGACATAGAGATCGACCCGGATCAGCTGCGGAAAGCTCGCGTCCGCTGTGTCAAAGAGGTAAAGGAGACCAACGGTGAGATCAGCTTCGAAGACACGGTCCGTTACCAAAAGGGGGCCGAGTAATGCCGGGACTAATCCAGAAGTCGGGCTACATCAAGCCGGGAAACGGCGGCAGTCACTACGCCGAGTACATCGCCACACGGGAGGGTGTGGAGCTGATCGAGGCTCCATCCCCCTCCCACGACGGCGGCGGCTACCTGGAATATATGGCGGAGCGCCCCCGCTCCCACGGTCTGTTCTCTGCCGACGGTCCCGCCGATCTGGAGAAAACCACGGAGGAGATCAACGGGCACACCGGGCCGGTGTGGACCTTCGTCTACTCCCTGAAACGGGAGGACGCACACCGGCTGGGCTACGAAACCAGTGAGAGCTGGCGGAAGTTATTGCTGGCCCATCAGACGGAACTGGCCCAGGCCATGAAAATTCCTCCGAACAATTTCCGATGGTGCGCCGCCTTTCACAATGAAAAGCACCACCCCCACATCCACATGATGGTCTGGTCGGCGGACCCCAAGCAGGGTTTTCTAACAGAAAAGGGTATCGAGAAGATGCGCTCCCAGCTGTCCAATGAGCTCTTCCGGGACGAGCTGCTGTCTCTCTATCAGAAGAAAGATATGTCCTATCAGCAGGTGAGGGATGCGGCGATGGAGGCCATGGGGCGGCTCATTCGGGAGATGGAGACAGGTCTGTGCCATAGCCCGGTCATTGCGGAGCAGATGGAAACCCTGTCTAAAATGCTGGAGGACCACAAGGGCAAAAAGGTCTACGGCTACCTGAAAAAGCCGGTAAAGACGCAGGTAGACGCCATCGTGGATGAACTGGCCAAGGTCCCGGAGGTGGCTGAGTGCTACGAACAGTGGAACCGGCTCCGGGACGAACTGGAGCATTACTACAAAGACTCCCCCAGAGAGCACCTGCCCCTCTCCCAGCAGAAGGAGTTCAAAGCCATCAAAAACATGGTCATCCGGGAGGCGGAGCGGCTCCGGCTTGGTACGTTTACCTTCGAGGATGCCCGTATGCGGGACGAGGTAGATGAGGATCAGGATGCGGTATACTCCGCCTGGGATTCCAACTGGCAGATGGCTGAGGCCTACCAGAGCGCCAAGCAAGTGCTGGAGGAGTATGAAAATCCAGAGGAGGAAAAAGCGGAGCAGGTGCAGGTGCTGGAGCAGCTCTGGCAGAGAGGTTTCTCCCTGGCCGCCTACCAGCTGGGCAAGTGCTGGCGGGATGGTCGGGGCTTCCTTCCCGACGACCAGCAGGCGGAACTGTGGTTTCGGCGGGCGGCGGAGGCGGGATATAACTTCGCCCAATACGCGCTGGGGAAGCTCCTGCAAAGCCAAAAGAGAATGGATGAGGCGGTATCCTGGTATGGAAAAGCGGCGGCCCAGGGGAACTCCTGGGCCGCCTACCGCCTGGGAAAGCTATATCTGGAGGGGAAAGCTGTCCCGAAGGACGTGCCAAAAGCTGTGGCCTATCTCACCGACTCCGCCGAACACGGGAACCAGTATGCCCAGTATGTTCTTGGGAAACTATACCTCGCCGGGCAGGACGTCAAGCAGGACCGGGAGCAGGCCTGGGCGTATTTCTATGAATCGGCGGAACAGGGAAACGAGTACGCCGCCTTCTTTCTGGAACACTTCGACCAGGTGGGCAGGCTCAATGTGTTCCTGTCGGCCACCCGGCTGCTCCACCATCTGGGCCAGATCTTCCGGGAGAACTCGGTGCCGCCTGCCGCTCCGATGGGACAGCGGGTGGACCGAAAGCTGCGGCGGAAGATCCAGGAAAAGAAGATCGCCATGGGCCACAAGCCGGATGACCATGAGGAAACTCCTCAGCAAAACATGGGCGGCATGACTATGGGGTGGTAGGTATATCAGAAACTGCGCCGCAAAACAAAGAGAAAAGCCCTTCCCATGGAGCAAAAGATCCGCACGGGGAATGAGATGCTGTTAACAATGATACAGGAAAAATCAAATGATAACTTTTTCTGAATTCTACGCTGTGCCACTGGATAGTTTTCTCTTTCTGCGCTATGTTGTGTTGCTGACAAAGGAGGCGGCGCATATGCGAGATATGTTGGAAAACCTATACTTTGGAAACATCACCCCCAACGATCAGAATGTCAGATCTGGGACTGCCCTGAAAAAGGCCATGGAACAGTCGGCAGAGTGCGAGGAAAAGCTCACCGCCCTGCTGGAGGACAAGGAAAAAACATTGCTGCTCCGGCTCATCAATGCGGAGAATGAGATCGGCAGCACCATGGCCCTGGAGAACTTCATCCTGGGTTTCCGGCTGGGAGTACGCATGATCCTGGAGTCCCTGGACGGGGACGACGGCAGCTTAATCGACCAAAATAAGGAGGAATAGCCTATGGCAAAACGCAGGCCGTCCGGTGACGGCATGGTGCGCAAACGGGAGGATGGCCGCTGGGAGGGCCGCATCGTAGTGGGCCACAAGGAAAACGGTGACTCTATCTTCCGATACATCTACGCAGATAACCAAAAGGAACTGACCGCTAAACTCCGGCAGAACATCGATGCCTATCAGGGAGTGGACCTGACGGAGGAAAGCAGAATGACGCTGTCAGAGTGGCTGGACCGGTGGCTGGAGCAGATGTCACTCACCCTACGGCCCGACACCCTGAAACGGTACCGGGGCGACATGGACCGCCATGTCAAGCCCTACCTGGGGCACAAAAAACTCACCCAGATCACGGCAGAGGATCTAAGAGAACTTTACCACACGCTCCAGGAGCGTGGCCGGATCAGCCCTCGCCCCGGCCAAGGCCCCGGCCTCTCTCCCGCCACCGTCCGCGGTATCCACGCCGCCCTCCACCAGGCCCTCCAAGCGGCGGCAGACCAGTGCCTGATACCCAACAACCCTGCCAAACAGGTGGACCCGCCTAAAATCACCCACAAGCCCATGAAAATTCTAAACGAGGAACAGATGGACACTTTCCTGGCGGCAGTGGATGGCAATGAAATCTGGCGAGATTTCTTCTACACGGAGCTGACCACCGGCCTGCGGCTGGGTGAAATTTGCGGTCTGATGTGGAGCGACTTCGATGGGCGGAAGGGCATCCTCAGCGTCACCCGCACGCTGCGCAAAGAAAAAGGCGGGCGGTTGGTGGTCGGGGACACCAAGACCTATGCCGGGACTCGGAAGATCCTCCTGCCGTCCAGCACAGCGAAGCGGCTGATCGGGCGCAAAAAGCACTCCTGCTCCCCCTGGATTTTCCACAATCCCCTTCGCCCAGAGACTCCGCTGAATCCCGGCGCCGCATACCATCAGTTGAAGAAAACTCTGAAGGAGGCGGGGCTCCCCGACATCCGCTTCCACGATCTCAGGCACACCTTCGCCACCCAGGCCCTGGCCTCCGGGGTGGACGCCAAGACCCTGGCCGGCATCCTGGGCCACACCAAGGCCAGCTTTACCCTGGACACCTACACCCATACCACGGGGGATATGCAGAAACGGGCGGCAGAGATCGTGGGCGGCTTCCTGACCGACTACTTGGGAGAGGAGATGGCCCCATGGCAAAGCGCAGAAAACGCGGGGACGGCAGCATCCACCTGAGAAAGGACGGCCGCTGGGAGGGCCGCATCGTGGTGGGCCGGGACGCAAAGGGCCTGCCCGTCACCAAGAATGTCCTCGCCAAAACCAAGGCCGAGTGTGTGGCGAAGCTGGAAAAGCTGCGGGAGGATGTCAGAGCCCCCGCCCCCGAGCCGCCCCAGCCTGGGGTCACCCTGGGCGGCTGGCTGGATCACTGGTACCAGACCTATAAAAAGGCAAACCTCCGCCCCAATACCCAGATGTCCTATGAGCGGCGCATCTATCAGCACATTATACCCGCATTAGGTGGAATCCAACTGGACAAGCTGACCACTGGGGACATCCAGCAGTTCTATACCCATCTTAAGCAGAACGGCAGACTGCTGCGCAAGGAGCTCTATGGAGAGGGGCTCTCAGACCAGACCGTCCGTGGCATCCACACCACCCTCCACGCAGCCCTGGACAAGGCGGTAGAAGAAAAGCTGGTCTTCCGCAATCCGGCGGACAGCTGCAAGCTCCCACCTGCTAAATCCAGAGAGATGAAAGTGCTTGCTCCAGAGGAGATCCAGCGGCTACTAATCCAGGCCAGGGAGGACGGCTGCTACGAGCTTCTGCTGCTGGAACTGGCCACCGGCCTGCGCCGGGGCGAGATTTTAGCACTCCAATGGGGTGACCTAAATTTCAGAACTGGTGCCCTTCGGGTAGAGCGTCAAGTTCATCGGGTAAAGGGAGAGCTGGTTGTATCCCCACCTAAAACCAAAGCCGGCAACCGGACGGTCCTTCTCCCTGCCCCTGTCTTGAAGGTCTTAAAAACCTACCAGAAAACCATCCGCTCCCGCTGGATGTTCCCCTCCCCTGTCAAGGAGGATTCTCCCATGGACCCAGCTGCTGTCCGGAAGCGGCTCCAGACGGTGCTGGAGCGGGCGGAGTGTAAGCGTCTGAGGTTTCACGATCTGCGGCACACCTTCGCCACCGCTTCCTTGGAGCACGGCATGGACATCAAGACCCTGAGCACTATCATCGGCCACGTGTCCAGCGCCACCACCCTCAACACCTACACACACGTTACCGATGCCATGCGACAGAACGCAGCGGACAAGATCGACCGGGGGATCGGGAGAGCCGAACCGAAACCCAGACAAGAGCCCGTGCCCCAGAAACCCGTCCCCAGCGCCTTCCAAGCCCACAAGGGACAGCGGCGCAAACCGGGCACCGGATGTGTCAACCGAATCAATGACCACCTGTGGGAGGGCCGTTACTCCCCCATCGTCAACGGCAAGCGCATGGCCCGGAACGTCTATGCCAAAACGGAGGCGGAATGTGAGGGAAAATTGGCCATACTAATTCGGGAGATGAAGGCGGAGATCGCCGCCGGGAAAAACCGGATGTAACCGGAAAATATAGCAGGTTGACCAGGCGATACTGACGTATTGCACAAACGGGCCTCCGAAGGCAAAATGCCCTTGGAGGCCCGTCTTTTCTCTGTCTGTGGCTTGTTGTGTGGTCAAACTCAAAAGCGGAAATTTGAACTCCCAAAAATTGTTACAAATATCAAAGGAAAAGACCGCTTTTCGGGTAAAAAGCGGTCTTTTCCTGGAGCTGCTGGGCGGATTCGAACCGCCGACCTCATCCTTACCAAGGATGCGCTCTACCTACTGAGCTACAGCAGCATAAAATGGCGACCCGGAACGGGCTCGAACCGTCGACCTCTAGCGTGACAGGCTAGCGTTCTAACCAACTGAACTACCGGGCCATTTTGTAGGCTCGTCCTATTATAAGCAAATACATCCTGCCTTCTAAAGATTCCAATGGCAGGAGCAGAAGAATTCGAACCCTCGGCATGCGGTTTTGGGATGGCTACAAAGAGCAACGTTCCTCTACTGCCCCAAACACTTACCAATCCATAGCAGTTCGCTCTTCACAATTCTGACGTTTTCTTGATGCTGTCATCCTTTGGGACAACGCATCCGCCGCACAGAACAATAAGGATTATACTTTACGCCGCAGCTTTTGTCAATCCTTTTTTTGATTTTTGAGACATTTTTTTAATGTCTCCATTATCCAGCAGACAGACAGCTGCCTTGAGGCACCTTTGCAGCAGGTGTGTTTTGTCGCTTCACAATTCTACTGATTTTGGAGTCCCAAGGGAAGCTGTGTTTTCGCCGTTTCCCTTTTTCTTTTGCCAACAAAAATTTTACACTAACCAGACCAAATCTCTGAAATTTCCAGCGCCAAGGATGACCGTAGCGCACAGACATGGAAAAAGCCGCCCCTCAAAAACCAAGGCGCATAAAACAATGGAAAGCCCTTTCCTCGGGGAACTTCAAACCTATGAGAAAGAGCCATACTGGCGCCCTCGATGGATGCCTCCTTCCGGAGATGGCCGATAGCCTGCTGATCTGCATGGAAAGTATGGTGAACCAAGGCCAGCGTCTACAAAGAGGCCACCTGGGTCAAGAAGCTGAAAAACACGCTGAATATCCAGTTCCACCAGTCCATTGCAGAGCACTTCTCCTGGGCTGGTCTGGAAAATTCTGAAATACCGGGAGAGCTACAGCCATATGAATCACGCTTTGGACAAGAGGGATGCCACCAGCGCGGATATCCTGCTAGATATTATTGTGAAGCTCTGGAGTTGCTGCAGTCCATTTTCTTTTCACCCGCACCTCGGCCGCAAGAGAAAACACCGCCAGGAACGGTGTTTTTTCTGTCACTCTTCAAATTGAAAAAACGCTCTGCCATCATGTCAGAGAACGGCAGGTCCCCCGCTGGACCAGGCTGGGCATCAAAATCTGGTGCACATAACCCTGGGTCCCCTTTTCGATCTTGTCCAGCAGCATATCCACCGCCTGGACGGCCATTTCCTTTTTCGGCTGCTCAATGGTGGTAAGGTCGATGCGCGGCAGCGCAGTGGAGGGGATGTTGTCAAATCCGATGAGGGACAGATCCCCCGGGATGCGGATATGGAGCTCGTCAGCCGCCTTCAGGATGCCCAGTGCGTTGGAGTCCGTAGAGGCAAAGATCGCTGTATAGTCGATGGGCTTTGCAAACAGCTCCTTGACCATCTGATATCCATTCTCGATGGAGGACCGGGCAAAGTCGCTGTGATGGAGCCTGGGTTCCAGCCCGAATTGCCGGCAGGCCCGCAGATAGCCCTCCGCCCGGAGCTGATGGGTAGTGGAGTTCCGGCAACCGAAGTACAGGATCTCCCGGTGTCCCAGTCCGTAGAGATACTCCACCCCCAGATAGGCGCCTCGGCTGTTGTCCACAGATACGTAGCTCTGGGGCTGATCCCGCAGATTCTCGCTGAGAAACACCGCAGGGATCTGCTCCAGCAGCGGGGCGATCTTCTCATAGGTGGCCGGGGACTGGGGGACGATCAAAATCCCGTCCACCCGGCGGCCCAGCAGCAGTTTGACCACCATCTCCTCCTGTTTCAAATCCGGCTCTGAGTTGCACAGCATAATGTTGTAGCCCCTGGCCCGGGCGCTCATCTCCACATAATAGGCCAGCTGGGACATGAACTCATTTTCAATGGCCGGCACCACCAGTCCCAGCAGATACGTCTTTTTCATCACCATGGAGCGGGCCACGTAGTTCCCCGTGTACCCCATCTCGTCGCACAGGCGGACAATCCGCTCCCGCGTGCTCTTTCCGATCTGGTTACTCCCCGACAGAGCCCGGGATACCGTTGCATAAGAGACACCGGCGGCCTTGGCCACATCCTTCAGTGTCACGTTCTTCATGATCTCTGTCCTTTCCATCGGTCCATGCCTGAGCCGGTTCCATTGCGTAAACGTTTTCATTTTGACGCCGTTAAAATCAAACAAATCGTCAATTTCACTTTTCTTATTGAACAGCATATAGAATTATATCAAACTTGTCAATATCTCCGAAAAAATTATCATTATAGTGATTTCTCCAAATCTGCCGAAGATTCTTTGGCGGGCGCCGACTTGACAAATGACAGACGGATATCCTAAAATAAAATCAAGAAAACCGCAAACGTTTACATTCTTCAGCTGTCCGTTTACAGAAGCTCTCCTGCCCACTGTGAATGGCGGCCTGAAACATAGGGGAGGTCTTTTGATGTCTGTATCCAATCACGGCGGTGCCCAGCTGGCAGAGGCCGTCCGGCATGCCTATGCCGCAGGGCAGGACGACTATCATCTGGAGCCCATGGTGCTGACTGAGCGCGGCGTTCCCGTCGGCCGCATCCGGGATCACGACGCGGTGGTGTTCTGCTGCCGCCGGGGTGAGCGGGAGATCGAGCTGACGGAACTGTTCACGGCGGACGACTTCCGGGCCGTGGAGCGCCGGAAGCTGAAGGATCTGTACTTCGCTATCCTGACACTGTATCACGACAAGTTCAAGCATCTGCCCGTCGCCTTTGCGCCGGAACACGTGGTAAAACCTTTGGCCCAGGTCCTCTCCGAGGCCGGAAAAACCCAGTTCCACTGCGCGGAGTCCGAGAAGTTCGCCCATGTGACCTTTTTCTTCAACGGCGGGGAAAACACCTCCTTCCCCGGTGAAGAGGATGTGTGCGTCCCCTCTCCCAAAGGCATCGACTTTGACCAGAAGCCGGAGCTCTCCCTGCCGGAGGTGGCCCGGACTGTGGCGGGCGCCCTGGGGAAATACGACTTCATCGTCACCAACTTCGCCAACGGTGATGTCATCGGCCACACCCAGAACACCGCCGCCAAGCTGGATGCCTGCGGTTACGTCAGCCGGGCCCTGGAGCAGGTGGTGGATGCTGCCCTGGCCCAGGACTACGTGGTGGCCATCACTGCGGACCACGGCAATATCGAAAAGCTGTACACCGTTGCCGGGAAGCCGGACGGCTCCCACACCACCAATCTGGTGCCCTTTATTCTGATAGACTCCCGTCAGGAGGACCCCATCTCCCTGCGGGACGGTGCCCTCTGCGACGTGGCTCCCACAATATTAGACGTCATGGGCCTTCCTCAGCCCCTGGAGATGACCGGCCGCTCCCTGGCGGAGGGACACGCCTGGAGCCGGGGGCGGAGGATGCTCCTCATCATCTGCGACGGCTGGGGCCTGGGCGCCGGCGATGAGGGCGACGCCATCCACCTGGCCCACACCCCCTACTGGGACGCCCTTTTGGAAAATCGCTCCTGGTGCCGCCTGCAGGCCTCCCGTGAATTTGTGGGCCTGGGGGCCGGCAAGGCCGGCAACTCCGAGGCCGGACACTCCAATCTGGGGGCCGGCCGGTGCGTCATGCAGGACGACGTGCGGCTGGACGCGGCGGTGCAGGACGGCTCCTTCGCCCGCAATCCGGTCTTTCTGGAGGCCATCGAGCATGCCAGACGGAACCATGCCTCCCTGCATCTGCTGGCCTACCTCACCCATAAGTCCTCCCACGGGTGCATCGACTATCCCCTGGCCATCTGTGAGATGGCCAAGAAGCAGGGCCTGGAGGAGGTCTACTTCCACATCATCTTCGACGGCCGCTCCACCGAACCCGGCTCCGCCCCCGCGCTGCTGGCGGAGCTGGACAGCCGCCTGGACCAGATCGGGCTGGGGCGGATCGTGGACGGCGTTGGCCGGGGCGTGGTCCTGGACCGGGACAAGAATTACGACAAGGTAAAGCGGGCATACGATGCCCTGACAGACGGCCTGGGCGCCTGGTATTCATGAGCGCCGACGCTCGGCCCGCGCGGGATGCGCTCCTCATTCCGCGCGGGCCCTGTATTTGTGATACAGCCGCCAAGGGCGTGCTGCGAGATTGTCTGCACATTGGAAAAGAGGTGCGCTATGAAAACCGTGTTGGGCTATCTGCGCCCCCATGCCGGGCGGGTCGCCGCCGGTGCCGCCATCAAATTCACCGCAGCGGTCCTGGAGCTGATCCTCCCCCTCCTGCTGGCAGAAGTCATCGACGAGCTGGTGCCCGCCGGCGACACTGCCGCCATCTGGCGGACCGGCGGCTGGATGTCGCTGCTGGCTCTTGGGGCGGTGGGCTGCAATATTACCGCCAACCGGATGGCCGCCTGGGTCTCCATGGAGATGACCCGGGTACTGCGCCAGGATCTCTACCGCCGGATCCAGGGACTCTCCTGCACCCAGGCAGACCAATTCTCACCCTCCTCCCTGGTGTCCCGCCTCACCAATGACACCTACAATGTCCACCAGATGTTTGACAAGGTCCAGCGGGGCGGCATCCGGGCCCCCATGCTGGTGTTGGGCGGATTGATACTGACCTTTCTGCTGGAGCCCTCTCTGGCGCTGGTGCAGCTGGCGGTGAGCCTTCTCACCTTTCTCACCATTACGCTGGTGACCCGGCGGGGGATCCCCCACTACACCAGAGCTCAGGCGGCTGTGGACACGGTGGTGCGCATCCTACGGGAGAACGCCGCCGGGGTGCGGGTGGTAAAGGCCCTCGCCTGTCAGGTCAGGGAGCGGGATCGCTTTGACACAGCCAACCAGGCCCAGCGGCAGGCAGAGGCGCAGGCCGGGCAGGTCATGGCGCTGGCAAACCCCATAACCGATCTGCTGCTGAACGCCGGGCTCATCCTGGTAGTCCTGGTGGGGGCCCTGCGGGTCAACGCGGGACTGATGCCCCCGGGGCAGATCGTCGCCTTTATGACCTACTTCACTCTGATCCAAAGCGCCACACTGGGGCTTTCCAAGGTGTTCGTGAAGGTCAGCAAGGGCGCCGCATCCGCCCGCCGGATCCAGGAGGTCCTGCTGGCCCCGGAGCAGCAGCGGCAAACAGCTCCCCTGCCTGCTGGCGGCGGTTTTCTGGGCATGGACCGCGTCACATTCTCCTATCAGGGTGCCAAGCCGGATGTGGAGGAGGCGTCCTTCCTCCTGCGCCAAGGCGGGATGCTGGGAATCCTGGGGCCCACCGGCAGCGGCAAGAGCACACTGACCGCCCTGCTGCTGCGGCTGTATGACGCAGACCGGGGCGTGGTCTGGGTGGGCGGCATGGATGTAAAAGCCCAGGATCGCCGGGCACTCCAGAGCCGCTTCGGCGTGGTCTTTCAAAGCGACGACCTGATCCGCGGCACCGTCTATGAAAACATCTCCTTCCTGCGAAATCTCCCACGGCCAGCGGTGGGAGCCGCCGCCCGGACGGCCCAGGCGTGGCCCTTTATCTCCCAGCTGCCTCAGGGTCTGGACACCCCGCTGGACCTGGGCGGCGCCAACCTCTCCGGCGGCCAGCGCCAGCGGCTGCTGATCGCCCGGGCCCTGGCGGACCGGCCGGAGATCCTGATACTGGACAATGCCGACAGCGCCCTGGATTACTCCACAGCCGCCGCGCTGCGGCAGGCGCTGCGGCGGGATTTCCCCTGCACTACCCTGGTGATAATCTCCGAGCGGGTGTCCGCCGTGCGTGAAGCGGACTGCATTCTGGTCCTGGAAAACGGCCGCATCGACGCCCAGGGCTGCCATGACGCGCTGATGGCCTCCTGCCGGCGCTATCAGCGCATGGCCAAGCTCCAGATGGGAGGTGATGTCGGATGAAACGACATCTGTTTCGCCGGATGGGCCGGTTCCTGCGGCCCCAGGCGCCGTCCCTAGCAGGGGCTGCGGCGCTGGCCGCTCTGTCCGGTCTGCTGGCGCTGCTGGTGCCTCTCGTGGCGGGCTGGGCGGTGGAGGCCATCGGGACTGGGCCGGGGGCTGCGGACCTGACCGCGGTGCTGCGGTACTGTGCCGCAGGTCTCGGAGCCGCTGTCCTGTCCGCTGTTTGCAGCTACGGCGCCTCCGCCGCCCTGGTGCGGGTGGGGCAGACCGTATCCTACACATTGCGGAAGGCAGCTTTTCAGCAAATCACTCAGCTACCGGTCCGGTATTTTGACACCCACCCGGCGGGGGATCTGATCAGCCGGGTCTGCTATGATGTGGACACGGTCAACGCCGCCCTGTCCACTGATCTGCTCCAGATCGGCACCAGCCTGCTGACGGTCATTGGCTCCTTTGTGATGCTGCTGATGCTCTCCCCCCTGCTCTCCGGCGTGTTTTTCCTGACCGTGCCGCTCTCCGTCCTGCTGACGCGGCTCCAGATGAAGCATATCCATCCCCTGTTCCGCCGCCGCTCCCAGGAGCTGGGGGCCTTGAATAGCTTTGCGGAGGAGCGGGTCAGCTGCCAGCGGGCCATTCGGGTCTACGGCGTCGAGGCGGCAGATCTTCGGCAGTTCGCCGAGAAAAACGACGCCGCCTCCGAGACGTACTACAAGGCCGACTGCGCCAGCACGGCCCTGGGGCCCTCCGTCAACTTCATCAACAACCTCTCCCTGGCGGCGGTCAGTGTCTTTGGTGCCCTGCTGTACTTAGGCGGCGGACTGTCCCTGGGGGCGCTGTCCTCCTTTGTGCTGTACTCCCGCAAATTCTCCGGTCCTATCCGGGAGACGGCGGAACTCCTCAGCGACCTGCAGGCCTCCGTGGCCGCGGCGGAGCGGGTTCTGGATCTGCTGGACCAGCCGGCAGAGGATGGCGACTTGCCGGGCGCCCGGGAGCCATGCAAGCTCTCCGGCGCCATCTCCTTCCGCCATGTGGACTTCGGCTATGACCCCGCCCACCCGGTGCTGCGGGACTTCAGCGCGGACATCCCCGCCGGCAGCATGGTGGCCGTGGTGGGGCCCACCGGGGCCGGCAAGACCACCCTGGTCTCCCTCCTGCTGCGATTCTATACACCCCAGAGCGGCACGATCACCATTGACGGACTGCCCCTCCAGCAGTACACCCGGGACGGCCTCCGGCGTCGCTTGGCCATCGTCTTGCAGGACGGCTGGCTGTGCGGCGGCACCATCGCGGAAAACATCGCCTACGGCGTGCCGGGCGCTACCCGCGCCCAGATCGAGGCCGCCGCCAAGGCAGCCTGTATCCATTCCTTTCTCTCCTCCCTGCCGGATGGATATGATACCGCACTCACTGACAGCGGCGCCGGCCTCTCCAAGGGCCAGCGGCAGCTGCTGGCCCTTGCCCGCTGCTTCCTCTCCAATGCGGACATCGTGATCTTGGACGAGGCCACCTCGGACGTGGACCCGGAGACCGAGGAGCAGATCAGCGCCGCCCTGGAGCGGCTGCGGAGGGGGCGCACCTGTTTCCTCATCGC
>NZ_JAOQKG010000007.1:0-47253 GCF_025567605.1 Oscillibacter acetigenes | reverse complement strand
GTCCAGCCAAGTCACCAGGTCCATCAGTGTTCCGATAACCTTGTCCGGCTGTGCCGCATCCGCGGCCACGTGCACATCCTTCTGCTCCGACAGGAAGGAACGGATCTGCACGGCCTTGGCAAAGCCCACCTGCTTGGGGCCGATGATGTCCCTGGAGACCGTGTCGCCCACATAGACGCACATTTCCGGCTTTGCCTGCATTTGCCGCAGGGCGATCCGGAAGATCTCCGGATGGGGTTTGCGATAACCGGTGACGCTGGAGACCGTTACATCCTCCATAAAGCCGCGGATGCCGTAGTCCTCCAGCACGCGGAACACATTGTACAGCGAGGCGTTGTTGGAGATAACGCCCAGGTGGTAGCCCCGGCTCTTCAGGGCCTGCAGCATCTCTGCCGCGCCGTCGCGGAGCTCCCGGTGGTAGAAGGTGACCTCCCACAGGTTGGCCAGCTCCTCGGTGATGGGCAGCAGCTTTTCCCGGTCAAAGGCAAAGTCCCGAAGATACCAGTCCGGCCAAATCTCCTCCGGCTTTTTCTCCAGCATATTCCCCTCGCTCCACTGCTTATAGGCCTTTACGCCGTCCGTGATCCGCTTCCAGAACACATCGTCCGGGCAGCCGGGCTCCAGGCCGTTGGCCCGCAGGACCTCCAGCAGCCTGCGGCAGGTCGCCCGCTGGGTGTCCTCGTTGTACCAAATATCCTCCAGAGTTCCGCCCATATCAAATAAAACGGTTGTCAGCATCAGGAATCCTCATCCTTTCCGTGTGTATTCCGCCGGCGGTGGCAGCCGGCATCCTCTCCGTCCTCAAACAACAGCATGGCATCCTCCTGGGGAGACCGCCGGGGCCGCTCTTCAGCAGCCGGGGCAGCAGGATGCGCTTTGGGGGCGGCATCAGCCTTGGTCCCGGCCGCCTCCCGCATCTCCTCCTGCAGAGTCTTCTGCACAGGCAGAGGATGGGTCTTTCTCAGCTTGAGATAGACCGGCCAAGCCACCGCGTTTCCGATCAGGGCCGGTGCCACACCATACAGGGTAATCAGCTGCACCATGGTTGCCCGCTGGTCTGTATCCAGCATCCAGGCTGCGAAGTAGAACATCACCAGAACCACCGCCAGCCCCACAAACCCGAACAGCGCCACCCGCTTGTCCCGCAGAAGGAACAGCAGGCTGCCGATTGCCGTCCCCGCCAATGCGATGATCAGCGTGTGCACGGCGTTGGTGGCTGCAGTGCTGGGCAGCGTAAGCTGCCGGTACAGCGGCTCTGCCAGCAGGGTATACAGAACCCCGTAGATGCAGAGGTCCAGCAGGGTGGCGAAAAAGCCTGCAATGGCAATGGGGCTCTTCCGCCGGTGATTCTTGTCAATGAATAGATTCATGCGCATATCTCCTTATCTGAGAGGGCCGGAATGGAGAGCCGGCGGACGGATTCCCGTCCGCCGGCCGTGTGAAGCAGCCAGGATCGCCGAAGTGCTGTTATCCGAGCATCTGCCAGAAGTCACGGACGGTCATGAACTCCGTGTAGATGGAATTGGGATCGAACGGGGAAACGTTCATCTCCTCATAGGGGACAGAGCCCTCAGCGGGTTCAATGTCGTCCCGGACAGGCCAGCCGCCCAGGGTGTTGAAGGGCTCGTAGCCGCTGGTATCGCCATCAATGCCGCCCATCATGAAGCGGATCAGCAGTTTGGCGGCAGCGGGATGCTCACAGCCTTCCACCACGTACAGGGTGTTGATGGCGGGTATGCCGGTGGTGGGATACAGGTTCACGGGAGCCAGGACCCAGCCGTTATCCTCGTTCTTGCGCAGCTTGGAGGAGGCGCAGAAACCAATGGGGGGATCGGACTGGCCGGGGGTGCCGACAGCCTCGGCAACCTCGTCAGAAGCGGAGGTGAAGATCGGCTCATTCTCACGCAGGCGCTTCAGGAACTCGTAGCCGGCGTTGGCGCAGCCCTCAGAGAGCACCAGCTCCTCGCCATACAGTTCCTCATAGGCGGCAGCCAGCTGATCCGGGGTATCACCCACGCAGAAGCCGGTAATCCAGGAGCCCCAGCCCACATTGTTCAGGGGATCCTGCATCAGGATCTTGCCCTTCCATTGGGGCTCGGTCACCTGCCAGATGTTGGTGACAGGGGAACCGTCAGGATAAGCCTCAGCATTGTAGAACAGCTGGGTCAGCTCAATGTACAGAGGGGTTTGCGTCTCTGTCAGGCTGGGATCAATATGGGCGAGGATGTCGGCAGGCTGATATATGTAAAAAATCTTGTTTTGCACATACTCATTGTACAGGGAGCCGTCCTCGTCCTTGATATGGACCACATCCGCCACATACTGGCCGGCCTCGTGCTCACGGGTGACCTTGTCCAGCAGGTCGTTGGTAGAGATATCAAAGGGCGTGCAGGTGATTTCGGGGTACTTGTCCATGAAGGCCTCCGCCACCTTGGTGCAGCGGGAGGAGATGGAGTACAGGGTGACCTCGCCGCCCTCGGCGATGGCCTGCTCATAGAGCTCCTCATCCGTCTCGTCCGTGGCGGTGATGTTGGCGGTTTCCTCCCAGGAGGTGGCGCCGGCATCCTCCGCCTCATCATCCGTGCCGCCGCAGCCGGTCACAGTAAACAGCATGACAGCAGCCAACAGGGCGCTCAATAGTTTCTTGTGCTTCAACATGGTTCTTTTCCTCCTTTAATCATTCTTCCTCAAATCGCTCTCTTTTATCGCAACGGCTGACGCCGCAGGATACTCCGGGATCGCTCGGATGATGGAAACGCGCATTAGCGGGAGTACTTGATCAGGCGTTTGGTAGAGGCGTCGAACACATTGACCTTCTTGGGCGGGTAGGAGAGATAGACCGTCTCATCGCCGGCGTAATGGGTGGAGCCCAGCTCCTTTACAGTAATCAGCTTCTCACCGACCCGGACGGAGACCAGGGTCTCGGAACCGGCGGGCATTCCGGCGTATACACGGGCCTCCACCTGCGCGGCGTCGGTCTTCTCACGGGAAATGGTGATCTGCTCCGGGCGGATGCCCAGAACCAGCTTCAGGTCGCCGGAGGCGGGCGCTTCAGGCGTCATGTCCTCCCGGGAGAACTCCAGGCGGCCCATGACACCGTCAACCGACAGCCCGGACGCGCCGGCGGTGCCCGAGGCCTCCACGAAGTTGATGCTGGGGTTGCCGATGAAGTCCGCCGTATAGAGATCGCAGGGGTTGTCGTACAGCTCCAGAGGCTTATCCACCTGGACCAGCTCGCCCTCACGGAACAGGGCGATCTTGGTGGACATGGTCAGCGCCTCCACCTGGTCGTGGGTGACGTAGATGATGGTGCTGCCGGTGTCGTGGTGCAGGCGCTTCAGCTCGGACCGCATATCCACGCGGAGCTTGGCGTCCAGGTTGGACAGGGGCTCGTCAAGCAGGAGCAGCCGGGGCTCTGACACGATGGCGCGGGCGATGGCCACACGCTGCTGCTGGCCGCCGGAGAGCTCGGTGGGATACCGCTTGGCGTACTGGCCGATCTGCATCCGTTCCAGGGCGCTGGCAACCATTTTTTCGATCTCCGCGGAGGGGATCTTTTTGATCTTCAGGCCGAAGGACACGTTCTCAAAGACAGTCATGTGGGGCCACAGCGCGTAGGACTGGAACACCAGGTTCAGGTTCCGCTGGGACGGGGGCGCGTAGTACGCCTCCGCCGCGTTGACGATCTCCTTGCCGTCCATGTAGATGAAGCCGTTCTGGGGCTTTTCCAGGCCGGACACCACCCGCAGCGTTGTGGTCTTGCCGCAGCCGGAGGGGCCCAGCAGCGTCATGAAGTCGCCGTCCTCGATGGTCAGGTTCAGATCTTTCAGAACGTGGTTCTTGCCATAGAATTTATCGATATGTTTTAATTCAATCTTGCTCATGTTCGTCGTCTCCTCTCAGTTCTCTGTCCGCGTCAGCCGGCCATGCTCTTGGCCAGGTCCGCCTTGCCGGAGAGATTCGCTATCGCATACACCAGGAACACAATAGAGAACATCACAATCGCCACGCAGTCAGATGCCTGCGGCGAGTTGCCGTTCTGGTACCGGAACGCCAGGTACGGCAGCGTGGAGGTGGTGGGGGTCATGATCAGGATGATCAGATCCAGCTCCTTCATGATGGAAACGAAGATCAGCATGAAGCCGGAGATGAAGCCGCCTTTGGACAGGGGGAACACAATCTTCACGAACCGGCGGAAGAATCCGGCGCCCTCGATGGTGGCCGCCTCTTCCAGCTCACCGCTGATCTGCAGCATGTTGGAGGTGCCGGCCCGCGCCGCGAAGGGCAGATGCTTCACCACGGACACCAGCGTCAGCAGAGCGAAGGTGCCGTACAGGGCGGGCACCAGGGTCACGCCGAAGATCTGCTGGGGCTGGGAGAACATGGACAGATAGATGCCGCCGAACGCCACGGACGGGATCAGATAGGGGATGAACACCAGCTGTTCCACCAGCTTGCCGTGGAGCCTGCCGCGGCCCTTGGCGGTGATGTAGCCAAGCAGCTGGCCGAAGATGGTGCCGAACACGCCGTTCACGAGAGTCAGGCGCAGGGAGTTGAACAGGGAGTTGATGAACTCGTCATTCTTGAAGATGCCCGGCAGCCCCTCCATAATCTGGGGATTGGATTCGCCAATCCAGTAGTGGAGGGTAAAGTTGTCCAGGGAGTAGATACCTTCCTTGAGCATGAAGCTCTCCATGACCAAGATGACGATTGGCATGATGATGCCCACTGCGAAGAACACGAACAGCGCCGCAGTGATAACCGGCCTGCCTACCTTCCCAAGGCCGATCAGGGTGGATCGGCCGCCCTTGCCGCCGATGGTGGCGTAGGACTTGCGGGAGCCGATCAGCTTCTGGTTGACGAACACGGCGATGGAGGCAATAATAATCATCAGGATCGCCATGGCAAATCCGGTCTGCGTATCCCGGGAGTTGATATTCATGTACAGCTGGCTGGACAGGGTGTAGTACTGCACCGGAGAGCCCAGATAGTTGATGGTTCCGAAGGTGCCGATGGCCTTGGAGAAAGTCAGGATCACGGCCGACAGGATGGCCGGCAGCACCAAAGGCAGAGTGATCTTCCGCAGGATCATGGCCTTGCCCGCGCCCTGGATCTCACCCATCTCCTCCAGCTCGGAGTTGATGGAGTTCAGTGCTGAGGATACCAGCAGGTATGTATAGGCGTAATAATGAAGGGTCAGCACGATGATGATGGCGACAGGGCCATAGGCCAGCCACTCCGGCACATCCAGCCCCAGGGAGGCCATGAAGCCGGGCGCGCCGCCCAACCTCGCTGTCTTGAACATGGACAGCCACGCCTGGGATTTGCACCAGGAGGGGATCATGTAGGGGATAATCACCGCCAGGGAGAAAAACTTCTTGAAGGGCAGATCCGACCGGACCATCAGCCAGGCCAGAATGGAACCCAGCAGGATGGCGCACACGGACACGCAGACGCCGATGACCAGGGAGTTGATCAACGGCTTGATCAGCATGGTCCAGGACAGCTCACTGGCCAGCAGCCGCTGCCAGTAGTACAGGGTAAAGTCGCCGGCCTTGCCGCCGCCCACAGCCCGGATGTCCCGCTGGGCCAGCTCAAAGGTGGTGGCGATCATGTCCAGCAGCGGCAGGACGATCAGATAGACCAGCAGAACGACGGCGATCAGTACGATGATGTTGTAGGGATTTGTCACCACTGCCTTGATCTGATTCTTCAGCCGCCGGCTTTTTGAATACGTTTGCTCTTGCGGTTTCATCTTCCTCTTGCACCCTCTCTCCTCAGTTCCTCTTGTTGTTTGTGTTAAATATCGCAAACGTTTTCGTTTCTATGCGATTTCAAATTTAACATTCGTTCATACTTTTGTCAAGAACTATACCGCATATTTAATAAAGTATCCAATAAAATTATTCTAATTTTGGTTATTTCGTTGTCTTGCAAAATTCAAATCCGAACGGCTCACACAAACGTTTTCCGGGATTTGAAAAAAATGATGCGTTCACTTCAGCGGCGGCAGCAACTCCAGCAATTCCGGGAACGTATCGATCACTGCATCCGGCCGCGTCTCCTCCGTGAACTCCACAGGATGCTTCTTCTCCGGAGACCGGAAGATGATGTTGCAGCCGATTCCCGCAGCCTTGGCCCCTGGAATATCTCGCTTGATGTTGTCCGCCACGGAGACGCAGTCTGCCAGATCCACCCCCAGTTCCCGGGCTGCAATGTGGTAAATCTCCGCGCCAGGCTTGCGCAGATGGCACACGGAGGAGAGCACCACACTGCCAAAATACGGGGCCAGCCGATCCTCCTCCAGCCAGTCGGGCACCTCGTGCTCGCCAATCAGGTTGGACACAATGCCCAGCTTGTATCCCCGCTCGTGCAAGGTTCGGATCACTTCTGCCCCGCCGTCCACCACCACACGCCGGCCTTTGGACTGGCGGTACTCAAAGGACAGCTCATGGCAGACCTGGGCAATGCGCTTCTGGTCATAGTCCGGCAGCAGCCACCGGCACCAGAGCTCCCGGTCGCCAGCCTCCTTGTTCTCTCCCAGGGCCCAGCGGCGATAGGACTCGTAGCGGTCTTCTACCAACTGATAGAAGTCCTCCACCTGCAGCGGTGCCCCCGCCAGCTCCGTCATCTTCCTGCGGGCATGGCGCATATAGGGCTCATCCTCCAGCGCAATCCGAAGGGTGCCGCCCAAGTCGAACAGGACGGCCCTGTACCTTTTTTCGTTCATCCTTCCTCCTTATCCGCAGACAGGCAGATGCTCTCTGGATCCGCTGCCCACTCGTCTTATGCGCCGAATGCAAACGTTTTCGATTTTCTGTCTTTATTCTATGGTAGATTACTTTTCTCTGTCAAGGGGAGGAACCGCCAAAGACACTCCCCTGTTTTTGCCATTTTGACCAAAAGTCCAGAAATCGCAGTTTTATATTGACTTTTCTGACAAAACTCTATATATTTCAATGCAGAAGTGTACTTCTCTTTCTTGCGGGCGGAGTTGCGTCGCAGAATCGAAAACGTTTGCATTTTCGAGGACTTTTTGGTGGAAAAACCGGCTTTTGTCTGCCCTGTTCCAAGGCGCTGCCCCCCTCCCGCAGTTTGAGCATGACAGTCTGAATCATGGAAAGAAGGCATTTTATGGACGGATACCTGTTTGACCCCCACACTCACACGGCGGAAACCAGCAAGTGCGGCCACCTGCCGGCGGCGGAGGTGGTGGACCGCTATGTGCGCCATGGCTTCTCCGGACTGGTTGTGACGGATCATCTCCACCCGGAGTACCTCTCCCGGATTGACACAGACCACGATTGGAATAAGGTCATAGACCACTATCTCTCCGGCTACCGCGCCTCCAAACAGCGGGGCGACGAGGTGGGCTTCCAAGTGCTGCTCGGCGCGGAACTGCGATTTCCCGAAAATGACAACGACTACCTGGTGTACGGCATTGATGAGGCGTGGCTGCGATCCAACCCCTACGTTTGCTGCATGAGCGCCCGGGAGTTCTTCCAGAAATTCCATAACCAGGTGCTTATTATCCACGCCCACCCCTATCGGGACGGCAACACTACGGTGTTTGAGGACGCGATTCACGGTACGGAGATCATCAACGGCAATCCCCGGCACGACAACTACAATGACCGGGCTCTAGAGCTGGCCCGCCGCCATCCAGAATACTACCGCCTGGCGGGATCCGACACCCATCAGAGTGGGGACGAGGCCCGGGCCGGCGTGATCCTGCCAGAGAGGCCCGCCGACTCCTTTGCCTACAAGACCTTGATTTGGCAGCACCGTTTCCACCTCTGGAGCCCGGAGTTCCAGTCCTTTGTGGACACGGATGAGGAAATGCGGAAGGAGAAACAGAAATGAGCCAGTTTGACTCTCTGATCATCGGCGAGGTGGCACAGGACACCAATGTGGACTATGACGGCACCACCGTCCATGCCGTGGGCGGCGCCGTGTACTACTCCGGCTTCGCCGCCGCCAACACCGGCCACAAGACCGCGGTGCTCCCCAAGGCGGACACGGCCCAGGTGGACCTGGCCGCCGCCTTCGCCCCAGCCCCAAATGTGACCGTCTATCCCCTGCACAGCAGGACCTCCTTTGTCACAAAAAACGTCTACCACACCCCGGACCGGGAGCGGCGCACCTCCACCGTGGACAGCGTCATCGAACCATACCGCACCGAGGAGGTGCCGGATATCGATGCGGCGATCTGGCATCTGGCGGGCCTGGCAGCGGGCGACATTCCCAACGAGATGATCCCCTTTGCCGCCCGGCACGCCATGGTGGCCATCGACGTGCAAACCATGCTGCGCTGGGTGGAGAACGGCGGCATGGTCTATCACGACTGGGCAGAGAAAAAGGAGCTGCTGCCGTATGTCCGATTTCTCAAGACCGACGCGGCAGAGGCGGAGATTCTGACAGGTCTCACCGACCGGGCTGAGGCCGCCAGACAGCTTTACCAGTGGGGCGCCAAGGAGATTCTCATCACCCATAACACGGAGGTGCTGGTCTACGATGGTCGGGAGATCTACACATGCCCCATCCGGGCCAGAAACCTCTCCGGCCGGACCGGGCGGGGCGACACCACCTTTGCCGGCTACATCAATGAGCGGCTGACTGCTGACATCCCCACCGCCCTCCGCTTCGCCACCGCCTTAGTGTCCCTGAAGATGGAGACCCCCGGCCCCTTCCCCGGCACCCGGGCGGATGTAGATGCCTATCTGAAGGAATTCTACTGAGCGCCATTTCCGTATCCATCTCCCGAAATCACCAAGACGGCTGCCAACCCGGCAGCCGTCTTTTCAGCTCTGCTCCGAAGAAGGAGCAACCAACTTCTGCAAATGTGACTATCTTCACCCCAGATGATACCATGAAGTTCAAAGCCGAGGCTCTCCGCACCTGGGGAAACAGGACACGCATCTACCAGAATGCGGGATGTGCCTCTCAACGAGGCCTCGGTGGACGCCATCCTGGATCTGAGAGCGGAGTGGTACTTCGTAGAAGACGCGTCGATCATCGCTGACGAGCACGAAGGCTATACCCGAACGGTACTACCGCATCCTGAAGGCGGCTGAGCTGAAGCAGCGGGGGCTCCATACTCTGCTTCGCCGCCAATCTGGTTAACAGCATCAAACAACCGGATGGGACGCTCGGCTCCCTTTCCCCCCGGCAGGTGGCCGTCCTCCTTAGACAATCCGCCTCGGAGATTACGGAGCTCTACTATGTGAAAAAGGACGCCTCCGCTTGACAGGGATCACGACAGGATTCGATCTCTGAGGTATGCGAAAAAAGAACTCCCCTGGCCAGCAGGCAACTGGCCAGGGGAGCAAAATTTTAAAGCTAAAATGATGCTGTAGCAGACAGAAACAAGACTTTCATGGGTCGGGGAAATCAATATGCAGCCGCGCATTTATGGAGCCGCATATTAAAGGGCGCAAAATCAAAGGGCGTCGGGTGGCACCCCGGCGCCCTTTGGCTTTTGGCAGACATTGCGTGAAACTGCAGTTCTCAAACCTCGCGAGAGGGGAGCGGCCGCATCTGCCTGTTCTGGGTGGTTTGTATTCAGGCTATGCGGCTGAGGATCCGTGAGAGGCCTCGCCTCAAAAGACGCCCTGCTCCATCATGGCCTCAGCCACCCGCTTGAAGCCGGCGATGTTGGCGCCCGCCACCAGGTTGTAGCCCAGGCCGTACTCCTCCGCAGCCTCCACGCTCATCTGGTAGATGGTGTTCATGATCCGGTGCAGCTGCGCGTCCACCTCTTCCGCCGTCCACACCAGCCGCTCGCTGTTCTGCGCCATCTCCAGTGCGCTGGTGGCCACGCCGCCTGCGTTCACCGCCTTGCTGGGCGCCACGATCATCCCGGGCTGCTCCATCAAGAACCGCAGCGCGTCGTTGGTGGTGGGCATGTTCGCCACCTCAATGTAGTACTTCACGCCGTTGGCCGCGATCTGCTTCGCCTGCTCCATGTGCACGTCGTTCTGCATGGCCGAGGGCATCACCACATCCGCCTTCACCCCCCAAGGCTTCTCACCGGGGAAGAACTCCACGCCGAACTTCTCCGCGTAGTCCTGTACCCGGTTGCGGCCGCTGGAGCGCATCTCCACCAGATACGCAATCTTCTCCTCCGTGGCTACGCCGTCCGGATCATAGATATATCCGTCCGGGCCGGACAATGTCACCACCTTGGCCCCCAGCTGCGTTGCCTTCCTGCAGATGCCCCAGGTCACGTTGCCGAAGCCCGCGCAGGCGATGGTCTTGCCCGCGATCCGCTCCCCCTCGTGCTCCAGCACGTTCTGGAGATAGTATACCGCGCCGTAGCCCGTGGCCTCCGGCCGGATCAGGCTGCCGCCGTAAGAGAACCCCTTGCCCGTCAGCACACCGTTCTCCCAGGCCCCCTTCAGCCGCCGGTACTCGCCGAAGAGATACCCGATCTCCCGGCCGCCCACGCCCATGTCCCCGGCGGGCACGTCCACATCCGGCCCGATGTACCGGTACAGCGCCTGCATGTACGCCTGGCAGAACCGCATGATCTCCGCGTCCGACTTCCCCGCCGGGTCGAAGTCCGCGCCGCCCTTGCCGCCGCCGATGGGCAGACCCGTCAGAGAGTTCTTGAAGATCTGCTCAAAGCCCAGGAATTTGATGATGCCGGGATATACGTTGGCCTGGAACCGCAGGCCGCCCTTGTAGGGCCCCAGCGCGCCGTTGAACTGGCACCGGTAGCCGATGTTCGTGTGCCACTGACCCTGATCGTCCTCCCAGGAGACCCGGAAGGTGAACATCCGCTCCGGCTCCACCATCCGGTTCAGCAGGTCCACCTTCTCATACTCCGGGTGCTTCTCGATCACCGGCTCCAGAGAGGAGAACACCTCCTCCACCGTCTGCACGAATTCCGGCTCGTTGCCGTGCTTCTTCTTCACGTTCTCGATCACGCTGGTGAGATATGTGTTCATGGCTGTTTTAATCCTCCTTTATTTTATCAAGAACAGTTCTCAACCTTGCGAATTAGGAAAACGGACAATCCTTCCTTTCGAAAATGTAAGGCGTATATTTCCCCAAGCTTCTGTGGGCTCAAAGGCCCTTTACAAAAGCCTCCATTCGCCGCAACCCCTCCTGGATGCTTTTCTCGCTGGTGGCGTAAGACAGGCGGATAAATCCCTCGCCGCCTTGGCCAAAGCCTGTGCCGGGCACGACAACCACATGTTGCTCCTGCAGCAGCCGCATCGCAAACTCCTGGGATTTCAGTCCAGTCCCGGAAATATTGGCAAATGCATAGAATGCGCCCTTTGGCCACAGACAGCTAATCTTTTCAATATTATTGAGTCCCTTGACAATCAGCTCCCGGCGACGGCGATACTGGCACTTCATTTCTTCCACGCAGTCCTGGTTTCCTGTAAGCGCCGCCACCCCGCCCCACTGAACGCCTTCATTCACAGAAGAAAGTACGTTTTCCAGAAGCTTTGTCATAACAGTCGTGACTTCTAAAGGCGCAGCGCTCCAAGCTAAACGAAAGCCTGTCATAGCATATTTCTTAGAAAAGCCGTCTACCACTACTGTACGCTCTTTCATCCCCGGAAAACTGGCAATACTGGTATAAGGCTCCCCATCCCAAATCAGTTCGCGATAAATCTCGTCTGTAAGAACATACAGGTTTCGCTCTTTTGCCAGATCCGAAATTTGGCGCAGGTTTTCCGCGCTGGCTACACCGCCGGTTGGATTGGAAGGCGAATTGATCAAGATAACTTTGGTCTTTGGCGTAATCGCATTCCGCAGGTCGTCAATCTCGTACATGAATCCGTTTTCTTCCTTGACTTTCACAGGAATGGGGACGGCACCTACCTGCATCATCAGGCCTTTGTAATTGGCCCACCCGGGGTCTGGCAGCAACACCTCATCTCCGATATCCAACATGGCGGTGCAGGCAAGATTCAGCAGACTGATTGCGCCGGCCCCAATCAGGATCTCACTCGGCTGATAATCCAGCCCCCGCGCCTGATAAGTCGCAGCCACGGCCTTCCGCAAAGCAGGAATGCCGGTATTGGGCGTATAGTGGGTTTCCCCGCGCCGAAAGGAGGCTACCGTCGCATCAACGACATGCTGCGGGGCCGTAAAGTCCGGTTCCCCCAACGCGAAGCTGATGACATCCTTCATTCCTGCTTGCATAGCGAACATTTCTCGAATTAGAGAGCCAGGAATCTGCTTGCTTTTCTTCGAAACTATTGACATATCTATATTTTCCTTTCTGTCCTTTCGAGTTCCATTATTCGGTCTAGGCATATCCATGCGCATGTTGTCCTCGGTATACACAGGAGAGATGCTCCCGACAGCCCGACGCACCAGGACGACATTCCAGAAGGCTCTCCTCACATCCACCCAGCGGGCGGGTAGAGCACTGTCCCGCCAGCGTCCAAATGGCGTCTACATCTCTGTCCGCCCCCCATACTTGAATGAGAGAACCGCCTTCCGCTCCTTGAATGCCGCCTTTTCCAATCAGGACTGATTTCACAGGCGCCAGCATAGAGATGGCATCCAACTCCGTAATCACTTCTCCAGCTAATGGAAGCAGTCCGCAGGCCATCCCATGGGAGGCTGAGACATGTTTTCTTTGAGACAACGCTACTGCTGATGAGATATTTCCGGACGTTAGTTTTTCTGTCCCTGCTGCTATGAGGACCCGGATTCCTTCGGTCTCAATGGCACTAAGCGCCGCGCCATAGCTACCGCCCCCGGGACTCCCCGCAAGAAGAGCCGCTCCGCCGCTGCAATCAATTAAATTCGCTCCAGTAACCAATACACATTCCGGTCCAAACTTCAAAAAGGCATCTCTCTCCAAGCCATCCAGGGACCGTATGCCCTGCCGGCTGAGAAGTACCGTATGTGGATTGGAGCTCTCTTTCAAATTGGCCACAGCCCCGCGGCATGTTACCCGGCCGCACAGCCTCAGGTGCGATCCCGTCAGAATGGCGCTGAGACAGGAGGTTGTGGTTCCGCCCTTCAAAATTAATGTTCCATTTTCCAGTGCGGTCTGAACTTCCGGCCGCCTGGAAATTGCCTCGGCAATCAGCCACTTTGCGGCATTCACACTCAAAAAAATCTGAACACGTTTCAAATTTTTTACCTCATGTTGTCAAAACCCTCAGCAAAACTTCTGTTGTCGAAATCATGTCTTCAAACAGGATATGTTCCTTGCACCCGTGAACTTCCTGCATACCTACCCCGATATTGATAGCAGCCAGACCATTTTCAACCAGCCATGTGATGTCGCTGCCGCCGAGCGTCTGTTCAATGACCGGTGTGATGCCAATACTGCGCATGGCCTCACAGGTCTTTTCAATAATGGGTGCGGTAACCGGAATACAAAACGCATTAGAGACCCGGTTCTCGGTTTTGCAGAATTTTGCGCCCCAGGCCTGACAAACCTTTTCCACGTGGCCGCAAATATTCTGTACAATCGACTGGAGCTCCTCCTCCTCGTAGGAGCGAACCTCCACATCAAAATCCGCTTTCTCTGGGACGATGTTGGTTTGCCCGGGGCAGAGCAAATTGGCCACGTTGACAACGCTAATTTCCGACACACGGCCGCATTCGATGCCGGAAATACACTCTGCCACAGCTTTCAGAGCATGGATGCCTTTTTCAGGAGAAACGCCCGCATGTGCGCTCTTTCCTTGGATAGAAAAGTGAATCTTCATATATGCAGCCGCCTGGTTCACCAAGTGCCCCACATCCTCATTGTCTAAAACAATGGCCTCTTTGCTGATAATTTTGCTGTAGTCAGCGTATTTGGAGCCGAGAATGCCGTTTTCCTCACAGATAGTCAGCAGAAATTCGATCGGCCGATGCGGCAAGCCTTTCTCAACAATCGTCTGGACAGCCTCCATAGCTGCAGCAATACCGGCTTTATCATCACTGCCTAGAATTGTGGTTCCATCGCTGTATATGACCCCATCTCTCAAAATAGGAGAAATCCCATAGCCCGGGGCCACAGTGTCCATATGGGCGCAAAGAAGCAGAGGAGCGCCTGTACCTGGTAGAATCGCATGGAGATTCCACCCGTTGGAGCCGAACATTTCCCCAATCTCCTGTCGTTCCCAATGGAGTCCAAGAGAAGTCAATTCTTCCTCCATCATGATGCAAAATTCTCGCTCTTGATAGGTCTCGCTGGCACAGGTAACATATTGGAGAAAGCGTTGCAGCAAACGTTCTTTGTTCATACTAACATCCTCTCATTCATTCCGCAAAATGCGTCTCTTTGTCATTGGCAAACTGATCGTAACATGCTATAATATGTTAAATTGTCCACGAAACCTTTCTGCTAGTAGTCACCCGAACACCCGCAGATGTATAACAGCTCAGGAGGGGATGTGAAATGGCTCTTACCGTCGCCGATGTATTAAAGCTGAAGCCCTTTGCCACCGGCAAGGTAATCGCAGGGGAAAACGGTGTTACCCGTAAAGTTGAGCACGTCAGCGTGATGGAGGTGGATATCACAGAATGGTTTTCCTCAGAGCTGGTTCGAGGTGCCTCTTTGGAAATTTCCTCAATGTATGCCCTGGTCGACCATCCTGAGCGGCAGGTGGAAGCCATCCGACGCCTGAACAAGAGCGGAGCTGCCGGGCTTGTCCTCTGTTATGTGGGAACAGTTTTAAAGGACGTCTCTCAGGAGCTCATTGATGTGTGCAACGAACTGGATTTTCCTTTGATTGTGATGTTTTCTCTGGTAGGCTACAAAGAGATTATCCGTGCTGTATCCGATGCGCTTTTGGGGCTTGATAATCAAAAGCTGCGAGACGCCATTGACATCTATGAATATGTGACGGAACTGCTGATGGAGAGCAGGAACAACTCCTCGCTGGTCATGTCTCTGGAACATATGCTGGAAAAGCGCGTGATGTACTTTGATCAAAATGCCGAGCCCATCTACATCTCCGGCTTTTCCAGAGCGCGAATCCAGATGGTTGAACGGTATATCAAAAATCATTTCTCAGAGTTTTTGCTCCACCATTCCAGCCAGACCATTTCCTGCCCGGGGATAGATGAGCAGCTCTATCTGCGCCCAATCTATAATAAGGCATTCTATTTTGGCACTTTGGTAATTGTAGGGTGCAGGTTTTCTGATTTGGATAAAATTGCGATTGCCCAGATCTGCAATGCCTTGAGCATTTCCAGTCTAAGCCAGATCAGCATCAGCCAGCAGCAAGAAAAACTGCGCACAGATTTTATACGGGATCTGTTGACCATCCATCTATCTGAAGAGGATATCTTTCGCCGCAGCACAGCGATTCACTGCGACATCTCCCAGGTAGAGGGATGTATTGTGCTGGATATCTGCAATTTCAAGCAGTTGATCAAACAATACAGCGAGGAGAAAATCGCTTCTTTAAAATGTGACTTTTATGAGTTGGTGCAAAGCGAACTCAGCGCTTTAGGGGACAGGAGTATCTGCTGTGTACTGAGTGATAAGGTCGTAATCCTCCATATTCAGACGCCCAAGCAAACGATTTTGCAGGTAGCCCGTTCTCTCCAGCGGGTCCTTAAGCGCAAAAATATTGAGGTTTCCGCCGGAATTGGATATCGCTGTAAAAGTGTGCGGGATATCCAAACCAGCTACGAAACCGCAAGACTGGCGCTGCAAATTGCAACCTCTGGTTTTGCGCCCTCTACCTGTGTGGACAGCGAGGAGTTTCCCGCCTATATGATGCTGCTTCAGACTTATCAGGCCGACCCTGGACTGGTCCCGCAGTTGATTGACCGTCTTTTAGCCCCTGTCCGGCAATATGATCAAACCCGAAACGGTGCCTTGGAAGAGACCTTCCGCGCACTTTTGCGCTGCGACATGAATTACAATCTGGTTGCCGAACAGTTGTTTTTTCATAAAAACACCGTTCTTCAGCGCAAGCAAAAAATTGTATCTCTGTATAAGGAGGATCCTTTTCAGTTGCCATTGCGCCGCCAGTTTGAATTCGCGTTTATTTTAGAGGGCTTATACGTGCGGAAGGGTTCCTCTGATTCCGGCGATATTTAAAGATTCCCGGTTGTCGATGCAACTCATTCGACAACCGGGAATCTTCTTCACGGCAGATACTCAGGCGTTTTCTTGGCGCAGGACTTCCGCCATCGGAACATGGTCAAACTCAAAATCATAGTAGCGGGGGTTCATAACGGAGAATGGCTTTCCTGAATTGTATTGCTCCCGGGCGGGCACGCCTACGATGCTGACAAAGTCGCCAACTTCAATTACCGTGTTGGTCAACGGATGGCAGGTCTTTGTATCCACGCATTGAACGATATCAGGGCTGGTAATCCATGGCTTGCCGTTCTTCCACATCACATGATACTCATTCTCGAACCACAGCTTATAGGTATTGCCAGCAAACTCGTCCACACCTTCCAGCTCCAGCGTGCCATAGTACAGGCCGTCGATGGTCTTTCCCTCTTTTTTGACCATCTTCGTTTTTGCCAGAACATAACCGCCGGCGGCTTCCGCTGCCGCGGCCACGGGGTCCTTCCCTACCTCGTTGGCCTCCCGAATGGTCTTGCCAATCTTGAAGCACTGGCTGAGCGTGCCGGGGACCAGCGCGTCCTTGACTTCCTTACCGGACATGATGTAGCACGCGTGGGCTACCATACCGAAGCCGGAGTCAGCCAGCATCTTGCCGTTGCGCTCGATCATCTGGCTGTTCACACAGCGCGTCAAGATATTGGTGTCGCCATAGCCGTTGACGATGGCCACCGGCAGACAGGGCTTATCCATAACAAGCGGCAGCGCCTGGGTCATCTGCGGATAGGCACGCCCCGCGGCGTCCGCGTCGATATACGTCAGGCCCTTGTCGAATCCAACGGACATGGGCATGCAGCTGTTTCCGCCGCCCAGCTCAATGGCAAACAATGCGCTGATCTTCTTCCCGGTGTATTCCTCCAGGACATCCAGGGACTTGGAAAGCATCTCCTGGGGAGAATAGGGCGGATCAACGGGCACGCCGTTGCGCTTTTGCTTGGCAATGATCTCATCTGTTTTGGGGGCGATAGAGCCCATCAGAAAAACAGACGCATAGGTGTCATCATCCTTCAGATCGTCAAAGCTGGTTACCTGGAGGGGCTTCCCCTTCTCCAACACCTCTGTCAGGGCTACGATGCCGGCCTCAGGGTCACCGCCGCCACCGCAGCCGAAGAAGCAGCAGCCAGTGGCAAAATCCTGAATATCCTGCTTTGTCTTTAACTCAAACGCAACCATAAAAGCGCTCCTCACTTTCTAACTTATCATATAACTGTTGCGTAGGATTACCGATCTGTATAAATGCTGATGTCTGGCATGTACATATCCATGCCCAGCGCATAATACTTCAGTTCACCGGTTTCATTGTAATAGTCCGCAACAGGCCAATCAATGTATGTGGACTGATACGCATAGGGATTCGCCATATCGGCGACTGGTGCCGACGCACACAGCTCTGCCATCACATAGTCCTGCAGTTCCATGGCAGCGGCATTTCTCTCATCTGTATCCAGAATGGTGACAGCAGTGTCCAACCGTTCATCCAGCTCCGGCGTGGAAACCCAGGTGGGATTCTCAAACGTTCCCTGGGTTGCGCTGCCAAATAGAGTGCGCATCACAGAAGCGGCGTCATTGACAGAGGGCGTGATGTTGCAGGTAGATACATTCGGCGCACTATCCGGGTTGGAAATCTGCTCCTGATAGGTCAGCCAGGGACCCTTCCGGATATTCATAGTGATGCCGACTTGCGCGCAGTTGGCCTGCAGGGACAGCATCATTTTTTCCAGAGCTGGAGCCGAATCCAGGAGGAAACACTCCAGTTCAATGTCCTGATATGTGTCCGCATACCTCGACTGGGCCAAGTATTCCTTCGCCTGCTCAATATCATAGTTATAAGTCGTACAGCTGTCGTTATGGCCGTTGATTGCGGAGGAGACCGGTCCGACGCTACGCTCTGCGCCGTAGAATACAGGGCCGAGGAAACTCTCATAGTCCAGCAGGCAGGACAACGCCTTGCGGTAGTTCAGATCGTCTGTGGGGGCGGCCTGCGTATTAAAGAAGATATACTGGGTGCAGGCCCATGTGGTAAATGCCAGTTCAACCCCCTCAATCTCATCCAACGCCTCATAGTTTTCCGGAGCAAACCACGGAGAAGAAATTTCCAGCTCCTGATTGGCCATCATAGTCTGCTGGGTACTGGGCTCAGTCAGATAAATAGCCTGAAACTGCTCGGGGGCATTTTCGCGGCCCTCCCAGCCCATATGCCAGTCAGGGAAGCGGCTTGCTAGGAAATAATCAGAATGCACCATCTCTGTAGCTGTGTAGGGACCAGAGCCAGCGTCGTTGTCCAGCAGCCAGGCCATGGCATAGTCGCCATATTCGCCGTAGGTGCCGTCATCCACAATATTGGCCATGACCGTCTCTTCGTCCAAAATGTACAGGTGCCAGATGATGCCCATAAAAGAACCCAGAGGCTCGGCGAGAACAAATCTCACTGTGTAATCATCGTCCGCCACGCATTCCTCCACGGTGTCGAAGAGGTACGCAAATCCCTGTCCAATCGTTTTGAAGCGGTTAAAGGAAAACACGACATCGGAAGCTGTCAGGTCGTTTCCGCTGTGGAACTTCACGCCCTCCTTCAGATGGAAGGTATACTCCAATCCATCCGGGCTGGCCTCCCAATCGGTGGCCAGGTTCGGCGTTTCATCTGGATAGGTGAGATTATCATACAGATTTTCAACACATACGCTGCCGACCAAGTCCGTAATCACCGCCGGATCAATCTTGGGCGTACTGTCCGCAGAGAAGCGGATGATGCTGGGGCGGGTGCCGTCTCCCGTCTGAGCGTCTGCCGGGTCGCCCGCAGTGTCTCCGCCGCACCCGGACAGCAGGCCGACGCAGCTCAAAAGGGCCAGGACCAATGCAAGAATTCGTTTCATAATCTTCCTCCTTTATTACAGTCGTATAATTTACACCTCCGGCGGCAGCCGAAAAGCGTGTACAGAGAGAATGCCCTATTTATCTATCAAATGACAGCGGACCGTATGCCCTGGCTCCACCTCCCGCATCACCGGGTCTTCTTTTGTGCACCGCTCGCATTTGTAGGGGCAGCGGGTGTGAAAACTGCAGCCCGTCGGCACATTGACCGGGGACGGAATTTCCCCCACGCACTCCACTGCCTTTGGTTTGATGGTCTCGTCCTCCTCCGAAACTACCGGGATCGAGGACAGCAGCATCTGTGTATAGGGGTGCAGCGGATTTCGATAGAATGTCTCGGTGGGGGCGATTTCGCAAATCTTGCCCAGATACATGATCGCCACCCGGTTGGAGACGTTCCGCATTACGCCCATGTCGTGGGTGATGAACATATAGGTGAGGTTCTGCTCCTTCTTCAGCTTGATGAGCATGTTGATGATCTTGGCCTGGATGGAGACATCCAGAGAAGAGGTTGGCTCATCCAGAATGATGAACTTGGGATTGCAGCACAGTGCCCGGGCTATGGAGACCAGCTGCTTCTCACCGCCACCGATGGAGTTAGGCGACTTGTACATGAAGTCGGCGGGAAGTTCTACCATCTCCAGAATCTCAAGGATCTTATCGTCAATCTCGTTCTTGGGAACTACCTTATGTACCTTCAGCGGCAGACTCAGAATGCTGCGCACATCCTGATAGGGGTTTAGGGAAGAGCCGGGATCCTGAAAGACGATCTGCGCCTCGCGGCGGAATTTCATGCTCCTCTTCCGCTTGGTCTCCTTTGTGAAAACCTCGCCCTCAAAGTCGATCTCGCCGCCCGTCATCCCGTACATGCCCATAACGGTATAGGCAATCGTGCTCTTTCCGGAGCCGGACTCACCCACAAGGCCCATGACATCCCCATGGTTGATGGTCAGGTCCACGCCATCCACTGCCCGCACAAACCGGTCTTTTCCCACAGGAAAGTACTGCTTCAGGTTCTTTAATGTCAATAACTCATTCGACATGGCCGTCTCCCCTCTCCTTGGCAGGTCCCTTGTCCTCATAGAGGAAGCAGGACACCGCATGATTTTCTGCAGCCATGTATGTGCCCGGTTTTTCCTGCTTGCAGCGTTCTGTGCAATGAGGGCAGCGGTTGAAGAACCGGCACCCCTTTGGTGGATTTACATAACTTGGAATGTAGCCGTAAATGCCGGCTGAAATTCCGCCGCCGGTAAGCCGCGGCACACATGCCAGCAAGCCTTGGGTATACGGATGCAGCGGATTTTTGAAAAGCTCAGCGGTATCGCAGTTCTCCACGATGTTTCCCGCGTACATGACGTAAATACGGTCCACCAGCTCTCGGACCACGCCCAGCGAGTGGGTGATCATGATCAAAGAGCGCTTTTCCTCCTCCACCAGCCTGCGCAGAAGCTTGTGGATCTGCCCCTGAACCGTGACGTCCAGCGCGGTACCGGGCTCATCCGCGATCAGCAGCTGACGGGGCGTCAGAAGCGATGTGGCAATGCAGATTCTCTGCCGCATACCGCCTGATAACTGGTGCGGGTACGAGTTCAGAATGCGGTCCGGGTCCGGAATCATCACGCTGTCAATCGCCTTCCGGGCCGCGTCCAGCATTCCCTTTTTGTCATGCTTATCAAACTGCCCGGAGTATTTCAGCACATCCATCATCTGCTGGCCGATCGTGAATACAGGGTTCAATGCCGCCATGGGCGACTGGGAGATCATGGAGATCTTGCGGCGCCGTAGATCCAAAAGCGCCTTCGCATCCATGGCCAGGATATCCTCACCGCCAAACAGGAGCTTAGACCCCTCTCCCACCTTGATACCCCGTTCGTCCAGTGTCCGCATGACCATTTTCATCGTTGTGGTCTTTCCGCAGCCGGACTCGCCCACAAGGCCGATTTTTTCGCCCTTACCCACGTACAGATTGATGTGATCCACCACTTCGGCAAAGCCCCGATATGTCTTGTACCATACAGAGAGATCCTGAATATCCAGCAATTTTTCATCCATCACTGTTTCCCCCTGTCCAGCATATCCCGAATTCCGTCGCCCAAGAAGTTAAAGCCAAGGATGACAAACACAATGGCAAGGGCGGGGAATGCCGTCATCCACCAATAGTCCGGCATGTAAGTCGACCCTTCGGAGATCATCGTGCCGAAGGACGGCGTGGGGGGCTGTTCGCCCAGGCCGATAAAACTCAGGGATGCGCCCAGCAGAATAACCCAGCCAACGTCCAGCGCCATCTTTGTCAAAACCGGGGACAAGCAGTTGGGCAGCAGTTCCTTGAAGAGAATATGCGCCCTGCTCGCGCCGACAAGTTCGGCATTCTTGATAAAGTACTCCTTGCTATATCCGGTCGCCATACTATAGACCAGTCTTGTATACCATGGCCACCAGGAAAGGGTCACCGCAATCATGGTATTCGTCATGTTCGGCTCCATGAGGGAGGCTATGGTCATGGCCAGCACCAGTGACGGCAACGCCAGGAAAATATCCGTCATGCGCATGATGACGGTGTCCACCCAGGTGTGGTGATAATATCCCGCCAGAAGACCCAGAAACGTCCCCACGGGAACAGAGATCGCCAGTACCACCACTGCCATTTTCAGGGCGCCGCGGAATCCGAAAATCACGCGGGAGAGGATGTCCCGCCCCGTCACATCCGTCCCGAACCAAAACGTGGCGTTAGGTGCCACGCCGGCATTGGCCAGATCCACATAGGCGCCGGCATGTTCCGGAAACGGCGCCACATACGGGGCAAAAATTGCGAAAATCAGGGAGATCACCACAATGGCCAATCCCACCATGGACAATTTGTTGCTGCGGAAGTTATACCAGTAAATACAGAAATTCTCCCGGGTGGATGGCTTCAGAAAGCCTTTTTTCTTTTTGGCTGCATCCATCTTTACAGGTCACCTCCCAGTCGGATCCTCGGGTCCACCATAGCATTGATCACGTCCACGATCAGATTGACCACCAAGAACGTCGCTCCGATTACAAGCACCACTGCACAGACAGAGTTCAAGTCCTTGGTAATCATCGCGTTTGCCCCGTATTTGGAAAATCCCGGCCAGTTGAATACCTGTTCCACCATGAATGCGTTGCCCACCATAGATGCAATGTCCATGCCCATAACTGTGATCACTGACGTGCTGGAGGGCTTGAACAGATATCGATTCATCAGGACTTTTTCCGGCAGGCCATAACTGCGGGAAACGCACATGTACTCCTTTCCCATATTGTCCGTCAGCGCGGAACGCATCAGCCGTGCATCCTGGAACATACCGCCCAGAGAAAGGGCAAACGCGGGCAACAGCAAATGGAGGAACGCGTCCCACGCCGTGGAAAATTGTCCCTGCACCAGGGCATCCAGCACATAGAAGCCCGTGATGGTGTCCGGCGGTGCCACCCCGGTACTCAATCGCCCAAGCGTTGGGATTACCTGCCATAGATTTCCGAATATGACCAGCAGCACAATTGCCACCACGAAGGACGGCACCGCGATTCCGATATAGGAGAACACACGGATGATACTGTCCAGAATGCCATCTCGGTGCCGGGCCGCCGCCCGTCCCAAAATCAGGGAACCGCCCACCATGAACAGGGCGGACCAGAAAATCAGTTCAAAGGTCGCCGGAAGCAGCTGCTTCATGTCCTCTGTAACAGAGCGGCGGGTGGACAGGGAAATACCGAAATCGCCATGAAGCACATCCCGAAACCACAGGATATACTGCACCGGCAGTGGCTTATCTAAATACATCTGTTTTGACAGGTTATCGACTGCCTCCTGGGTCGCGTGCTGCCCCAAAGCCAACCGTGCCGGATCTCCCGGAATAATGCGGGAAAGACAGAAAATGACAATTGAAACTCCTATCAGAACAAATACTCCCTGCAAGAGTCTTTTCAGTATATAGCGAAGCACTTTTCCAACCCCTTTCCTATTGCAGAGCCATTTGGATCACGTCAGTTCCCAATCGACTTTTCGTGTCTTTTCTTCCACCGGCCAATAGGCGTATTTGCTCTGGGAAACGCCCATCAACGCACAAGAAAGTGCGTCGTAAAGAGCCGCTCTGAATGGCTCAATGACCGGAATATCGATCCCGTGTTCCTGCAGTTTTCTCTTCACGCCATCCACCGCCGTGCTCATGCAGGTACAGCCAAAAATCACCGCCCGGGCGCCATCCTGCCGTACCGCTTGGTTGGCAGCCGCCGCAGCCTTGTCCACGAGAGCCTCCTCACTGTTGTGAAGTTCCACCACTGGCATGTGAATGACCGGAATGGATGCCAACTGCCGTTCAAAGCAATAACACCGGATATTTTCACGAATACAGCGGTCGGCATTATCCAGAATCCCGATCACAGAAAAGCGCCCGGCCATTCTGGCGGCCAGTGAACAGCTGGACTGGCATGCCCCCATCACCGGAATTCGGACCAATTCCCGGCATTCAGAGAGTGCGGGATCCAGAAAGCAATCCAGGACAATGGCGTCGAAGCCATCTTTTTCCCCCTGCTGCACCAGCTTTAATATGTAAGGCGCAGCCAGAGCCGAATCGTAAAAGCATTCAATAGACTCACTTCCACCCTCAACGATCCTGCTCTCAAGCTCCACCAGTCCCCCGGTTTCCTCCTTCAGCGCGGCGGCCAGCGCCTGACGGTCCTTTACAGAGACTGCGATCCCCTCTGTATAAATGTCCGGAACAATGTTGAGGATTCTGATCTTTCTCATAGATACCTCCTTTTCGCATCATCTAATTTTGGTCTACTGCCGTGTTATTTATGTTGAAAATTATACGATTGGATTTTGTGTAGAAATATACATTTTTCTTGGGCATTATTTTCATCATAACACACAGCCCTTATGCAAATCTCACATATATCTAGATGTCCAGAACAGCAGAAGGGATCAGGGAATCTCTGTTGTAAGCATCTATGGTCTTTCCTTGACATCTTCCTTAAGAAGCTGAGGGTAGATTTTTAACAGTAATTTGCCCAACTTTAAGTGGAGCGTCTGGAGCCCCTGCTGTATCTCATCGGCCAGACGATAGGGACAGGCGGTAGAACACCGCTATGAAGCCGCCGGAACAACTGCGTTGGCGTCTATTGCAAAGGCCCATTCCCATTGTGGAAATTCCCTGGCATTCCTCGCTGATGGAGAGACGGTCGTGCAACTCACTGAACACGGTTCTGGCGGGAGAAATCAGGAGCTGGCATTGGCCGCTGCAGAAGGAATTGCAGGACTGGACAATGTCTTAATTTTTTCCGTTGCTTCTGATGGAACCGATGGGTCCACTGATGCGGTCGGCGGAATTGTAGATAGGTTCACGTGGAGCCGACTGGAAAAGGCTGGCCTCTCCATTCACCAGATACTAGCTAATAACAGCGCCTATCATGCTTTGAAACAAGTAGATGGGTTGATTCGAACGGGTCCCATAGGGACCAATGTAAATGATGTTTTGGTGCTCCTGATTCAACAAGCTGAAAGGACATGAACAAGCGACTCTGTTGTGATTACGTATCGTGGGCAGCAAGTATCGGTGCCGAAGGCTTTCTGGAGCGGGATCGGAAGCGGGAACAGGCGTGGTAAAAACAGGAGGAAAGGCATAGCATATCCTCTCGAAATAAAACCTGAGGAGAACAAGCAGGGACTGAACGCCCGCTGAAAGATTGAAGCAGTCCGTCTCTCCAAAGATAAGGTTACAGGGTGTTAAGCCCTAATTATTGGTGCTTGAAAGAGCGTCCAGCACATACCTATTTAGTCCAACACGAGGTTGAGCCTACTCACCTCCACGTGCTCTGTAGTACACCTGCTTCCTCAAGCCTATTTTAACAAATTTCAACTTGCTGTATGAGAGGCACCTATGTTTCATCCATTTTGGTGCCTTGGAGCGTAGCGGAAAGGAATGGTCACACCTATGGAATTTAAAGAAGATATTCAAAAGAGACGCACAACATTTCAGTTTACTGGTACACCGGTAACAGCGGAACAGATTAAGTGGATTATTCGGGCCGGAATCACGGCTCCCTCTTTTGACCACAAACGCAAGTGGAATCTTATTGCGGTCACGTCGGAGATGGCAAAGCGAAAAGTCACCGACTACATTGACCCTCTGCCCTGTAAGGACACTCCTCCTGAAAATCCAGTGCAGGAGATGATTCAGATCGCTTTCCCCAAGCAAAAAAGTATGTGCGGAAGCTGGATGTGTCCTTCTGCCGCTGTATAAGCGGGAAGCACAGATCATGATGGAGGTCGGGCCCAGAAAACTGATGGACTTTGTCGAGATCTGGTGCGTCATCGAAAACGTCTTCCTAGCTACCACAGACGAGAGCCTTGGCCGCTCCATGCGAATTCCCACAGAGGAACAGCCGAGGAAGATTTTGGAAGTGCTGGGCTGTCCATCAGGATACCAGCTTCCTTGCATCATCGGAATCGGCCATATTGCAGAAGGGGCTGAATATCGGAGCAGGTTTATCCGGATTTGACGGAGTGTGTTCATTGGAAAATTGGTGAAAATACCTCAGCGGAATTTTTATATGTTGCTTTTGTGTCCGGACTGGTAGTCTATCCATTTGTCCTACACAGTGCTTAGATAATTTACTGCTACCTATCTTATTTCCTATAAATCGCCGGGGCACCAAGATTCTCCTTCCTGGTGCCTTGGCGATTTCTCCATATAAAAGCCTGTGAAAACTGAGCTGGATTCCCGCCAGCAACGTGATGAAGGCATCGCCTTGACATATGCCCGGCGGGAGGAAATAATCGACACTTGTGAAATCTCCAACAGCACCAACGCAGAAACTGCGCCGCATCAGCAATGAAAAGGCCAGCTGGATTAGGAGTTGGATCAATCAATCCGGCCGTTTCTTTTCCTCGGTTTCATATTCATTCTCTCAGATTCTTGCGTTGTCCGTCATCGCTTCATTTTCTTTTGCCCACTTGCTGGATTACGCATATCGCTGTCAGAGGAAGTATCTGATTGGCAAAAGCACTGAATCAAGATGCTTGAATCTGTGTAATTCTCTGAATTTTCTTCTTGTCTCCGCTCAACTCCCTGTTTTGTTGCTTGTACATGATGAGAGGTTGTGTATTTCTCAAATGCGGGGGAGGCATCGTGAAAGAATCGGACTGCAAACGCTATGAGGATCTGCCGCTGTTTCTGAACACGGCAACAGTGGCAAAACTTCTTGGTGTGTCACAATCCAGCTGCTACGAGCTCATGCACGAGCCGGGCTTCCCGGTACTAAAGATCGGCAGCAGGATGGTCGTACCCAAGGAGCAGTTCACCCGCTGGGGGATGAGCATACGGGAGGTGGAAAATCAGGTACGGAAGTGGAACCTACTTCTCTCTGCCCGACGAGATCTTCCTGCTGGGTCTGAATGCCGGTGAACTGGCAGTGTATAGTTACCTCAAACGGTGCGAGGACCGTAAGACGCATCAGTGCTGGCCCAACGATTGGGAGATCTGTGGGTATGAGTGAAAACACAGTGCGCAAGTACATCCGCCAACTGGAGGAACAGGAGCTCCTCTTCACAGAACCGACAGAGATTATGACCAGGGCCGGTCAGAAGCGCAATAGGAATCTGCACCACACCCTCCGTCCCACCCAGGAGGTGGTAAATGCGTACTATGACCGTCAGTTGGCGCGGCTGGAAATCACAGTAATGCGTCAGAAGGCAGCAGCGGCCCAGGCCGGCATGTGACCGCCTGGGCCGCTGTGTGCGGAGGTGACAGCGTGGGCAGGGTACAGGCATTCCGTGTGGGGACTGTGTGCCGCAGCTCCCGTTATTGATTAACGCCTAAATGGGCAGGTGGACCGAGGGGGGGAATCGTGCAGGATAAAGGCCGGGGTCGCCGGTAGCACCTCCGGCCGGTCACAACTGCCCGCAGTGCGGGCAGTTGCGAGGGTTTTGCGGTGTATCAAAAGTGGGATCAAAATCCGACCTGTGCTGTCACCTCTGCGGTCACGAACCCGGAACACCTACTGTCACAACAAAAAAACAGAGGTCAAGCCCCAGAAAGGAGCAGTTTATGGGCAGAAAAGAGAAATTCGCCTTCTACCTCTCTCCGGAGAAGAAGGCCATCTTAGAGCGGCGGTACCGGGAGGATTGAAGCCGCAGTCTCACCGCCTTCATCGAACGAGCCGTCGACTTCTATCTGGACTGCTTCAGCGCCAACAACGCAGGACTCTTTCTCCCGGCCTCCATCAAATCCTATGTGGACGGCCGACTGGGACAGTTGGAGAATCGGATGTCCTCTCTGCTGTACAAGCAGGCAGTGGAGCAGGATATGGTAGCCGGCATTCTGGCGGATGCCTATCAATTCAACGAAGATGATCTCCAGCCACGCCGCACGGAGAGTATCAACAAGGCACCTGAGTAAAAGTGAGTTTGAAACGGTGCTGTCTGCCTCAGATTGTGTCAGGCATCCCGTGGAGGATGCTGTACTTCAGAACTTCCAACCGGGATGTCTACGAAAAACTGTTGATGGTCTTGGAATTGGGGTAAATGTCAAATATAAGGGGCAATAAAGGAGTGTGGGCGTGGCTAAAGCCACACCCACACTCCTTTATATCCTCCTGTATTTGACATTTACCATTTTGTGTGTGGGACTCTCTCTTATGCCAGTTTCTTCACTCTATTTTCTTAAAACAACAGGGTTATAACTTTATAGAGAATGAACAGGAACATGATCACAAAGCCACCGCAACGGCTCACTACACGTCTCCAAGACCGCTGTTCCTGACAGCGGTCCGCATGGATAAGTGCCGCCAGAAAAACTCCGCTGCAGGCCAGCAACACCGCCCATAGAAATGTTGCATTGGGCAGAGCAGTTTCCCATGCCAGCAACAGGACGCAGGGAACAAGAATCAAAATTGAGGCGGCGAATTCTGCCAGCTTTCTAGCGACATAAGCATTCACCTTTTTCCCTCCTTCAGCATTTTCTTGGAAAAGAGATTTCCTGTTGCTTATGAATGCTGTGCGGCAGTCTTCCGCAACAGTTGCCGCCCAGCATCCGTCAGTCCGGCTTTCAATCGTCCTTGGCCGAAGACTCTCACCAGTCCCAGATCGGAGAGATGTTCAGAAATGGCACTCAGTTCCATCATGTAGATGGAATGCTTTCCAGAGATCTCGCTCATCGTGGCATCGTCCTTTTCGATCCAATGCATGAACTGGATTGCCTGACTGTCCACTCCATATACGGCAATGGTCTTCAACTCTGTTTCACTCATATTGGCACAGGCCGCGGCATCGCCTTTTTCCGTCAGGGAAAAATATAGCTGGGCAATCAGCCGCTGTCCCTTTCGCTTGACATAGCCGCTCTTCTCCAGAGAATCCAGCGCATTGTGGATATGGCCAGCCTGTAGCTGATGCTCATTGCAGAAGCGCGTCATACTGGTGATAATAGCGCCGGCATTTGAATATCCACGCTTGATGGTTTTCAGAATCTCCATCTGGGCTTCATTGGGTCCCGTCTTTTCATCCACAGGAACAACGGTATCCTTCTTGGTCAGAAAGCTTACAATCACCAGCGTGAGGAAAGAGGCCGGGAAAATCAGCCAGAGGCTGTTCATCTGCTGGGAGTTGGTGGTTAGGATATCCCAGTACAGTACAATGGCCATAGACACGGCAACAGAGGCAATCGCTCCCTTCTGGTTGCCTACCCGCAATAGCCAGGAGTCCAGATAGTAGACAAACAATGGGGCACCCACTCCTGTGCCGAAAGCGAAGAGATAGCTCAGCCCGCCGCTCCAGAAGATGGCGAAGAATACCGAGGCCATTCCATAGATGATGGTGCCCCACTTCGCCCACTGCAGGAGCTTTTTGGTATCACGAATTTTCAGGAAATACTGCGCCACATCACGGACTAGCTGATTCACGCCAGATACCAGGTAGATGTCGCAGGTGGACATGGTGGCCGCCATCAGGCCGGCCATAATACAGGCCGCCAAAGGAATCGGCAAAATATTCATCAAGGCTCCGAACGCCTGACTGGAATCCGTCAGTCCCGGCAGAAGCTGCCGGGCATAGCAGCCGATAAAAGCTCCGACAACACCGGTAAAGTAGGCGATGATCACAGTCCACATCCAGCCGCGCTTGCAGTTCTTTAGACTGCGAGTACCCGCCGCCCGGGCCCAATACGGAGACTGGTTCAGCAGAGACTGGTGCATCATCAGGAAGGTGATGACAGACGGTGCCACAAATTTGATGACAGGGAGCGTACCGAAAGGAAGGGAGAGGAAAGCATCTGGTAGCGCCACTGCATCAGGCAACCCGTACTTCGCGATCAAAAAGGTCGGCAGGATGATGAACTGGATAATGAATACCCAGGAGAACTGAATCACATCTGTGGCGGTAGCCGCCCAGATGCCGCCGAATACCACGTAGGCCGTGACCACCACACCTACCAACAGCATCGCGATTTTGGGGTCAATGCCCAGCGCACCGCCGATGGTCTCGCCGCATCCCACATACTGCCAGCCCAGAATGGCTAGGGAGGCAAAAAGGATTACAATGGTGATGGCCATGCGGCCGCCCTTTCCGTAGCGGTATTCAAACCACTCGGTGGGCGTCAGGGCGCCGGATGTCCGCCAGAAGCCGGCCCAGCACAGCCAAGCCACCAGAGCTCCTGTGCCCCAGCCCAAGTAGAACCACATGCCGCCCATACCGAACATATAGCCGTACATGATAATGGAGGGCAGATAACCGCCAGAGATCAGAATGGAACCGTTGCCGATGGCTGTCATGAAGGCCGTAAACTCCCGGCCGCCAACCATGAATTCCGTCTCATCCTTGGTGGTCTTTTTTCCGATGATCCAGCTCAGTAGCATCATTGCGCATACGTAGACCACAGTAATTAGGATCATCCACATTTGTGAAGTCATACAGATACCTCCTTACGTATGAACATTTCACCAGCATTGGCATTATCCAAAGTATTTCTTGTTGACGCACCACATGTCGTGTCCAGTGAGGAACCACTTAGGCTCTTCCCGCTCCGCCAGCATCATAATCTTGTTGAAGCTGTCATAGCAGGCATAGTGGTCATAGATAACGCTGTTGAGGATAAAGGGTCCCCAGTTCTCAGGTGCAGGTGTGATATCCACAATTTCGCCGCCAATGACCTCCATCTTATCCATCTGCGGGAAGAGAGACTGGGCAATATGGGGCATATCGCCGGTAATCACATACTTGCCCTCTGCAGTCTGGACCTGAATGGCCATACCGCCTAGGGAGTGACCGGGAACCTTGAACAGGCGGATTCCGTTTCCCATGTCAAAATCGCCATCAATCATGCGTACATTCTTGATCTGTGCAAGGTCGCCTGGCGTGCGCGGGTCATAATCTCTTCGAATCTTCTGTGTGGGCAGGGGGTGAAGCATATTGTAATACTCATCCCTCTGAAACAGGTGCTGTGAATTGGGAAACAGCAGCATGCCGCCTGCATGATCGTTGTGGAGGTGGGTATACATGACAATCTCAATATCGTCGGGTGTCAGACCTTCTCCTTTCAGCGCATCCAAAACAAATTGATTGCCGCCCTCCGCCGGACTGTCCGCCCAAGCTTTGCCATCGACAATGTTGTCCTGATGAACACCAGTATCCACAAGAATATTTCTACCATCCTTTTGCAGGAGATACCCACTATAGACAAAGGGATATCTCGTTTGGTCAAGCCCACCATCAAATAAGGACTTATAGCAGGACAGCGTACCATAGTGCAGGCAGGTGATTTTCCAGTTGTTGTTCGCCATATTTTCCATCCTTTCTACTCCAAATGTGAGCCGGTGTTTCATTCACTCCGGCATATGCCATTGCCGGACGCCCTCAAAATAGGGAGCCTGCTTCCGGTATCGGAAGTCATCCTCGTCCTTTTCAGACCAATCATAGAGTCCTTGGCCCGCCTTTTGCCCCGTGCGCCCGGAGGCAATCCCCACCAGAGTGGTCTTTTGGATACTTTTTGTGTCGCAGAGATCTGGATACACATTCAGTGCAATGGCCCTTTCCAACTCAAAGCCAACCGCATCGTAATATTCCAAAAGCCCTATAGAAGCGTACCGCATTCCAACTGCATACTTAATTGCCCGATCAATGTCCGCCGCAGTGGTGATCCCCTGCTCAATCAAATAAATCGACTCGCGGAACAATGCCTGGGCAAAACGATTTACTAAAAATCCTGGGACACTGCGATTCAGCATGACCACTTGTCGATTCAGGTCCTTCAGCAGCGTACAGACCTGATTCAGAGTTTCCTCTGATGTCTCTGTATGCCGGACAACTTCCACCAGGGGAAGCATGTGGACGGGTTGGAATGGATGCGCAATCAGGAATCTTGCGGGATTTTCAATTTTTTCTGCCAGGATTGCAGCATCAATGGAAGATGTTGTGGATACCACAATGATATCTCTGCCGCAGACCTCGGTAATGATGCTATACACACGCTGCTTAATGTTCACATCTTCTGAAACCGCTTCAAAAACAATGTCACAGTCTCTAAGGGCTGAGACATCATTGGTGATCGTCACCAGGTCCATCGCAGCACGCCGATTGGCCGCAGTCGCCAATTTCTGGGCTATAAGGTCATTCCAGTTTTGCAGCATGGTGTTTCTGCAGCGGGATAGTCCCTCCTCTGAATGTCCAATTACAACGGTGGAATATCCATTGCCAGATGTCAGCGTCGCTTGGCACGCGCCGATCGTTCCTGCCCCATAAATTGCAATTTTTTTCCCCATAGAACGCCTCCTCTCGTTTTGAAACAGCATTGTCAGGGCCTTGACGCCTTACTACCTAAGCAAAAACTATGCCAAGAATGGAAAATACAAAAATTCTCCATTCTTGGCATAGTGTGTTGTAAAACTGTACAACTCCCCTGTTTGCTGAGTCTTTAAAGAAGTTGATACTTATGAAGTTTTTTATACAGGATTGTGCGGGAAATTCCCAAATTTTGTGCTACCAAGGTCTTATTACCGTGAAACTCCTGTAAAACTTGCATCAGGATATCCTTTTCCAGCTCATCCGTCCGTTGGCGCAGCAAGCGCGGCGGCGCGGCAGAGTTTAATGTTTTTGTTTCATATGCGTGATGTTTAAAATAGTCCGAAAAATACTTCCACTCCAGCGTCTCAAACCAGGCAAGATTCATGGCCCGTTCTAAAACATTCTGCAGTTCACGGACATTTCCCGGCCAGTCATATTCCATCAGACGCTGAACGGCTTCCTGAGAGATTCCCGGGATTTGGAGGTTCAGCCGGAAATTCAACTGCTTCATCAGCCAATCGATCAGCAAAGGAATATCCTCGCTTCGCTCTCTCAATGGCGGAACATGAATGCATACCACATTCAGTCGGAAATAGAGATCACTGCGAAATTTTTCTTCCATCACAAGCTTTTCAAGAGGCGTGTTTGTCGATGAAATAATCCGCGTGTCAATGGGGATTGTGGCAGAAGATCCCACACGCTCAATCTCCCGCTCCTGCAATACCCGGAGGAGTTTCGGCTGCAGGGCAAGCGGCATCTGATTAATCTCGTCCAAAAAGAGGCTGCCGCCATTTGCCATCTCAAATTTTCCAATCCTGCCTCCCCTGCTGGCCCCCGTAAAGGCTCCCTCCACATAACCAAAGAATTCTGATTCCAGAAGTTCAGCGGGGATCGCTGCACAGTTCACTTTGATCAGGCGATTCTTACATCTGGGACTGAGTTCATGAATGGCATGCGCTACCAGCTCCTTGCCGCTGCCAGTTTCTCCATCAATCAAAACCGTGGAAGAGGACCGCGCTGCACAGACAATTTCGTGCTTCATTTTCAGAATCTCCGGGCTGTTTCCGACAATCCGATCCAAGGGATCTACGGTATTTTGCTGAAAGGACTGAAGCAGTTGCATCTGGCGATTCAGTTCTTCCAGCAGTGAAACGACATGAGAGGGAACCGCCATGGAAACATCCTCATTCTTTCGAATCATATAGACGAGACAACCCTCCAACTTGTTTTCGTGAAACAGCGGTGTGTAGGAGCAATAGACCGGTACCTCCTCCCCAGTTTGACTGTTCAGGAGAATCGCATCCCCAGACACAAATTTTTGAGTCTTTAATACCTCATCCACGCGGGAAAGCCGAACAACATCCCGGACATATCGGCCCTTTACCTGCTCAAATGTATACCCGGTAAGTGATGACCATCGCTGGTTGACATAGGCATACCGTCCCTCTGCATCCGCGACAATGAGTCCCTCCAGTTCATCGGCAATTCTTTGCATCAATGCTTTTGTTGAAATTTCATGTAGACTCTGGACCATCAAGGGAATTTCTCCTCCTTTCGATTTCCGTTATTTTAACGAAAATTCACACAGCTCCCCGGTTCTGTTTTGGAAGAATTATTGTAAGCCAATTTTAACACAAGTTGTAAACACTGTAAATAAATACTTACAATTATGTAAAATTGTTACAGTACCTAAAAAATTCTCCCAAAAATAAAAAGCTGGAAAGTAAAAATTGCTGCACTGGTACTGCTTACGCTGTGGCAACATGGCTATCTATCATATAATCTCTCTGGCTTTTCAAAATACTTAGCCATCCGTTTCTGCCGTATTCTCAGGAACGGCCTGCCGCTAATCAGATAACCATAGGGTGTTCCTATATTCATTTCTAAAATTCTTCCCCCTTCTCTCCACCGTTTTCATTGATTCTTTGCTAAGTATAACATCGGCACAGTCGGAGGTTTCCTTTTACAGTCATAGTCACCGGCTAAGCCGATGGCTTGAGTAGGCCCTATGAAGGCCTATTACCGGCAAGCGTCTCAAGGCGCACTGAAATTTATTTTGCTTGCATCACTTGCCTTACAGCCTGTAAACGGGTAATCATCGTTCTAATAGTAGCTTTCTATTATTGGAAGTCTCATGCCAGCGGCTCACTTCGCTCGATGCTTGAAGCTAAAGCTCCTCTCTCGATTGACAACTTTGATGCCTGCGACTACATCTTCCTGAATCACGCGCACCCGGACCACTACCTGAACATCAAGGAGTTTGTGGACAAATTCCACCCCCCGATCTCTGTGGACAGCCTGTATGCGGCGGAACTCTCCCGCACCATAGGCATTGAGCTGGCATACATTTTCCCGGTGGACCGGACACAACTACCGCTTCCCGGACTTCCGCCTAGATGTCTACTACGGGAGCCACAACGCGCTGACAGGGATCGGCTTCGACAACTATACCTTCACGGAAAAGCTGTTTGGCATCAAGGGCACGGAGGCGCTGGATCAATACGGCAGCCTGTTCAACACGAATTTCATGTTGACCCTGCCCAATGGCTACAAGGTCGGCTCTGTCGCCGGAATCGACAATCTGAACCAAGCGGAGGCGTGGCGGAACAATCAGCCAAATCTCCTGCTGCACCAGCGTATGGTGTACACAAAGCCGGAGGACTATGCCCAAGAAGTGATCGATCTGGGCGGGCAGATGGGGATTGTGGAGGCGTGAGGTGCCTCTGCAAGAAGGCGGGAGCGATGCTCCCGCCTTTTCAAAACTGTCTGTCCTTATTTCTGCCACTTATCAGATTTTGATATGCGATACAAAGAAAAAGCATTGGTTGCAAGCCCACTTGCGATACGCTGATCAAGCAGAATGACGGCACCTTCTTCGACTGGCCGGTATTCTGCCTTTAGCTCCGTGAACTAAACGTACTGAAAGTTACGGTGTAGGCTATCAAGAATATTTTGTCTAAATTTTGATTTCAAGATTGTTAGAAATGCAGAAAACGAATAAGCTCCTACAGGATTTTCGGAGGCCCGGCAGTTACCTTGCCGGGTCTCGCTGTATCCTCGGAAGTAAGGAGCGATAAGTGGGAGTGAGATCATTGGGACCCTCGGAACAGAGACAAGCGATATGGGGCTACTTATGCGGCGCACGGTTTGGTACAACGAAACAACTGGCAAATCGATTTGGAGTTTGTGAGCGGACGATTCGAAGCGCCCTGGTCATGTTATCCTGTACATATCCCATCGAGACTTCCTTTGGTCTCTATGGAGGAATTCGCGTCTCAGATTGGCACCACCCAGCTCAAACGCAACTGTCGGCAGCTCAAATATCGCCTTTGCTAAGAGTCCGAATGGATCTGGATGGTGAGGATTTGAAAGTGATGAACTCTATCCTCATCCAATTTGCTTTTCCTGGAAGTTACTAAAATGAGTCCTGCTTCCCGCGAAAAAGCACTACAGCTAGAATGAAAATTTCAAAAAGAGCCGGGACAAATATACCAGAAGTGAAGGATGCCAGAGAGACCCACTCCGTGGATGAGTTCCTGCGTTTGATCCATCCAAATGTTGTCTGTGAGGCTTCGAAAAGGGATGCTGATTGAAAAAATTTCGAGACCCGGCAAAAAGGCTGCCGGGTCAGCTGATAGACTGAAAGCACAAACATTGGATCGAGATCTACTGGCAGGAGGTGCGTATGAAAGAGTCCCATTACAAAAGCTATGATGATCTGCCTCTGTTTCTCAATGCAAAAACAGTGGCAAAGGTTCTGGGCGTGTCACCATCTAGCGGTTACGAGTTGCTGCACGACCCGGGCTTCCCGGTGATGCGCGTCGGGAACCGGATGGTGGTGCCCAAGGAGCAGTTCATACAGTGGGTGAGCGATCACACAGGAGGTGGAACATGAAGTATAGAAATTACCGAGACGTTTTCTTTCTGCCCAACGAGTTGTTTCAGCTGGGACTGGACTATGGAGAACTGGCGGTCTGCAGTTTCCTGAAACGGTGCAAAAATCGAAAGACACATCAGTGCTGGCACAGCATCAAAACGATTGGCCATGCGGTAGGCATGAGTGAGAACACGGTGCGCAAGTGCATCCGCCGACTGGAGGAGCGGTAGCTTATCTCCACCGAGCCTACCGAGGTCACCACCAAAGCCAGTGGTCGGCACAGCGGAAATTTTCTGTTCACCCTCCGGCCAATTCAGGATGTGATCGCCGAATCCTACGCCTGACAGCTGGAGAGGGTAGAATTGGCTGCAGAGCGGCAACGGGTCGCCAAGTCCTTCCAGGAGCTGGAGACTCCAGCGTGACCGCCTGTGAGCCGCTGTGTGCCCCGTTTGCGTGAGCTCTTGCCCCTCCCAGTGGCTTCGGACGGATTTGGCCCGTTTTGGGGGTTTTACGAGGGACGAAAAAAGGAACAGGATAAACGTCGGGGTCACCGATGGTGCCTCCAGCCAGTCACATCTGCCCGCAGTGCGGGCAGTTACAGGAATTTTCCGGATGACCGAAAGTGGGGTCAAAACAGCCAGCGGGAATCACGTTTGCGGTCACTATCCCAGAACACCTACTGTCACAACAAAAAACAGGGAGCACGCCCTGGAAAAGAGCCGCTTTTGAGCAGAAAAGAGAAGTTTTCCCTGTACCTGACGCTGGAGAAAAAAGCAATTCCGGAACGCCGGTATCAGGAGGACGGGGGCCGCAGCCTCACCGCCTTCATCGAGAATGCCGTAGATTTCTATCTTGACTATCTCAGCGCCAATAATGCTGGTCTATTCCTCCCCGCCTCCGTCAAGTCCTGCCTGGATGGACGCTGGGACAGCTGGAAGATCGCCTGTCTTCCCTGCCTTCAAACAGGCAGTGGAGCAGGACATGGTGGCTGGCATCCTCGCTGACATCTACCAGTTCAGCGAGGAGGATCTCCGCCGTTGCCGTGCGCAGAGCGTCATCAATGTGAAGAAGGCCAATGGCCGCGTCTCGTTGGAACAGCGGGCGCGGGAGTTCTGGGAGTAGGACGATGAGTGGCAGGATTGATCGTGAAAAGCCCCTACCTGAAGTGTGGCGAGGATCATTCCGTCAGTGGATACCTCCACTACATCGGGACCAGGGAGCGGGTGGAGCTGCTCCCAGATGACCGTCCGCCAACCAGAAAGCAGGAGCAGTTCATCACGAAACTGGTGAAATATTTTCCGAATGTCAAAGAGCTGAATGAATTCTCCGGCTACGAAACCAAGCCTACCAAGGCCAATGCCTCCTCGCTCATCACTAGGGCGCTGGAGGAAAACTGGTCAGCACTACAGAAAACAGAGGGCTACATGAAGTACATCGCCACTCGTCCCAGGGCGGAGCGGCTGGGGGGCATGGTCTGTTTAGTGATGAGGACGGCGTGGACTTGGCAAAGGCCATGGAAGAACTGGACCACTACACTGGAAAGGTATGGACGCACATCCTCTCCCTGAAACGGAAGGATGCAACACGGCTGGACTGCGACAATGCTAAAGTGTGGATGAATCTGCTCCGGACAAACCACAACGACATCGCCGCCATGAACATTCCGCCGAATCACTTCCGATGGTACGCCGCTTTCCATGATGAGGTGAAGCACCCCCACGTACACATGATGGCGTGGTCGGCGGTACCCGGTGAGGCCTATCTCACCAGAGAGGGCATCCGCAAGATCAAGTCCACGCTCACCAACCAGATCTTCCGTCAGGAGATGCTCCACACCTACGAGCAGAAATCTCAGTCGCAGGATGAAGTGGTGCGGGAAGCTCGGCAGACCATCCGAAAACTCCCCCAGGAGATGGCTCGGACTATCTGTACTCGCCCTGAGATCGAGCAGAAGATGGCGCAGTTGGCTGAACAACTGGAAACGGTTAAGGGAAAGAAGTCCTACGGCTATCTCTCCAAGCCGGTGAAGAAAACCGTGGATGAGGTGGTGGACAAGCTGGAGGAACTGCAGGTAGTTCGTGCGTGCTATGACCAGTGGTGCAGGCTCCAGGGTGAGGTGGAAAGCTGCTACCACGACAAGCCCAGAGAGAAGAAAAGCTGTCCCAGGAGAAGGAGTTCTGGCAGATCAAGAACGCCGTCATTCAGGAGGCGGAACGCATTCGGCTGGAGGAGATCACCTTCGAGAATGATGACTTGGCTGAGTGCGATGAGTCGGAACAGGTGCAGAGCGAGTCCTCTGCCTGCTGGGAACTACGGCAAATCATCCGGGACGCGCCCTTTCCTCTGAAAGATCAGAACGATGCGGCAGAGGAATTGGAACGGCTGGCGGAACAGAGTGATCTCCATGCGCAGTACCTGATGGGTCTACTCTACCGGGATGGCCTTCTACTGATCCCGGACAGCCAGAGCGCGAAATACTGGCTCACCCAGGCGGCAAAGCAGGGATTGCCGGAGGCACAGTACGCTCTGGACAAACTGCTTTCTCTGACGATCTTGAAGTCTGTGATTCGGACGGGGGCATCCGCTGCTTGAAAGAAGCAGCTGGGAACGGGAACCACTTTGCCGCCTACCGGCTGGGCAAGAAGTATCTCAGCGGCGAGGTTGTGTCAAAAGATGCAGTCAGAGTCACAGAGCGCCTCACCTAGTCAGCGGAGGCGGGAAACCAGTATGCCCAGTATATGCTGGGAAAGTTGTATCTGACTGGGCAGAGTGTTCAGCCGGATCAGGTCCAGGCAATAGTGTGGTTCGGCAGGTCCGCTGAGGGAAATCAGTACGCCCAGTTCTTTCTGGAGCGGCACGATGATATTCGACCGCCCTCTGTCATGCTGGCAGTTACCCGCCTGCTCTACCACATGAGCCGGAGCTTTGAGGACTGCTCCCTGCCTCGATCCAGCACTGGTCTGCGCATCGACCGGAAGCGCCGGCAGAAACTCCAGGCGAGGCGTATCGCTCTGGGCCACAAGCCGGATGACCATGAGGATGAGTAGCATCAGGATGAAATGACGATGAAGGGATGGTGAGCTGCACGAGAAAGGAAAAAGGCCTCCCGCAAATACGGGAGGCCCGGCAGATCAAGAGGTGCCTTCTCCCACTCCGCCCACATAGAACTCGGCCATATCGTCCAGCCGCAGGCAGGCCAGGCGTCGGTGTGCCGCCTTCATGCTGCCACAGCCGCAGTCGATGTCGAGGATGCCGTCTCCATGCCAGATTGAAAAGTCCTCGTCGTGCCCATCCGTAAGGAACACCGTGGGCGTGTGGCCGACAATGCAGATGGTGTCCGGAAAGGGGCTTCTGTTGTCTGGCTCCACCCGGCCCCAGATGCGGGTTTCGTGCCCCTCTCCCGGATACCCGTGTACCAGATGAAACCTCTGCCCACCCACTGTCAGGTCCAGATAGCCCGGCAGGCCGGCGAGGAAACACAGGATCCCATTCCGCTCTTGGTGCGTCCGGTGATAGATCAGCTCCCGGTAAGCAGACGAACCCGCCGTTCATCCGCCAGAGGTCCCGGGCGCCGAACTCGTTATTGGGTTCCAGGGTCCTCAGGCACATCTGCTTGTGGTTGCCCAGAAGCATGGTCATATTCGTCGCGGCTATGATCCTCCAAAAAATGTCCCCACCCAAAGTCCCCCGGACGATAACGCCTCCCAGAATGTATAGATGGTCCTCACCAGAGAATCGGATCAGCTCCAGCATCTGTTCAAGCTTATCCAACTCGCCGTGGATGTCCGATATACAGCAGATTACCGGCCGCACCTCCTGCCTGAAAAGTGATACCCGCATTTTACCATAGAATGTCTGCGGATACAACGGCGGTGTCCCCCCTTCAAATTTTGCAGGGTAGTATGCGATATACGCGTTTCCCAAATAGAAACTTTCTGATAATAGTCCTAATTCAGGGTGGCTATTCTTCTGCGATTGTGGGATTGTCCGTTGCTGAGAAAGGGAAGCTAGAATATGCACACTGTCACACGCCCATCAGGAAGGTCAACAAGGGGATTGTCAGAATCGAGCAGAGCGTGGAGGCAAAGATGATCTGCGATGCAAATATGGCATCACCGCCGTATTTGTCTGCCAAAATGGAAGTCGTGCTGCCTGCGGGCATCCCCGTTATCAGAATGCAGACATTGACCAGCGTTGAATCCAGCGGGAACGGCTTTAGCACCAGCCAGATCAGCACGGGAAAGAACACCAACCGTAAACAGGTGTACCATAGCACGGATTTGGAGAATAGAGATCGGATTGGCGCATCCGCGAGAATTGTACCGATCACGATCATGGAAAGCGGCACTGTGCAGCCGCTGGTTATGTCAATAGCTTCTTCTAAGAAATTTGGAAGTGAGATCGGAGCTACCATCAAAATCAGGCCCACAAATACCGCGATGATGCAGGGATGCCGCACCAATTTTCGGAAGGCATCTTTTTTACTGACATCCGTAAATAGGGAAAGACCCGCTGTCCACATGGTAAAGCGAAGGGGAATTTGAAATACGGAAGTATAGATGACACCCAGATCCCCGAACATCAGATGGGCAATCGGCAGCCCTACAAAGCTGGAATTGGAACAGATCATGCCATAGGACAGCACACTTTTCTGGTTTGCCGGATACCGGCGGAACAGCAGCTTGCTTCCGTAAATCGACAGTACCTGAATCCCGATGGAGATACAGACAGCCAGAATGCAGTTGTGCACAAAGCCATCGGGCAGTGTGATCCCACCCATAAAGGACGCTACGATATTACAGGGGAGAATCGCATAAATCAGAAGATCTGAAAGGGTTTTCCGCCCGTTTTCGCGGATGATCTTCAATTTTTTCACCAGCACACCCAACAGGATCAGCAGAAACAGCGTCTCCTGCAGGGATAACATCTCCCAGAAAAAATCCATCTCGCTCCCTCTTCTCCGCAAAGCTTATTCCAATAAAAATTCTACAATATATTCCGATAGGCCATACCATTTTTATCCGAAATAGGGCGCAGGGTCCGGCCCTGGGGCCGGACCCTGCACGAAAAAAGGATCGTGTGTGTCCGATGGTAGCAAATTTGGAATGCGGTACCGTGCTTACAGGATTTCGCAGCTGATTTCCTTCAGCTTTTCATCTACCCAGGGACGGATGTAGGTGCCGTCCCCCAGAATATGGGCCATGATGTCGGCTTCTTTCTTCTCAACCGCCTCGGTGGCATCCGCCAGCTCTGCGGCGATGGCGGGATCAATGAACAACACACCGTCGTCATCGCCCACTACGATGTCGCCGGGACGGACGAGTTTTCCACCAATCACCACGGGGACGTTGATCTCGCCGGGGCCGTTCTTATAGGGGCCGTTGGGGGTGGCGGACCGGGCGTAGACGTGGAAGTCCTCCATAGCCGCCAGACCGCCCCGGTCCCGGATGGCACCGTCGCAGACGATGCCCTTGATCCCGCGGGCCTTGCAGTAGGTGGCCATCAGCTCGCCGAAAATGGCCCGGTCTGTGAAGCCGCCGGCATCAATGACGATGACATCACCGGGCTTTGCCAAATCCATGGCAGCGTGAAACATCAGGTTATCGCCCTGAGGGACCCGGACGGTGAAGGCCGTGCCCAGCAGCTGTCCTTTGTATCCAATGGGCTCGATGGCCGCGTCCACTGCGGCGATGCGGCCCATGTTGTCATCGATGTTGGCCACCGGCATATCTTTGAACCGGGTCACCAGCTCCGGGGCGGGCCGCTGAAAATCCTTTACGATCTTGCATCCGATAGACATGATCTCATTCCTCCGATCTCAGATAAATGTAAAGCCAGTCTCTTTATTCAGTACGTCTCGGTCCGCCACGCAGCGGGCGGCTACTTTACCTGTAGTCACGGCGGTGGGGACCAGATCGCAGACCATCTGGATCTGGGTCTTCTTGCTGCCCACGCCATAGCTGCCGCAGTGGGGGTTGACGATGACGTTGTCCAGCGTCTTCAGCGGGTCATTTTCCGGCAGAGGCTCCCGCTCCACGGTGTCCAGGCCGGCGTACAGGATCTCGCCATTTTGCAGGGCCCAGACCATATCGTCGTTGTCGATGACGGGGCCTCGGCTGGTGTTGATGATCATGGCGGTATTCTTCATCTTTTTGAAGACTTCTTTGTTGAACACGTGGGTGGTTTCCGGGGTCAGCACGACATGGATGGAGATGATGTCGCTGCGGGTGATCAGCTCCTCAAAGGACACGAACTCTACATCCGGGTACTGAGCTTTGACGGCATCGCTGATGTACGGATCGCAGCTGATGACCTTTGTGCCGAACCCATTGTGGAAGATATCGTGGAGATGGCGGCCTGCCAGGCCGAAGCCGTAGAGCCCCAGAGTCAACTCCCGCACATCAGGGGGCAGCAGGTACTGACATTTGGGCCAGTTGCCCTTGCGCACCTCCCGGTCATAGTAGGCGGTGTTGCGGATCAGCCCCATGATCATGGCGGTGGCCACGTCAGCCAGCTCCTTGGCGCAGAAGCCAGGCAGGTTCAAAACGATCACGCCCAGCTCTGCGGCGGCCGCCAGGTCGATGCTGTTGACGCCGGCGCCAAACCGCTGGACGAACTTCACCTCCGGCAGGGTCTCCATCACCTTGCGGGTGATGGGCGGGTTGCCGGTGGCCAGGAGCACCTGGGCTCCTTGGCAGCCCGCGATGATCTCCTCTTCTGTGGGCTCCTTCTGACGAGTCGCTTCCACCTGGTACTCCAGCAGCTCCATCTGGATCCCGGCCGCCTGATAGGCTGCCGCCACACGGTCCAGTTCTTGGGGTGTGACGCTGCCGTAATCTTTGTCAACGACAATTGCTCTCATAAATTTGCCTCCTTCAAAAGTCGCTTACAGAGGCCAGAAAATGGGAATGAAGATCATGGATACGATGAGAATGACCACCGTCAGCCCCAGGCCGGGGCGGAAGAAGTCCATGAACTTCAGGTTGCCCGGACGGACGATCAGGGTGTTGGTGCCGCTGCCCACCGGGGTCAGGAACGGAGCGGATGCTGCCACACAGATGGCGATGGCCACGGCGGTGGTGTTCATGCCAAATGCCTGCACGATGGGAATGAACAACGGGGTGACCAGCATGGCACAGGAGGTGTTCATCATGGCATTGGTCAGCAGAGTTACCAGAACCAGAATGATAAACAGCACCAGCAACTTGTTGGGATGTTCGCCCAGCAGGTTTACCGCTGTATCGGCGATCAGGGCGCCGGCACCGCTTTTGCTCATGCCTGTGGAGACAGCGCTCATGCCGGCCACGATAAATAGAGTGGATAGATCGATGGATTTATAGGCATCGGACTGGCTGATACAGCCGGTCAGCACCAGAACAAAGGCCGCGAAGGCCGCCACCAGATACATAGGGAAGGAATCACTGTCGATGGCCATAGCCACCAGGAGCACTGCCAAGATCACCAGGCACAGCCCGGCCTTTACGGCGTTGAATTCCACAGCCTTATTGCTGCCGGTATATTCCGCCAGATATTCTCTGTCAGAGGTGTCGCCAGGGGTCAGGAACCGCTTTCCGATGGTCAGGAAGAACACAATGCCAGCAATGGAGACCGGAATGCCCACTTTGCCCAGTTCGAAGAAGGTCATAGTGGGAACGCCCAGATCCTCCAGGGCTCCGTTGACCACTACATTGCTGGCCGCGCCCATCAGTGTCAGGTTGCAACCAAAGCTTGCGGCGAAGGACATGGGAATCAGCTGCCGGGAGACGGAGACACCTGCCCGCTGGCTGACGCTGATGACGATGGGAAGCAGCATAGCGACTACGGCTACGCCGCTGCACACCGCGGAGATAATTGTAGCCACCAGCATAAAGGCGATCATGATGCCGTTTTCCGATGTACCTGTGAATTTGACCAGAACATCCGCCATCTTGGCGGCGATGCCTGTGTGGAAGAGGGCGGAACCAACCACCATCATTGCCGCCACCAGGACGATGGTGCTGCCGGAAAAGGCGCTGAACAATTCCGCCGGGTCAATGATCCCACACAACACCAAAACACTGCCACCCAGCATAGCCACCAGGGCCGCGGGGAGCTTCTCCGTCACAAAAAACACAACCATAACCAGCAGGACCAATAGCGTAATCACTGCAGGGCTCATAGGAGTTCTCCTTTCTTTTCTCCATTCATGTACGGTGATTTTGCGAAAGTGCAAAATCCATATTGGTTTTTCTTATCAGACCCTTGGTCCTAAATTTTCTTTACATAGGCAAGATTGTAGCAAAATATGCGCATTTTTTGCTTTTCTGTCATCATTTTAACGTCTATACTTGCTTTTGTCAAAGGCAAAAGGTAATATAAAGATTATAATGTCAACATTATACTAGTTGAGGAGGATCGGATCATATATGGTCTTGCATAACTATGAGTATTTCGTAGCCATCGTAGATGAGGGGAGCCTAACAAAAGCAGCTGAGCACCTGTATGTCTCCCAGCCTTCGCTCAGTCAGTATCTGAAAAGGCTGGAGGCGAATCTGGGCGTAGAACTGTTTGATCGCAGCGCCTCGCCGCTCCGGCTGACCTATACCGGTGAACGCTATTATCAATACGTCCTGCAGATGATGAAGCTGGATGAAAATATCCGCCGGGAATTTCAGGACATCAAAAACCAAACCAGCGGACGCCTCCGATTAGGAGTGGCGCTGTGGCGGGGCGCTTGCCTGCTGCCGGATGTATTCCCCAGCTTTCACCGGCAGTATCCGGACATTCACATCGAACTGACTGAGGGGCGCTCCGTCCAACTGGAAAGCGCATTGATGAACGATAAAATCGACCTTGCAGTGATGAATCTACCCCGCACGCTGGATTACAGCAAACTGGTATCGGAGGTCGTTTGCGAAGAACGGATTCTAATCGCCGCCCCCACACAACACCCTTATGTGCAGAACTTACTTGCAGACTGCCCGACCCTTGGAGGCTATCCTGTTGCCTCGCTGGAGCTGGTAACCCATATTCCCCTGATCCTGACGAAACCCGGACAGAATTTGACCCACGAGGTTAAACACGCTCTTGGGAAGAGTCATATTGAGCCAGATCTCCTTATGGAGACAGCCAATCTGACCACAGCTATTAATTTGACCGCTCAGGGCATTGCCTGCGCTTTTGTGCCAGAAGAGGGTGCGAAAGTCTGCCAGCACCCTGGCGCAGTGACTTATTTTGCAGTGGATTCCCCGGATCTGGTATGGGATTTAGCGGCCGTGTATCGGAAGGACACCTATCTGACGCGTCTTTCCCAGCTGTTCATTGATGTCATGAAACAGCAGCTCCGACGAGAATAAGCGGTGTTGAAAACGGCTGCATACGGAAAAATTTCACCTGCTCATACGGGGCAAAAAGAGCGTTCAGCATGCCAGCGGCTGCCAAACGCTCTTTTTGCAGGGAGAGCCCCAAACCCACTTTGTGGCTAAAGGCCGAAGGATAACGGATAAAAGGTAGTATATACATTAGAGTTTTGACAAAAAACACGCAAGGTATTTTGGCCCCACAAATAACTCAGAATTTACTGTGCAGTAAACAATAGGATGTCTGCGGATACAACAGTGGTACTCCCCCCTTTTCAAATTTTGCGGGGAAGTAAACAATATACGGGCTTCCCAAATAGAAACTTTCTGATAATAGTCCTCATTCAGGGTGGCTATTCTTCCGCAGTTGCGGTATTGTGTGTTGCTGAGAAAAGGCGGCCGTAATATGCAGCGAAAACTATTGGAAAGCGGAAACATCTTCAAACGATCAGACGGCCGCTGGAACGGCGTGGTCTGGTACTCGGATGAGCAGAGTTCAAAGAAACGCAAATCCTTCTGCGGGACCAGCAAACAAGAGGTCAAAGATAAAATCACTGCCTACCTTGCCGACTTCGACCGCCAGCTCACGGCCTCAGATGAGTCCAAGGCAAAGTTTGAGGAAAGCATGGGCAAGTGGCTCCGGGTATTCAAATTTCCCTCTGTGGAGCGCGGCACCTACGACCGGCTGGAGTGCACCGCCAAGTATCAGATCTACCCGATCCTCGGCGGCAAGGTGGTGGGTGACATCACCTCGGCAGATATCAAAGCCCTGCTGAATCACTGGATGAATGAGGGCTACGCCTACACCACAGTCAAGAAGGTCTACAACATCCTTACCGACTACTTCCGCTACCTGACTCAACAGGAGTACATCCCGAAGAACCCAATGGCTGCGGCTCCCATGATCAAGAAGTCAAACTTCATGGCTAGCCAGGGCAAGGAGGATCTGCCAACCTTCGAAACTGTGACCATCTTCACCCCGGAGGAGATCACAAAGTTCAAGGCGGAGGCTGTCAGGACCTGGGAAAACGGGACGCCCATCTATCAGCAGGCGGCCGCCTATACGCTGATGCTGAACACCGGACTCCGCACAGGCGAAGCCCTCGGACTGCTGAACAGCGACATCGATCTGGAGAACCGCGTCATCCACCTCCAGCGGGGCGTGAAAGAGGTTTTCAGGCGGGAAGGCACCGAATCCACCAGCGGCCGGGAGGTGAAGATCGGCAAGCTGAAGAGCACCTCCAGCAAACGGGATGTGCCCCTCAATCAGGCGGCAGTGGACGCCATCCTGACTCTGAGAGCGGAGCGATACTTCGGAGAGGACAGCCCTCTCATCTCGGATGAACACGGAGGTTATACCCGGCCGGTAAACTTCCGGAAACGATACTACCGCATTCTGGAGGCGGCTGGACTGGAGCAGCGGGGACTCCATGCCCTCCGACACACCTTCGCCACCAATCTGGTCAACGGAGTCAAACAGCCGAATGGAACCATCCGCGCGCTCTCTCCCCGGCAGGTGGCCGACCTCCTCGGCCACTCCACCTCAGAGATCACAGAACTCTACTACGTGAAAAAGGATACCTCCCGGCTGGCAGGAATCACGGCAGGATTCGATCTCTAAAGCACCCTCCAAAAAACGCGCCCCTGACCAGAAACCAACTGGCCAGGGGCGCAAAACTTTGATGCTAAAATGATGCTGTAGCAGACGGAAACAGTAAAAACGGATGACGCCAGATACCACATTCAGGGCATCATTTGAGCGTCACCCGCGGTCTCCCGAAAATCATTCCCTCGAAAAAGTAACAAAAAACCCCGATAAATCGGGGTTTTCGGAATAAACAATGGCAGGGGCAGAAGGATTCGAACCCTCGGCACGCGGTTTTGGAGACCGCTGCTCTACCAGCTGAGCTATACCCCTATCTCGCTTGCGGCACTCCCGTCAGGCGATCAACCATTCTGGTGGGCCTTCAGGGATTCGAACCCGGGACCGGCCGGTTATGAGCCAGCTGCTCTAACCAACTGAGCTAAAGGCCCGTATCGGCATTTCCTTCAAGAGAAGTATTGCCGCCACGCCGAGTGGCGGCAATACTTGGCTCCCCCAGTTGGACTCGAACCAACGACACCGCGGTTAACAGCCGCGTGCTCTACCGACTGAGCTATGGAGGAATGTGGCAGGCCCTTGTTAAAAACAAGAGCCTGTGTTGGCGCTACCTATCTTCCCGGGCCGTCGCCAGCCAAGTATTGTCAGCAGGAACGAGCTTAACTGCCGTGTTCGGAATGGGAACGGGTGGACCCTCGCCCTAATCAGCACCAACTC